>DASRZI010000247.1:0-12725 GCA_035686605.1 Candidatus Zixiibacteriota bacterium
TTCCAGATTCGAGGACATTTATGCCTTCGTTGTCAAGAAATGGATAGGTCGGGTGGAGGGTGGATCCCTGTGCGAAGGATGGTCTGAATAGAGCTAGCAGCAATACCACCAGGAATAGAATCAAACCCGGAATACGAAGTAAGCCCGGAATACGAAGTAGGCCCGGAATACGAAGTAGGCCCGGAATGACATACAGGCGCAGAAATGCGGCAGGTTTGGTTGAATATCTATACATCGTCGTCTGCTATTTCCTTGTATTCTATTTAGCCAGAGTTTAGCTGACGTCCGCCCCAGCGAAGTGGGTCTCCAAAATACCCCAATTGCTCCCAGTCCAATCGACCATTATCGCCATGGCAATCGTTGCATTGGAGGGCTTCTTCGGTTGGTACGACCATATGGGACAGGTTCCAGTACATCTCTGTGGGGGCGAAACCATATTCCCCACTATATTCCATTCCCACTGCCTCCGAACCGAGACGTGCCGCCAGGTCCCAGTCAAATTCGGTCCAATAACCCCCCTCGCCAACGGTCTTGGGTTGGAGGAGGTAGTTGTATTCAGTGTCATATATCTGCTGCGCCCGGTGAATCTTAAATGGCCAGATCTTTGACTCAGGGTCGTCGAGATCGCCATAGGGCATGTTCAAGACAGTAGATTCATCCGGATTAATGGGATCTCCAAAGATGTAGCGATCAGCCTCTCCGTTGAACCAGGCGTAATCCGGCATGAAGTTTTGTTCGTAGACAAAACTACCCTTTATCTTGAGATATTCATGGGGATCTTCCGGTAAATCCTGTCCTGCGGTTGACCAATCCCATTCCATTTTTGTAGCTTCTCGTACAGCCCCTTGAGGAATATGGCACGTCTGGCAGGCAACGGTATCTGTGTGGTCGTTAATGCGTTCGTCTTCGTGGACCGCTGAGCTATGACAATCGGTACAAGCGATCTCATTTTCGTCATCAACGCTGACTGATATGCTGTGACCGCTGACTTGATGCTCTTCGGTTTGGTGACAGTCAATGCATTGGAAATCATATCGACCCATGTGAATGTCGATCTCGTCTACTGGGTATAGAAGACTGCCATCCAAATCGCCATGCTTGATCGCGTTGCCACCGCCGCCATTGAAGTGGCAGCTCCCGCAATTCGTACGAGATGGCGTACCGACGCTTTGGGCAGAAGCAACCAAATCAACGCTCGTATCAGGATAGCCGGAATTGCTTTTCATATATGTGCCAGTCTGTTCATGGCACACCAGGCAGTCCACATTCTCTTCATCAGAGAAGTCGAAGTCTGCATCCTCCCAACCATAGCCGGCGTGGCAGCGGGTGCATCCTGTCCAGTTGCTTTGAATGCCAATGCAAAAATTATTGATCGAGTTCTTCTTGCCTATGGTGACCGGCTCATCACGCCCCTCGAGCATGACCGGCTCGCTTTCCCAGGTCCAATGAACAGTCTGGACGACCTCGTTAGCGGCATCCTCATGACATTCCAGGCAGGCCTGAGTCACCTCTCTCCCACTCTCAAATGGGCCAGTAATAATGTCAGAATGGTCGATATCAGGAGGTCGTTCTGGTATCGACGCCCAAGGATCTTCATGCGAGACTGGTTCCTTGTAAACAAAGGCGATGATGGGGGTGATGACAATTAGCAGGGTTACGATGAGCCCAGCAATCCAGATAAATCTATAGCCTTTCATGTGTATATACCTTAGCTGATTACCAGCGATTGTTGTTTAAGAAGGTCATGCAGTACGTCGCGCATTAGATCGAGAACCGTGATGATGCGCACATCAGTCAGAGAATAGGTCACCGCCATACCATTGCGCTTCGAAGTGACCAGAGAACGTTGGCGCAGGACAGCCAGATGGCGCGATATGGTGGACTGGGGAATATCGAGCAACCTCGCAATGGTCGTGACATTGCGAGGTTTATCGTGGAGAGCATATAGGATTTGCAATCTGGTAGGATCGCTCAAAGCCTGGCAGACATGGACGTGAAGTAGATTTAATTCATCAGATTGCGGAATTGACATTTACACCTCTTTTGCTTATTCGGATAGCCGGATAACCTAATATAGTATAGGGGGTGGGATTCCATTTATCAGCGACATTTGTCATATTTTTGTTAGTGACATTTATCACAATCGACGCCAAACATTCGTTAGGAAGCCATTCTAGCGGCCATGCTAATGCGAGAAGCACCAGTCACGGATGGCTATTTTGAGGAGGTTTTTTATGGATAGTTCATGCGATAAATTGGGGGTGGAGCTGCGAAGGAGCAGGATCGAGGGGAATCCTTCTCGCGAAATCCCGGCAACCAACCATCGAGATACTGTTATTTTCGATTTTGCCTGGTAAATGTCGGGGACCAAGCCATGATCGCCGACAAAATTCGAGTAGAACAGGGCATCAAGCGAATCTAATCGACATAGCCAGAATGGAAAGCCAAAGGGAGCTCGCCGGCGCCAACCTGCATGTGGCTACTCGAGATCGTCGTCCGATGCATCGTTCTCGCTTTCTCGCCTGGAGCGAATGAAGTCGAGATATTTCGGAATTACGGCCGTAAACAACCAGTAGAAGAACGGCCGGGCTGGAAAATCCCAGGCCCCAATATGGCGGACGACCTGGCCATTGAATCCGGCCTTGAAACGCCACACACCCCACAGTGGATCACCCGCGACAAATTCGTTGGGTGCTCCCCAAAAGTCATAGATCCTGCAGCCGGCGTCTTTTGCCCAGCGTATGGCCTCCCACTGCAGGAGGTGATTCGGCATGAGCTTTCGTTCTTTGTTGGTTGAAGCACCGTACATGTATAGGGCTCTTTCACCATTGTGGACGACGATGATCGCACCGAGAACCTTATCCTCGTACTCGGCGATGAAGGGCTGGGCCATTCCTCCGTCGTACAACGTTTGCCAGGCATCCAGGTAGTAGTCCATCGATCGAATCGTGAAGCCGTCCCTGGCTGCCGTCTCACTATATATCCCGGCGATCATATCGAAATCTTCTGGCGTGCCCTTGCGAACAACCACCCCTTTTCGGGACGCCAGCCGTATGTTATAGCGGGTTTTCTGCTTCATCATGGCCAGGAGTGTTTCTTCATCCCTTTCGAGATCCAGTTCAACGGTATTTCGAAACTGGACCTGATCATGGGAGAAACGCCATTGGCGGTCCTTGAGCTCTTCCATAAATTTCGCGCCAATTGGCGATTTGCGATCATCATCGAGTCCCCAGGCCTGAATGACACCAGGATCGATCTTGATGAAAATCGCTTTCTCTTGCCGGGCCACCTGCTCCAGCTGGGCCAGGACAACCCGGCGGAGTGGGCGATCATTGTAGTCAAGTACCGGCCCCTTCGGAACATACAGGATGGACATACCGGTTCGGGGGATGATCCGTTTGAGCAGCATCGCAGCAGCTTGAGGAGGTTTTCCAGCAGGCTCATCAAGGACTTGAAGTAGGAGAGGAGTCGCCGTCCAACCCCATCGAGATTTGAAATCAGCCCATGTCCAGCTCTGCAAAGGATGGGGGTTTGGCAAATCAGTCAAAGCCTGCTGCCAAGCAGCTGCCGAACGTTCTATGATGAAGGCAGAGCGAATGTAAGGTTCTCTCACTTAAACAACCCTATTTGGAGAGCGGTGACATCATCAACAAGCAATCAATGGCCTTCGCAGGCCAAAATGCATTGGCGCGAGGGTGAGCCATCACTATCACGGCCTGCTCATCCTCCATCGGTAAATCCGGTAGACAAGCGAGTTGTAGACCCGGTCAGCTGTGCCAACTGTTCTGAGTAAATCGCCGCCGAATCCTCTTTTAAAACGATAGACTCCCCAGAGACCATCATGCCGATCCTGGAATTGTGATTCTAAATCATCTAGCGAGCAATCGGGCACTCCCCATAAGTCATAGCCGAGGAAACCACTTTCCTTGGCCCAGAGCATGGCAGCCCACTGGACGGCGTAGTTTGGCATTCGCTGGCGTTCCTTCTCACTTGAGGCGCCGTACAGGTATGCTGCTCGCTGCCCATGGGCGAAAACCATCACGGCCGAGAGCGGCTCACCTTCATATTCTGCGATGAACATCGCTACGCGATCAGGAGAAAAGAAGTCAAAGGCGTCCCTGTAATACTCCCGTGCATGGACGCCAAATTCATTGCGCTGTCCGGTCTGTTGGATCAGGTGGTTAAAAATATCGATATCTTGTTTGCTGCCCTGTCGAACCGTGATTCCTTTCCTATCTGATAGCTTGATGTTGTATCGGGTCTTCTGCTTCATCCGAGCCAGTATCTCATTCTCAGATCCGGTTAAATCAACTACAAGTGTTCGAGGTGGCTGAATGGTATTGGTATCGGTTAGACAGCCATGTGAATGACATAGATTTTCCCAATCGACGGCGGCCATTTCATGACGCCAAAGCAGCGGCTCCATTTTGAGAAGGCCTGCTCCCATTTCGTAGGCCGCATGGTCAATCTGGCTAAACAATACGGATAACTGCTCCTCATTCTGCCAGTCAACAAGAGGGCCATGGGGTATATAGGCTACTCGCAATAAGCCAAAAGCGGCGGAACGGACAAGTATTTGAGCTCCTGCTACGAGCTCGCCATCCAACTTAAGCCATACTCGCCGCGACTGCCAACCAAAACGATTTTTCAATCTTGCCCAGGACGTCGTTTGCAGAAGACTGCCGTTGTCATGGGTCGTGACAAAGTGATCCCATTCAGCATCTTCTTCGGTGTAGGCTTGCTCCTCTAGTTCGGTCAGCTTATCGAACATCGCGGAGGGATTATACCCTAGACCACCAACCAGGGACGAAGAGGAAGAATTGACGGCGAAAACGCAACGACCTACCTGCATGCTGCGGATAGTGATAAAATTTGGCTATGAGTCAGGTGGATGTTCTCTATCGTATACAACAGACTGAGGATGAGATCAGAGAAGACAAAAAGCGCCTGGCCAAAGTCGTTCGCCTGCAATCTGCGAGCGTTGAGCTGATCAACGCTCGCAATCTAGTCGCCTCCACAAAATCCGAAGTAACTCGCCTCCGCGTGAAGCAGATTGATTTGAGCCTGGAGAATGATGGTCTTTGCGATAAAGCCAAGCGCTCGGAAGACCGTCTTTATTCCGGTCTGATCACCAATCCAAAAGAACTCGCGGATCTTCAGCACGAGATTGAATCCCTGGGTAGACGGATTGCGATCATGGAGGATGAGCTGCTCGAAGTCATGATGTCCGTCGAGGAAGCGGAGAACAACCAGGAAGCAGCCGTTGAGACACTGAATCGCATCGAATCTGACTGGCAAGAGACATTCGATCGCTCCAAGGAAGAACAGGCGGAATTGATGGAGCGTCTCGCAATCCTTACTGATCAGAACAACCAGCTTTTTGCTATCCTCCATCCCCAGTCCCTCCAGGCTTATGAAGACGCGAAGCGCCGTGCCGGTGACCTGGCTGTTGTGGCTCTAAAGAATGGACGATGCCGTGGCTGCCTTCTGACAGTGTCTTCCACAAAGGGAAAAGTGGTCGACGAGGGCCAGATGGTTACCTGCGACAACTGCGGAAGAATCCTCTGCCCGCTATAAAGATTATCTGGTCACTATCTTTCACGACAGGGGAACCCGCGTGTTCCGCCCTATTTTGAATCCTCGATTTTGTAAGATTCATACTTGAGTTTGCTCCCTGTCTACTGGTAAACTTAAAGAGCGTAGGCAGATCAGGCTATAAAAGTTCGTGAAAAATTGAGTAGAATACGACCGATTGCCGTACAATTGCACTAAAGATTAAGCCCAGATAATTTGATGAGAATTCAGCTATCAAGGTCGAGAGATGTTTTCTAAAACAGTAGGACGAGATCGAATGAAGCGGATAGTCGCCATTGTTGGTGGTCTTATTGCTCTTTCGTTGGGTATGCTACTAGGCGCGCAGCCTGCTGATGCGGGGGATTGCTTCTACTACTCCAAAGATGTGGGTTTTGTCTGCGACGGCCGGATGGATGCTTCTCCTGCCCAATTCGAACAGCCAGAACTACCTGAAGAGAGCCTGCTGGATGGGGTCCTCTATGCCTACATGGAAGACAATATCTATATCTATCCAGAACCAACTTTAGCTGCTGCTCCTCTTTACAACGTTGGCGAAGGGTTCCTATATGTGACGATCCAGGGACAGGTTAAGGTTGACGGACAGCTCTGGTACGCTATTAATCCGGGACAGTATGCGCTGGCAGAAGATATCCGGCTGGTTAAGCCTTCGGACTTCCAGGGCGTCGAGATTTCGGTGCAGCCAGAGAAGGCGTTTGGTTGGGTTGTTCAGGAAGTACGTCCTAGTAGGGAACCAGGAGGCGAGCCAGAACCGGAATTCGAGAAACTCCAAAGGCAGGATTTCTTCCAGGTTTATGGTGCCGTGACCGATGTTGAAGGATGGCTCTGGTACAACATCGGGAACGATCGATGGATCCGGCAGACACAGGTCAGCTTGCTCGATGTAGATAGTCCGCCAGCAGAAGTGGGACCCGGTGAATATTGGGTGGAGGTTGATCTCTACGAGCAAACCTTCGCTGCATACGAAGGGCCGCGAATGGTTTATGCGGGACTCGTTTCCAGTGGACTAAATCGCTGGCCGACCGAGGAAGGCATCTTTCAGGTATGGAGTCGCCATATACAAACAAGGATGTCGGGCGCCGAAGGCAAAGTGGATTACTACAATATTGAAGATGTGCCCTTCACAATGTATTTCGACCGGCACAACGAGATTGCTCTTCATGGCGCCTACTGGCACGATCGCTACGGCTACAAACACAGCCACGGATGCGTCAATATGCCCGTCAGGGATGCGGAATGGGTCTTCAACTGGTCAGCTGATGCGCCAACTGACCTCTGGGTCTGGGTCCATACATCGAACCCAGACGATTATTTTATGAAACATGGGGATGGAGTCGAAGCAGGGTTAGGCTCGTAGCTGCCGGCAAGAGACGCTGGGGAGCGATTCATCTCTTCCTGGTCAATCAACCAGATCGATAGTCAGAAAAACCGCGAACTAAGCCTTCCTTAATTGACGTGGCTTGAGCTTCTGGATCGCACTTCAGCTGTGATTCTAGAATTTCATGTCCCAGGTGGCGTCCCCTAAGAAATCACCGTGATCCTTGGCCAGAAAGGACTCTATGGCCTTGCGATTATCGCCTAACCGGAACGATGGACCGTGACCAGGATAGCAATAGGTATCGTCGGACCAAGGGAGAACCACATCACGCAGCGTCTGCAACGTCGTCTGAAAACCGGCGACGGACCATGTTTTACCCGGACCGCCATCAAAGATCGTATCGCCGACGATGACCCGCTCATCCTCTTCCAGAGCAAAACATATCTGATCGTTTATGTGTCCTGGAGCGTAGTAAACCCGCAGAAGATGGTTGCCAACGGCGACTATGTCGCCATCATCCAGAAAACGGTCGGCTGACAGTTTGACGCCATCGCTATGAGGTCCAGAATGGGCCATCACCGGGACCTTAAGCCTTTTCCGCATCTCATCCAGTTTATCGATGTGATCAAAATGAGAATGGGTTATCAGTATGGCGATAGGAACCGTATTAGCCAGCATATCGCTCAGCGTATCAGGATCTGCACCAGGATCTATGAGCACGCTCTCATTCGTTGTCGGACAAGCCAGGGCATATGCGTTCATAGGCCAGGGTCCGACTTCTTTCGTTCTCAGTTCTAATCGAGTTGGATTCATGTTTTCTTAATCCGCTTAAATAAGTAGGTCAGATTTAAATAGTGGAAGAGGGTGTCGACCATGGTCCGATGCTTCAAAAACACCGGAAAAGGACCAACCGGTCTCTTTTCCCAATCAGCGTCCAACTTCTACGGTGACCCATCGTTTGATAGCTCGCAGATGGCACAGACAGGAATCTGTGACGCAGATGAAGCGCTGATAATCGCAGATAGCTTATACTAATGAACAAATCAGCGGTGATTATGCCTGAATGAGCGCAGTCAGGGTCCTATCGTTTGATAGCTCGCAGATGGCACAGACAGGAATCTGTGACGCATATGAAGCGTTGGTAATCGCAGATAATTGATATCAATGAACAAATCAGCGCCGATCATGCCTGAATCAATGCAATCAGCGGCCAACTCCTACCGCGCCACCAAAGGCGGCCGACATCTCATCGTAGATGGCAACGATATTGGCTTCATCGCCTTGGAAGAAGTTGCCGTTCGCACCTAGGGCCAGCCTGGAGAGAACATCTTCATCGGCGTCAGCACCATAGGCGATGGAGAATACGGTTGTGTCGTTGGCCTTGGCCAGGTCTATAAGGGTCTGGTTGAAGGGGTATCGAAAACTATACGTGTCGACCCCATCGGTAAGGACAACGAGAGCGTTTGTGAAGTTGGGTGATGTGGTCTCGTCGATGATCAGGGCCCCTTCTCCGATGGCATCGTATAGAGAGGTATCTCCCTCTGCCTCTAGATTCTCAATGGCGTCGATGATTTTGGCTCGGGCAGGTCCGACCTGCTGGTGATGAGCAAGCAATTCCAGCTCGTGAGAGAATGCGATAATGGTAATCAGGTCATCATCTCCCATCTGTTCGACAAACTGAACGGCGGCATCCCGCATGTTGTCTATCTTGCTGCCGGACATACTGCCGGAGACATCGAGGAGCATGACAAGGTTGACGTCTTTGCGTGCAGATTGCCACAGTTCCTGGGCAGCGTAGATGCTATCTACCGTTGGAGAAGAGAAGACGATCTCAGGTTGGCTTAGGTCTACACCGTATGATTCGTCAAGAGGTGCTCCTATCTGGACATTGCGGTTGACCGGTCGCAATCCATAGGACACGGCCAACTGCTGAGCTTGCTCGCTGAGCAGATAATCACGGAAATTCTGCGCCGCATCACGAACTGTTCCATCCGATTGGGCATTGATGCAGGCAGGGTGGCTGGCCACAAATGTGCCTTCCAACGGGTAAATCGGAACCAAGTTGCCGTTTCCATTGGCCAATACATCGCTTTCGTACATGACGCCAGCACCCAAATACTGCACTCCCCGTTCGGCCATTGTCTTGCCGAGGTCTCCTGTGCTGGTGCTGAAAGTAGAAACGGCCGTCTCGAAAGCGCTAACCGAGGCCTGTACGATAGGTTGTTGGATATCTTCAGCGGTTACCGAATCAGTCTTTGACTGGGCGGCTTGCACGATGGCCAACAGGGTACTCGTACCGCTGCCTGAAAGTCCCGGATGGGTATGGCCAAGACGAAGGGAATCCCCGTATTCACCACCACTGTAGTAGCTCCAGGCTGATGGATCGGCCGCCAAGCTCCCAATATCCAGCCATCCAAGGGGTAAGCCAGGCCAACCGAGAGACTCGGCAACGGGTCGCCACATGGCGATTACCAGTGGACTGGAGGCTATGTTTTCGCAATGTTGTTGATAGTCCCGATTGCCTTGGTCAGCGAGCACATCAGTCCATACTTCCGCTTCAGGGATCCAGATAGTGGGCGCGATGCCACCATTTGAAATATCGCCAACCGCCTGTCCGGAATCGGATAGTGACAGTTGGACATATATGGGATCGCCGTCAACCGATTCATTCTGGGCATCGTTGTACAGCTGGACCGCTGGTGTTAGCCAAGGTCCGAGGCTGGTGTTAGCTGTAACTTCTACAATCTCGGCGTTGCTCGGTATGCCATCGTCGTCACCCAGAGTGCAGGCAGCAGATGCCAGGGCCAGGAACAAAACAAGCAAAAGAACGCCGCGAAAAGATTCTAGCTTCATAACTTTCCCTCTGTAGCTTCGGATTGCCCTTCATGTAGGGCTATGCAATCCGACCGCGCATTTCGACTAGTTGCTAGCAGGCGATTACCGGCCGACTGTGATCAAGGTAAGCTCGACGAAACGATCTTCACCCTGAAGAACTGGATCCTCCGTGTTTCGATGGTCATCCGGAGGAAGCAATGCCTCGACGATGAAGCGAGCGGGATCAATGCCCTGCGATACAAGGTAGTCTACAACCGACTGCGCTCTCCCTTCGGCGACGTCGAGAATGTCTCGTTCAGAATATGGCGGCTCATTTGCCGGCCAGGCGGAGGATCCCAGAACACGGAGAAATAAACCCACGCTTTGGGATAGGGTGGGGACCACGCATCTGTCTAGGATCCGGCGCGACTCCAACGTCAATTCTGTGGACTCAGGCAAGAACGTGAAAGTTCGACAAGGCAGCACGACAAGAGTCGCAGCGGCATCGGTCGTGACACCGCCAAGATCCAATTCGGATGAGATCGAGAATGAATCGTTTACCGGCTTGCCATTTGGTTGAAGGCTGGCTTGGTCCGCAGCCCGGAGCACGAATCCCGTATTAACAAGATCAGGAACCGGGTCATCGGCCGCGTCAACATCAGAAGCCTCCCAGACCCTACGAGCTACTTCAAGGCGGTTGACGATGGGGCGTGTATCCCGCATGACGAAGGCGTTGTCCCCAAGGTCAGCCTGGGCAACGCTTTCCAACCACAGCTGAAAATCATCCGCGGCGGTTTCGGGATAGACGAAGCTCCAATCGTTATGACCCCATTCGGCTATGTCCGCTGCAGCTCCGTCAAAATCCTCTACCTGATCTTTTAGCGTGTCGAACCAGGCATCGTGGAAATCCTGGACCAAATCGGCATTGTCCGCAATGGACTGGCGAGATGTCACTATGACGTCCATAACGATTCGCAGCTGGTTGGAGCTGAGGAGAGGAACGCCGCCACTTTCCTCGGCGTCGAAAATATCCGGTTCCCAGCCAGATACGGCGTCTGCCTCGCCATCATTGAAGGCGGCGACAGCATCGGCAACGCTGTCTTTAGGCACCAGGGTCACATCGGATCTTGGGCTGAGCTGGGCGATGGATAGAGCGTAGTATACGAAGTACTCGCCAACACTACCTCGGGAAAAGGCAATCCTGTTGCCGTCAAGTTCGTTGATTGTCGCGATATCACGGGCCCATAACTGGTCAGCTCCAGCGGATTCGTCGACGATGGCGGTGATAACCCCAGGGCTTGATAGGGCCACCGAATCCAGAGTCGTCAACAGGCAATTCCACAAACCGGCTTCCAGCAGTGCTGTGCGCTGTTCCTCGGATACATCATAGTCGGGATCCTCATCCAGGAAGAAGGGCACAATTCCGAGGTGGAATCCATGCTCAATATCCTTGCCCGAAATCTGCATTTGCTGAAGTGTGAAATAGCTGCCAAATGCATCAGCTCCACAGATGTACGTGGGCAATCCGTCGCCAGGATCATAGTTCGGACCCCAAACAGGTTCAGGTGAATCAAGATCCACCGAAGGTGTGCTGCCGGATGACCCTGGTGTGCCAAGGACAGCCACCGCAGGGGTAGCGACTTCACCGGGCGTCTCGGTTGGATCCTCATCGCCAATCCTCGAAATCAGGTTCACGGATACGACGCCGCATATTGCCAGGACGGCGATACCCAGGATGACGATGAAAATGATCCGAGTTCTATCCATGTTTGCCATGGGCAACTCCTCTTACTTATTACCGTAATTGATTACGGGACTCCAAATAGGTTACTTAAAATCGAATTATGCTCTTTAGCTGCTTCTTAGTCGGTGTATTCTCCCGCTTTGGGCACTGCTCTCTCATCGGGCACTACTGCCGCTTTGGGCGCTACTGCCGCTTTGGGCACTGCTAACGACGGAAAAACTGAATTTTCCTTGCGCATGACATTTATTCTTGTGCCACCTATCATAACATATTACGTTATGAAGTATCCCAGGTTGCGTAGAGAGTCTTCCGAGGTCTGACCTTTTATCAACTCGAAGTTATATGGCTCTTTCTCCTGACGGTCGATGATGAGCTCAAAGGCTTCTGGCAATACACAGTGCTTGCTTCCCTTAACACCTCCCAACATCTCCTGGTAGGCGCCGATACTGAAAAAACCAATATAGAGATCTTCACCGTCGACTGGCAGATAGAGCGGAGACTTACTGGGCTTTGGAGGGTATACGTCGTCACTATCACAAGTCATTCCACCAAGCTGAACTCGTCTGAAAGGTTTGTCCAGGTGGTTTAGAGGCAGGACGATGAAGTGCTCTGCCAGGGCCCAACTATCGGGAAACGAGCTCATGATTGAACCATCGATCAAATACCAGGGGTATTTTGAGCTGTTTTCCTTGGTGGTGACAACTTTGAATAAATGGGCGCCATGTTCGGAAGTCGTGTACCGGCCAAATTCGCCCATCACGTCTGGTACCGGAACAGAGTACTTGTCACAGACTTCCTGTAGGGTCACCAGCAGTCGTCGAACGAATTCCCGGTAATCGAATTCGAAATCGAGCGTCATCGGCACCGGAACGCCACCTCCAAAATCGAAAATGGTAAGAGTCGGATGCTCCTGGCGCAGACGGGCGTATATCTCCATCGGTGGGCTCAACCAGGAGACGAAATCATCTTCGTCGAGTATCTGGCTGCCGACCATCGCGTGATAAAGTTTCAGATTGAGGTTTGGTGCGGACTTAATAAAGGAGGCAGCCTTTATTATTCCGTTCTCGTCCAGACCAAAACGAGAGTTATGGTTATCCATTTCGGCCAAATTTCTGTGGTGACCGTAGCTTTTTTGGCGAAGGCCAACATCGAAATTGAAGCCGGAATTTACAAGCGGGGGAAACTCGCTGAAGTCCTCGACGACAGGTATGACGTTGCTGTGCGCCGCCTTGAGACGAAGGATGTTTCCAGCATACA
>DASRZI010000248.1:0-8499 GCA_035686605.1 Candidatus Zixiibacteriota bacterium
TTTTGTTATCGGCACTCAGTTAGGGTGTTAGATCTTTCAACAGCCCGATCTGAAATCAGGATGCTAAGTCATTGGTTCCTGACAAACAGGTACTTAGAATTTGACTATAGCCTGTTATTATTCGATGTATACCTCGAATTAAGGAAAAGAGCCCCTTGGCAAGGGATTGACTCATGTGCAGGGTGTTAGGGTTCGACTGGCGCGGCCTGACAGTACAGATGTTTTTGGTCTTTACTGCTCTCATCCTGGTTACAATGGTGGTATGCGGCAGCTATGCGGGCAGTGGAAGAAGCGGCAGAGTCTCCTGGTGTGATGGTCATCCGCAACGGTACAATCATCAACGCCACTGGAGAAGGACCCATTCCCGACGGGATCGTCGCCATACAGCGCGGACGCTCTAAGTCCGGCAGGCAAGGTGAAGGTGAGCAGAAAGTATGGCATGGGCAGCAGAAAGTCCTGTTGCCAAGCCAGCCATTGCTCTGCAACGTCATGCTGGCACTTGGGACAATGTAGGTTGAGACAAGAGCGAAAACCGCAGCGGTCTTCGTCACAGTGGTCGCAGTGATAGGCATGGCCGCCTATGATTTCGATCCCAAGTTAATGATCGCCCGCATTGCTTGCCTATGGCTGGGTAACATTCGTTCAGCAAATTTGGCTTGATAATCAGGCCCGTGATGACGAAAGATATAGGCCAGCTCAATCATGGCAGGTCGACCATGAGCTAGTCGATGGCCTCACCAGCCAATTCTTCGGAGCGACGAGTCAGGTGGGTATACTAGGCTGTTGTCAACAGAGAATGATGCCCTAAATAGCTCTGAATGAGATGCAAGTTGATCCAAGCCTCAAGCAAGTGGGCAGCGTAGGAGTGGCGAAACGTGTGAACAGAGGCTTGCTTCTGAATGCCATTAGCCTGAAGGGCGTCACGAAAGGCTTTCTAGACACTCTTGCCTGAGATGTGAGTTTCAGATGCGATCATTAATGACCGACTGGGAAGAACTATGCTGGATTGCGATGACTAACCCAACACCGGCGTAGCTGTTCCAGGGTATGTTGCGATAGCGGCAAATAGCGGTCTTTGGCTTCTTTCCCCTTTCGCACATGGACCAACATTCGGGCGCTGTCCTTATCGGCTATTCGCAGAGATATCTCTTCACCGATGCGCAAACCACACGCGTAAATGGTGCTTAGGTAGACCCGGTACCTGAATTTGTGAACGTAACCCAGAATCTGCCGGACTTCTTCCTGACTGCGGATGATCGGCAACTTCTTTTCCTTTGGCGGACGCACTAACTTCAGCGTGAGCCAATCCCGTTGGAGCGTGTATTCGTACAAGAACTTGACGGCGCACAGAGTGATAGAGCAGGTGTTGCGGCCTTATGACCTCAACGTTCAGTGCGTTTGAACCCTCTAATTACTCTTCAGGGCACGCGAGCATATAACCAACCCCTTGGCAGGTAACAATGTATCCAGGGTTCGAGGGATCTATTTCCAACTTTCGTCGCAGATAGCGAATGTAAACACGCAGGTAATCTAGGTCATTTCGATATTCTGGCCCCCAGACGGCCGTCAGGAGTTGGTCGTGTAATAAAACCTGGTTGCGATGGGTAGCCAGTTCATGCAATAGATCATACTCGGTCCGAGTTAGGTGAATGTTTTCACCTTCTCTGAGCACTCTACGGCGAGCCAGGTCGATCTCGAGATCGCCACAGACGATCTCTGCTACGGTTGCTCCTTCCTGGGTAGCACGCTTGAGCACCGCGCGAACGCGAGCTAAAAGCTCCTTGGAACTAAAAGGCTTGGTGATGTAATCGTCTGCACCCGCATCGAAACCTTGCAGCAGGTCAGGCTCTGCTACCCTGGCAGTTAGCATAATGATAGGCACGTCTGAAAACTTACGCACCTGCCGGGCTACTTCATAACCATCAATCTCGTCTGCGAGAACAATATCCAGCAGCACGAGGTCCGGCTGTTCCAGGGCTACCTTTTGCACAGCTTCCCGGCCGCTGCCGGTCGCTATAACGTCGAAACCGGTAGCCGTTAGTACTTCCCATACCAGACGGACGAGTTTAGGTTCATCATCCACCAAAAGGATTCGTTGTTCGCTCATGTCTTATTCTGATTGATCAAAGCGTTTGTCACCGGATCACTGTGCCAACATTGTCTTCATCCAATTTTAACGGGATGGAAAAAAACAGTGTAGTCCCTTCGCCCTTTCTGCTCTTGGCCCAGACACGCCCGCCGTGTGTTTCCACGATTGCGCGGACAACTGGCAGCCCCAGACCGGTTCCGGACACATGGTAGCCAGTTGGTGCCTTTACCCGGAAGTATTTGTCGAACAGTGGAATTAGGTCTTCTGGTGAAATTCCAACGCCCTGATCAGCAAAACTCACGACGACATCGGTCGGTCGTACTTCCCCGCGAATCACAATCAGCCCCCCCTCCGGTGAGTACTTGACTGAGTTGTCGAGGATATTGAGAAACACCTGTCGGATGCGACGCGGATCGGCCTCGATGATAGGAAAACCGGGTGGAAAGTCAACCACAAAGTGATGTTTATCTGTCTGGTGCTGCATCTCTTGAGCCGCTTCTTCGGCCAGGTGTGGTAAACGTAAGGGTTGTGGCTCTATGTCGAGCTGACCGATGTCAATCAACGATGCGTCCATGATGTCGCTAACCATGCGCTCCAGATTGTCGGTTTCTTCATCGATCAACCGCAAGAAGTCCTGACGTTTCTCTTCCGGCCAGGTCACTTCCTTCAACATCAACGCTGTCGCATAACCCTTGATTGATGCCAACGGTGTACGAAGTTCATGAGAGAGTGCAGCCATAACCTCCGAACGCAGACGATCTTCTTCTTGGACCTGCTGAGCAGCGGCCGCCTCGGCACCAAGACGAACACGATAAATTTCCAGAGCAATCAAATCTGCCAATACCTGGACGAGAGGTAGATCATCGTCAGAGAAGCAGGCCGGACCACAAAGTGTTTCTAGCACCAGGACACCATAATTATGCTTATCTTTAAGCAAAGGAGCGGCAACCACACACTTGGGCATTCTTCCCAGACCGTATGCCGAATTCATCGCTGTGTGTTTGGCCGGGTGCAAATTAGACATCTGCCATGCAACTTCCTCTGCGGTAGACAGCAGATGGGCTTTACCTTCGGCGAAGACTCTACCCGTTATCGATTCGCCCTCGATGAGGCTAATGGCCAGTAGAGCATCTCGATCGTGAAGGGCGGGACCGGCAGCAGCTTGAGGTCGAAATAGGTGGGCGGAAGGATCCCAGAACAGTATCACACCGAACTCAGCCGGCTCCAGGACCGTTGTGATCTTATCTAGTACCGCTTGGAGCAATTCAGATAGCTCGAGGTTAAGCGCCAGGGTCCGAGCGATCTCTGTTATGACATATAAGTTGCTCGCGACTCGATTCTCTTTTTGATTTACTGACACAATACTTCTACCACGTCTAGCAGCTTTTCGTGTAAAGCCTTATTGTACCAAGTGGTTATTGAGAAAGGTATTCAAGCAAGTGGTCGTATTTGTTGTCTAGTGGCGGCAAACCCTTAAGAATGATGGGAAATTATTCAGCTTCGATCTTCACGCCCACATTAGAGACCTCGTGTTATCGGTGTAGTGGATCTAATAGTTAGGAAACAGTGCCATTATGAGAAATTCCATCATCAAGCCGGGGAATAAACTGCCATTTCATCCGATTTTGATCGATTTGAACGAATTTCTCGCTTTATTGGCGATCTGCCCCAATAATTCTCTAGTAAAGTGTATCGGTCCGGTAGATTGTTGCATGGTCCCCTTTAGATTGTTCTGGCGACTCCCCAAATATGATACGCTGTGATCTGCTTTCTAGTCACATCAGATTGCAGAAGGAACGTATCACCTTCCAGACGACCATCTCCAGATTGATTCCCTGAAAGAATATGTCAACTCAAACCCGAATAGACAGGAGAAAAGTTAATCATGCATGAACAGAAGTCCGCTTCAAATTTAAAAGTCGCGCTAGACGATGCAGCCATTGAGGGTCTGCAAGGGCGATTTCAGGGGGAAATTATCCGGCAGTCCGATTCGGGATACGACGCTGCTCGCTCCATATGGAATGCGATGATTGACAAGTACCCGGCGCTTATCGCGCGCTGCACCAGCAGTGATGATGTTAATGAAGCTGTGAATTTCGCCCGGGAAACTGGGATGCTCTTGTCGGTACGTGGCAGCGGTCATAACGTGGCAGGCAGTGCTGTTTGTGACGGCGGTCTGATGATTGACTTATCCCTGATGAAGGATATTCAAGTCGATCCGGATCGTAGCACGGCTAAAGCCCAGCCGGGCGTGGTATTTGGAGAGATGGACAAGGCCACGCAGCCCTATGGCTTGGCAGCCCCCGGCGGCATTGTTTCAGAAACAGGTATCGCCGGCCTAACGTTAGGAGGCGGCTTTGGTTGGTTGAGTCGAAAGCACGGTTTTTCATGCGATAGCCTGATTTCGGCCGAAATTGTCACAGCCGGTGGAGAACTGCTGACTGCCAGCGAATCCGAGAACTCTGATTTGTTTTGGGGAATTCGCGGTGGTGGCGGCAACTTCGGTATTGTCACCTCTTTTGAATTTCAGCTCCATCCAGTTGGTCCTGAAGTATTAGCCGGTATGATGCTTTATCGCTTAGAGGATGCCAGTTCAGTACTTCGTTTCTTCCGCGAGTACACCGCTTCTGCACCAGAGGAACTTGGATCCGCGACTGTCTTCTTAGTAGCACCGCCGGCACCCTTTATCCCAGAAGAATTACATGGCAAGCCCGTGCTGTCAATCATTACCAGTTATATTGGTGGCGTCGAAGAGGCTCAACGTGTGATGCAGCCTATGCGCGATTTCGGCTCGCCCATTGTCGACGGTATTAAGATTAAACTCTTTACCGAGCACAACTCGGCCCTTGATGCAGGGCAGCCTAGCGGTATGCACTATTACTGGAAATCAGAATATGTCACGGAGATCGCCGATGAAGTGATTGATACCCTGGTCGAATTTGCCGCCAAAATGACATCACCGTATTCGCGATTGGCTGTGTTCCATTTAGGCGGGGCCGTCAAGCGCCATGATGAGCAGGCAATGGCGGTGAGTCACCGAAATGTCGAGTATGTTATCGCTATCAACACTGGTTGGGCGGATCCCCAGGATAACGATAAGCAGATTCGATGGACGCGCGATTTGTGGACAGCCATTCGCCCCTTTTCTTCCGGCGGGGTCTATGTGAACTTCCTCAGCGCCGATGATGGTGAAGACCGGGTGCGGGCCGCTTACGGGGAGACGAAGTTTGAGCGCCTGGTGCAGCTTAAGAGTAAGTACGACCCGCAGAATCTCTTCCAGGTGAACAAGAACGTCAAGCCTGCATAATAGCGCCTCGCAATAGACTTAAAATAGAACAGTAAGGCCGCTGGGAGGAGAAGTTCAGAATTTCCTTTCGGCGGTTTTTTTTGACTGCTCCTCGAATCACTCGTGCGCGCATTTCTCACGAGGTGCTTGACTCATGAGAGGAGTTCGGTCCGAGTACTATGAATTGTTGATCGTCCTAATGCTCAATTCTTTCTGTGCTGCCCGCAGAATATTGATGTGTGCCGAAGGTTATGAAATCACCTGGAGAGGGGATTCTCCAGCTCGTGAGTAATACGGAATGACCAATTTTTTTATAGACTCTCAATAATCACTCGCACGTTTTATTCATCAAAGTTCGTTGCGAATCCATAAAACATATCCACCCAATTCTGTGCACCGGTAATTTCTCCATAGGTTTCGCCAAAACGTAGGATGATGAGGTTTTTTTGGGGAGAGATATAGATAAACTGGCCATGATTACCCAAGGCCATGAAGTCATAAGTTTGTTCGTCACGTTGGATACCCCACCACATGTATTTGTAGTAGCCTTCACCGTCAGCGAAGATGAAATCATCATAGTAGTAATTGGCATAATCAATAGATCTTTCCGCCTGCGTGGATTCTGCGACCCATGCCGCCGGAACAACTTGAACCCCATTCCAGTCGCCTTCATCGAGGAACAGGCGCCCGAATTTGGCAAAGTCTATGGCTCTGGCGTTGATGCCGCTTTCCATCTTTTCAAATCCCGCTTCATCCAGGCTCCATGAGCCGGGGTATTCCATCCCGATCGGCTTCCAGATCTTTTCCTGCAAGTAGTTGGCAACCGATGTGCCTGTGGCCCGTTCGAGAATCAATCCCAACAGCAAGGGATGATAATTGTTGTAATGAAATTCCTCGCCCGGAGCGCCAATGATGCGTGTCTCTTCCAGCGCCAACTGGCGCAGGTCGGGGTAGTAATACGTTTTGGCGTCATCGCCGTTGACAAATGGAAATTCAGAATATTTGATTCCAGCTGACATCATCAACAAGTCGCGAATGGTGATATTTGCAAAAGTTGAGTCTCGTTGGGCTAGTTCTGGCAAGTAATCTGTGATGGGGTCATCCACGCTATTGATGTGACCTTCGGAGATGGCGATCCCAATCAAGGCGGAGGTAAAGGATTTGGCTGTCGAGAACGAAGTGACAATCGAGTCACGACTTGCACCGTTGAAATATTTTTCATAAAGGATGGCATCATCTTGAATCACGATGAAGGCCTGCGTGCGTTTGTCCTCCAGGAAAGAGTCAAAATCATCCATGCCAGAAACATCCTCAAACGAAGTCCGTATCCGCTCTTCGTCCAGATTGAGAGAAAACTCAAAAGGTGAATCAGCTATCTCAAGCGGACGTTCGGGAAACTTCTGGTAGTCGAAGACATCCGAATCGCGCCAGCGCAGCAGGCGGTTGACATATTCTGCCGGGTAGGCAATGTAAGCATAGAGCAGGGACAGGCTGATGACAGAGAATACGCCTATTAAGATGAATAGTGCAATTTTTTTCATGGCTAATTGTCTCCTGAAAATATCAGTTTTCACTTCTCTCCGAGGTAACTTCTACCAGAAAGTATTTCGGGCAGCTAATTCTTATTCGATAGCCAGCCTATTAGAGGGAATTTATCATATGCCATCGAAGTTTGCGGTTGATGATTTTAATCCCAAGTCTCCTCAGTTCATAGTAATGTGGATTGTCCGTCTTGTACGGGCAGCTTCGTCTCTATTTCATCCAGGCAGCCATTGACGTCAGCTATATAATCTCAATATGCAACTTCAGCCGGCTAGGTACCTTGGGTTGGAATCTCAGGTATATCCGACGGAATCGCTGATAGGCTCGACAGCAAGACACTGTGCGCTGGCGGGGTCTATAATAACTTCCTGAGAGCTAATGACGGTGAAGATCGGATGAGGGCCGCTTATGGGAGGTGAAGTTTGAGCGCCTGGTGTAGCTATAGAGCAAGTACGACCCGCAGAATCTCTTCCAAGTGAACAGGAACATCGAGCCAGTGTAATATTTATTTATCGGAAGATTTAGCAGAGTACGATAAGACCGCTGGAAGGGGAAGGTCAGAATCTCCTTTCAGCGATACTTTGTGTTTAGTCCCTTTCCACGAGCTCTGATATGTTATGGTAGTGCTAGTGGGATTTATTAGGTGCGATAAGTACGGTCCGCTACCTGGTCACACTGGTATAAAACCGGCCGTCTTCTATGGCGGCGATCAGGCTGTCGAGATCGGGCAGCACCTCATCGGCCGTGACGTAGATAACCCAGTTGTGGACCAACGGGCTCACGACGACGATACGCTTGCTTGCGCCGAAGGCGGTCCACATCTCAATGGCCGTACCCATGCTTGCCGTAGGCAAATAGGCGATCAGCACATCAGCATCGGCCGCTTTGGCAGTAAAACTCTTAAATGTTTCGCGGGCTTTATCGATGTCATAGTTGACACTGTCCGGGTTCAGCCGCCAGGGATCCACGATCTCCACATCGGGCACGTGTTTCTCAAGGGCCGTGGCAATGCGCTGCCGGTAGTCTTGCTCAACGATTTGGCGGTCGGTCCGAGATCCTTGCATCACCCCGGCAATAAATACTTGCATCTGCTAACCCCCTGCGGCTGGTGGAAAAAAGTATACAACATCACCCTGTCGAAGTTCGGTTGACAATTCGGCCGCTTCCCCATTTACGGCGACCACAAATCCAATGTCTTGGCTTAATACCAGGCTAACCCGAATGTCATTAACGATTGCAGTGGCCGGTAAATTCATGGTAAAGGGATGGTGTGGGGCGCCTTCAACTCCCTTCGGGCGGTGTCGCCGTAGAACGCCGTGCAGCTTTACAGTGACATCCATGAGACAGTTGGTGGCAGCAGTAAAAGAGTCCCCTATGAGACGTCTTCATATAACGGCCGGATGCCCTGGTAGATCCGGTGTCCAGAAAGGGTCTTCAATATAACTGCGGGTTCCCGGCCGACCCATTCAGAAAGTTCGCCAGCGTTCATCGGCCGGTTAGCATTGGCCAGCAATACGTAAAAAACAGCGTCCACCAGCGTGGTGTGGCGAACAAACTCTTCTGGCAGCTGGCTAAAATATGT
>DASRZI010000249.1:0-5287 GCA_035686605.1 Candidatus Zixiibacteriota bacterium
CTGCAAACAAGAGGCCATCCGGGCGATCCATCTGCTTGAAGGTCCAAGATTATCGTCATCCTGCACCCGGCCTTTCGCTATTTACTATAGCCCCTCTGTTCAACATACAAGGGGCAAGGCAGCGAAGAAATGGACAACGATTTCTGACTCAACATTCCCAAATAGCAGTCTTGTCCCTTGTATTGGTGCAGGATCTTGTCACGATCGGGCGAGGCTCGAATACTCGCCTAGCCCTACTGCTCATATCTGAGTTCACTGGTGCTATCGGTTACGGGCGAGGCTCGCAGACTTGGGCTCGCATTTCGATCCTACCACTGAAAGCTTGGTCGCCTCGCCTCTACCGGCGCCATTCGCAAATTCCATATCACCGTGCTCTAAAGGAAAATCCACCCGTTTGCGTTGTGTCTACTGACTGAGATAATCATTGCTCTCAAGGTCCAAGCGCCACCAAAATAAATGTTGATTATCACGAACGCCACCATTATCACGCCAGCGACCATCATTCTCGAAGGAACGTTGATCGTCGAGGACGGCCGAATCCAATCCGTTGAATCTTCGCGGGACGCTGCCGTTGCCCTCGGGGTGGAGACGATTGACGCCCGTGGTCTTTTCCTCGTTCCGGGATTCATCGATCTGCAGATAAACGGCGCATTTGGCTACGACTTCACCAAAGACCCTGACCGGATATGGGATGCGGCCGTCGATCTGGTTCAATATGGGACCACCGCCTTCCTTCCGACCATCGTATCCTCCTCCCTGTCCAATGTTCAAGACGCTCAAGATGCTCTGGCGAACAAGCCGCGACGTGCTCTACCAGGCGCTAAGCCCCTGGGTCTTCACATCGAAGGACCGTTTCTCAACCCGGCAAAAAAGGGAGCCCACAATCCAGCCCATTTGCGTTTGCCTACCGTGAACGATGTTAATGAATGGAGACCGGAAACAGGCATACGGTTGGTTACTCTAGCCCCGGAGTTGATTGGTGCACTGGAAGTCATCAAGGTCCTGGTCCGGAATGGAGTGGTAGTTTCCGCTGGGCACACCCATGCCGGATTCGAAGAAGCAAAGTCGGGCATAGAGGCAGGTATCCGATATGCGACACATGTCTTCAACGGCATGCCGGCTCTACATCATCGTGAACCAGCCATAACCGGAGCAATACTAGCCGACGAACGAGTGACCGTCGGCTTAATCAACGATGGAATCCATGTTCATCCAGCATTGGTAAAACTTCTATGGCAGTTGTTGTGGGATGGCCGGCTGAATCTTGTCACCGATGCCATTTCAGCCCTCGGAAAAGAGCCTGGTACCTACCGTCTTGGTGATGTGACCGTTACCGTAACCGGAGAGACTTGCCGTTTATCGGACGGAACATTGGCTGGCAGCATCCTGTCTTTGGATAAGGCGATGCGAAACCTCATTTCATATTCTGGCTGCAGCCTGGGCCAGGCGCTGCGCACTATCACAGCCACCCCGGCAGCCGTTCTTGGCTTTGGACACCAGAAAGGCCAGATCGCTCCTGGATTTGACGCTGACTTAGTCCTGCTGACGGCCGATCAACACGTCGCCATGACGATTGTCGATGGCGAGATCCTGTATCGGAGCGACTAACTCCTCAGCGTGTTCCGCTGACATCTTGGCGCAACTCGAGGTGACCTATGCCAAGCATCCGGGCCCACATCTTTAAGAGAATCGCCAAATACTCAGTGGGAGCGAAGTTCAAGCGGGCGGGCTCCGACCTGAACGAGTGGCGAAAGATCGATGACTTTGTCATCCGCAATACCTCTGCCCCAGAGGGGACCATTGTTGAACCCGTGGAGCTAAATGGTTTATGTGCTGAATGGGTCTCTTTGGGTGAGGTCCAACAGGAGTCAGCTGCGATCTACTTGCACGGCGGGGGATTCATTATGGGATCTCCCAGGACGCACCGGGAACTAGCCGCCCGGCTATCCGGCGCATCCAAAACCAGGATGCTGGTCATTGACTATCGACTAGCCCCGGAGCACCCGTTTCCCGCTGCTCTGATGGATGTGGCGACCGCCCTCGATTGGCTGGTCGCAGAAAGATACCCGATGGAGCGTTTGTTTATTGGGGGAGACTCTGCAGGCGGTGGTTTGGCGCTTCAAACCTTGCTCCATCTGAAGGAACAGGGTCGCCTAATGCCGGCGGCCGCTTTCTTTCTCTCTCCGCCTCTCGATTGGGTCCGATTTGACGGTGAATCCTATACAAGCAAAGCATCCAGTGACCCACTGATTACCAGGGAGATGTGCAAACAAAATGGGGCACACTATGTTGGAGAGAATCCGGTAGATACCCCGCTTCTTTATCCAATTGGGATGGATCTATCGGGCCTGCCGCCTCTTTGCATCCATGTCGGCGAGTGCGAGGTGCTCCTGAGTGATTCGGTCCGGCTAGCTGAGCGGGCCCAGGCCTCCGGCGTCGAAGTGGAACTAAAAGTTTGGTCCGGGATGTGGCATGTGTTTCAGAGCAATGCCAGGTATGTTCAAGAATCACACCAATCGATCGAGGAAATTGGCCGGTTTATCCACCGTTTTAGCTAGGTGGGGTTAGCTTTGGTTAAGCAAAGGGGCAGTGAGACAGTGAGACCTAGTTTTGGAAAGGCAGCCAGACCAGGGGGAACAAACAATTGCTGGCTGTGATGCCGGCGTAATCGAATTGGCAATCAGCATGGCTGTCATCAGCCACCTACCTGCTTCCAAGAATCAGGTTGATAAATGCCAGGTTTTTAGCAAACTAGGCCACCGGATGGGCGCCAGTCATTTCTTGTTGGAAATCCTCGACGTAGGCTTCCAGCTCACACGGGCCGCCGTCGTTGTAGGCTATGAATTCGAATCCTAATAGTTCGATAGTTAGATCGAACGCACCCTTACAACATGGGCAGCTATCATACCAAGCGTTGACCTGGCGCCAGTTCCGGCTAGATTTGCTGATCCCGATGAATCCACCATGCCAGTCGGCGATCGTGAATCCACCTTCGGCCTCTCTTTTAAGCAACCGCATTGAACCCTTCCTTTGCAGCTTATGGACAGCCAAAATACCCAGCAGCTGCAGATGAATGACCGAGAAATTTAAGAAATATGAATAATTCGTACTCATAAGTTGTCCGTTACAGATCTGACTCTTATCTCCGGTCTCGATAGCAAGGTCTGCTGTATATTTTTAATACGACCCGAGCAGCTGTGAGGCTCTCAATTACAATTTTGACAACTGCTCGGGAGGTAAACAGTTTGGGTTTCGACGTGAGAGTTACTTCCTGACAGGTAGAAACGCCGAAGACAATCGATATTTAGTTGTCGGTACTACATCTTAAGTGGCGCTATTATCGTCAGGCGTTAAGAGGATGTAAATGTGACCATAGTCCTGCCTACTAAAGCAAGCCATCAAGCAAATGGCCAGAACCTACCAGATGAGCTGAAATAGTTCAGCCAAATCACGAGCGGATTTGATTGGCTCAAATAGACCGGATGAGTTGGACCCCAATCACTAGAAGGTGAAAAATGCTGCCCCGACCATGCACTCATCTCGTTAACTGAAATGAGACAATAGTTCCCTGGTGTTGTGATTGTGAAAAAACTGCTCTTCCCTTTTTAGGAAGAGTCTGCCGTAAACCTAGTCGTTCTCAGCGACGTTTCCAACGATGGCGAATCGTTTCATCGCCCTTATAGACAGCGCCGAGCGCTTCGTCGATTGAAAACCTGAATAGTACGTAGTTTTCGTCGACGTCGCAGCCCGCGTGCTTGACCGTGGATGAGCGTACCAGCTTATCTTCAACCAGGTAAGCCCGACCGGCTATATAGAACTCGCCTTGTCCACCATCTTCATTTTCGACGCTGGCGTGCATGGCAAATAGGCCGTTCCGTTTGAGGTCAAAGCCTTTAGGGGAAGTATGACCCATAAATACATATAGATCCCTATACGCTATGATAGGTGTCACCGGATTGACTCGCGGAGATCTATTCTTCCGGACCGTAGCCAGGTAGGCGACGCGGCTGGCAAATCTGCTCTGCCCGAATTCAGCCAGTTTAGGATCTTCCTCGGTCAATTTCTGCCAACTCCTATATCCTCCGTCTTACCCTAACTATTTGAACCTGACGCCGGTATGGAGAGTTATTTTCCGCGCCAAGACATCGGGTTAGTATTGATCAGGGGCTGGTAGGGTTTACAGTTCCAAGCCCATCCAGAAGTGATCATGAGATTGGCCATCGAGGAATATGGCTTTCGTGATGGTGCCTTCCCGTACGAATCCATTTGCCTCGTATAGCCGGATTGCTCGCGCATTGTCCGTCCAAACATAGAGATTGATTTTCGTGATGATTTGCCCTTCGCGTGCCCATTGAATCAGTGCATCCAGCATCTTGGATCCAACACCAAGCCCCCAATAATCCTTCCGGACCGACATGCAAAATTCTCCGCTGTGCCGAACTCGAGAGCGATGTCCTCCTGCGAAGTTCAAGGCGCTCACAATGTCATCGCCAACAAGACTGATTATGTAAAGTATGTTGTCGCTCTGATGGCATTTTCTCAGGTAGTTTTCCTCTTCTTCAGTTGACAATTCAAATTCCCCGGTACCGAAGGTGAGGAAATCTGATTCACTGCTAACAGCTTCCACGTAAACAAGGAGATGCGAGGCGTCGGAGCTTGCTGCTTCGCGGACGACCAAATGCTGTCCATTCTTGATATGGTGTTCTGAGGATTCAAATGACGACATGACTGATTACCTTGCTTTCTAGAAACTCTGTCCCCCAGCGCTGCCTGGGAAACCCTGAATTACCTGGGAAATCCTGGGTAACCTAGGAAACTCAGGGTTTCCTGGGATCTTTGTCTCGGAATATCGGCGATTAGACATAGCGTAGGATCGATGTGAAGTAGTATACCAAATGCCATAACAACCTCTTTAAACACGCACGAAATTTGGAGCCAACGCCGCTGACGACCTCCCGCTGTGAAATGAGCTGTCATTTCAAGATCGGGTGGACGCCCTTGCGCTTGCCATGCTGCGTAGGCTTCGGCACATTGTCCAGTTATTGTCGCTTCAGGGGGAGTATGCTACCATCAAATTCACGTCGCTGAATTGAACCCCTTGCATCGCACTATCTTTTCTTTCTTGAACGATTCATAGACAAAGGTTACGTGTTTTTCTGATATTTTCTATCAGAACTCGCAAGTTTTGCATCCGCTACGCAAAGGGTCAACTCAGCCCGCATCGAAATTGTCCCAACTCTACATTATCCAAGATTCACTCTAGGCCAGAGGCACCTCCAGGAGGAGA
>DASRZI010000250.1:0-3521 GCA_035686605.1 Candidatus Zixiibacteriota bacterium
TCAATTCACTTGCCGGTTGATTTGTGTTAGAGTATCTCGCTTACGGCAAGATGATTTCCCTAAGAGATAAGATCGAACCACTGCCCCGTGCCAAAGGGATAACTGACCGCCTTGTGGCGGTGGCATTCGGCGGCCGTTTCATGGATGAGCTCCTGAGCGGCCTTCCGGTGGTTTTAATGCCCACGCTCCGGACCTATTTTGGATTGAGCTACAGCCAAGTAGGCCTGCTCGGCTTGACCATGAGCTATGTAGCAGCCGTTGTCGAGCCTGTTGCCGGGTTGCTCATCGACATCTGGAAACGACGCTGGCTAATGGCATTCGGCGCGGCCGGCATCGGTCTCGCCACGGTCGTGATGGGAATAGCGCCGACCTTCGCTATTTTGCTCCTTGGCTTTGCCCTCTATGGCCTGGCCAGTGGTCCATTAGCCCACACGGCGGACGTCGTCCTGGTAGAAGCCTACCCAAAGGCTCCAGACCGGATATTCACCAGGGCTACGGTCCTGGACACTATTGGCGCTCTGCTATCATCGCTCCTTGTCAGCGTGACGATCATTCTCCGCCTTGAGTGGCGATGGCTGATGGTATCGCTGGGTATCTCAAGCCTGATCTATGCCGCGATCATCGTAACGACGCGATTCCCATCCAGGCAAAATGAGAGCCAACCGGCGCGTGGGGGATCAGGCCACGCGGTTTGGGCCAATCTCCGCTCCGTCATAAAAAGCAAACGAGCCTTGAGCTGGTTGTTGTTTATGTTCGTCTTCGCCGTTGCCGAAGCGCCTTTCACCTTCTTGACGATCTGGCTGCGCGAAGAGGCAGGCATGAGCCAGGCCCTCATCGGTCTCTATATAGCCGTCGAGATGGCCGTTAGCATCATAAGCCTCATTTACCTGGACCGCTGGCTGGCTAGAAGCAACTTTCGCCGCATTCTGCTGTTTGCCGGTGTCGGCGTTCTCATCCTTTATCCTCTTTGGCTCCTTGCACCAGGCATCATTTTACGTTTTGCACTTTCGATCCCCATTGTTTTCCTTTTCACTGTCTTCTGGCCCATTGGAAGGGCACAGTCGTTGAGGAGCGTGCCAGGTCTGGGCGGCACAGTGACTGCTTTCCAATCACTGTTGGCTCTCGTGCCGCTGCCACTTCTCTTTGGTCTTTTAGCAGAATCAACATCGCTCACATCAGCCATGTTCTGGGTCACTATGGCATCTGTCCTGGTATTAATTCTGGTCAGTTATCTGATTCCAACAAGGATGCCAGAAGCGGAGATTGGATTAAGCGCGGAGGGCCAGGATCTGGCAAATGGTAAACAAGATGAGCCCGTTGACTGAAATACAAATGATTGACTACCGGAAGATATACGACAGCCAGGCTGATGCCTATGATATGCTAGTCTCCAGGGAAGATCACACGGGGAATATCATCAATGCCCTCGAGAGTATTCGTCCTCTGAACAATCTTTCGGCAATCGACTTAGGAGCGGGTACTGGGCGGATCAGCAGGATCCTGTCGCATCAAGTCGGGAGCCTTCTCGCCCTTGATATTTCGATTCATATGCTTGAAAAGGCGCGAGAAAACCTCGCCTCTTTAGAATCCCGAGAGCTAGGACTGGTTCAAGCCGACAATCGCAGCCTGCCAGTTAAGCCTTGCTCGTTTGATTTGGCCATCGCCGGGTGGACGTTTGGTCACTTTACGGGTTGGTACGCAGAGTCCTGGCAGAGTAAGATCGATCAATGCCTTTCTGAGATGAGACGTGTTCTCAAATCCGACGGGACCATGATAATCCTGGAGACGTTGGGAACAGGTCGCAAGTCACCTCAGCCGCCGACCGGTGGCTTAGCCCAATACTACGCCTACCTGCAGGAAGATCTGGGGTTTGAAATGATATGGGTGCGTAGCGACTATCACTTTCAATCCTTGGATGAAGCCATACACTTGACCCGGTTCTTCTTCGGGAACGATTTGGCGAAGACAGTGGCAAAGAACAGATCGAGCTTCCTGCCCGAATGCACCGGCATATGGTGGCTGAACTTGTAAGCATGCGTGCCATCTGTAAATACTTTGTGAATATCCATTATTCGCGGTCAAAAAGAAGGAGATTTTCCTTGGTTAGCCATGTAAACGGAAGAAAATGAATGAGGGTTCAAATCTTCGTTCTACAGGCTGTTCTGCTTATCGCTAGCGCTGCCTGTAGTTCTCCATCGACACCGGAGCCCCTGGCGACCCAGACGGTCATCGCCAAAGATGTCACCGGTAATAATGAAACGCCTTCGTTCACTCCAGCACCCACGGCCGCAGAGGGAGTTCAGTTCAACGAACGTGCGCACTATGGGTATACAAACCAGCGAGCTGATGGCAACCGCCTCGTCTCTGGGCAGGGGGCGTTGCCAGATTCTCAGTATATCGATATCGTCCTGGGTGCAGCCCCTCTGTGGCTGGTATCGACGCCCGCTGGCAGCGATTTAGGAAGTGATTCGAGTTCGATATGGTCCGTTGTTCTAGAGGACGGTAGGGTCAGGACATTTTTGCTGAAAGATGGTGCAGCTAGCGAGATCAACTCTCCATCACAGGCAGGATCGAACCCGCCACTATTGCGTTTTAGTGATGACCGGGCAGATTTTCTGAATCCTCCCGCAACCGGGCTAGGGTTATCTCCGCCAGCCATCATTGATGAATATGGCAATTGGGTCTACATCGATTCAAATGGGGACCTGGTATTTATGCGCTCATCGGGCGTCGAGATGCACAGGTTATCCATCGACGCTTTGCCCGATGCCCGAATACTCGTCGATGATGATGGGCGAATTCTACTCTTGACCCAACCAACCGAGAGGTATGGACATGGTGTACTCGGTGACCCATTTGAAGCCGGAGCGATCACTCTTATTAAGTCCCACCCTGAACCAGAAGTCATCTTAACCATACAGATTCCTCCGCCATTGGTGATCGAAGGAATCGCTCCCCTATGGGAAGATATCACCGGGGATGGAGGGCGGGAGATTATCGTGACCTTGTCAGACGAAGACAAGGGAGCTCAAATCGTCGCATACGATGAAGAAGGGACCCAGGTAGCTGCCGGGCCCGCGATCGGCCGCGGTTATCGCTGGCGGCACCAACTAGCCGTCGGGCCCTTCGGACCGAATGGTGAGCTGGAACTGGTAGATGTATTGACCCCACACATCGGTGGAGTCGTCGAGTATTATCGTGTGGACGGGAACGAACTGAAGATAGTTGCCCAGCAGCCCGGCTACACCTCGCACGTGCTTGGCTCTCGAAATCTGGATATGGCCGTTGCCGGGGATTTTGACGGCGAGGGAAACATCGAACTGCTCTTGCCAAACCAGGCTAGAACCGAGCTGGGGGCCATCCGCCGGACAGACAATGGAGCCGAGGTCGTGTGGACGCTGCCTCTCGACGGTAGACTCGCCAGCAACCTATCGGTCGTGACAACCGCCGGTGGCCGGCTTTTACTAGGGGCCGGTCGGGAAGACGGTACCCTTCGGATCTGGCAGTAGCTTCGCCAGTGG
>DASRZI010000251.1:0-10890 GCA_035686605.1 Candidatus Zixiibacteriota bacterium
TCTATCGCTACGACATCAACGGCAAGTTGGCTACACAGACTGACGGCAATGGCAACACAACCATCTACTCCTACGATGACGCGGATCAACTCGTCGCTGTAACTGACCCGCTGGGCTACTCCACAACCTACAGCTACACTCTGACTGGGCAAGTAGAAAAAATCCTACGGCCCGATGGGACCGTCGATAAGCAAGTCTATAATGCGTTTGGTCATCTTGAGAATGGGATAATCGATTATGGTGGGTTAGACCTAACGACGACCTATTCATATGACCTCAATGATAACGTCCTTGCAGTAAGCGATCCGGCCGGTACAACTAACTGCTTTGAATACGATGCGTTAAACCGGCTAGTGACGGAGATAAAGGATTGCGGCGGTCGAAATCTGACGACAAATTATAGCTATGATTTGGCTGGTAATCTCCTCCTCAGGACCGATCCCCAAGGGGTTTCGTACCGCCATCAATACGACACATTAGGCCGCGAGAATCAATTGATCCTCGACGATGGGGGTCTCAACATTATTGGACAATACGAACACGATAGCGCCGGGAGCCTGGTCGGGGTCACTGATGATCAGGGAAACGTATACACACTGGAATACGATGACCTCAAAAGGGTAACACGAATATGCGAGGATGTTACCGGCCCAAATCTCTGCACCAGCTACGCATACGACGAACTGGGAAACAGGGCCACCGCCACCGATCCGAATGGAATCACCACCTTCACCACATACAATGACTTTGGACTGGCGTCGGAAGTAGTTAAAGATTATGGAGGGATGGCTGCCGTCACCAGGTATGGCTACGACAACGCCCTTAATCTCGCACAGATTGACGACGCAAATGGCAACAAAACAAACTATGTATACACGGCGCGGAACGAGCGGTCGATGGAAATGTATGCTGACGGTTCGACTGTAAACTACAGTCACGATGCCCGTGGCTTTGTGCAAGATCGCACCGATCAGGATGGCAGTACGGTGAGTTATCAATACGATGGAGCCGGTCGATTGATGCAGCGGGAATTCTCGACCGGCGGTAACCATAGCTTCACTTTTGACCAGGCCGGCCGAATGACCAGCGCGATGGAAACTCTGGTCGACCGCGAAAGTCTGATTACTGTAGGTTTAAATTCATTAGGTGACGTCATCAGCACAACGGAATCAATAGATGGTCAGAGTTGGTCGGTCCATTATGACTATGATTACTCTGGCAGCGTCTACACCATCACCTATCCATCCGGTGCGCAACGTGTGTACACCCTTGATCCTCTAAAACGTATCAGCACAGTTCAAAACGGAGCGGGCATACCGATCGCCACCTATGATTACCGGGACGTGGATGGTTACGGCACATTGGCCTATGCCAACGGCACCATTAACCGGACTGACTTTGACGCCCTTGGCCGGATCACGAGCATCACTTCAGATATGGGTGATTACCGATATGGCTATGATGCGGCCGGCAACCGAACCTACATGAAGCGTGCCCACTTGCCGGGCCAACCGTCCGACGTCTACCAATATGACGATCTCTACCAACTCGAACAAGTATGGTATGGGGCTGACGCCACCGATCCAAGTGCCATCTCCAACTATGAGAGCATTCAGGGGTATAACCTTGACATGCTCAGAAACCGGCTGGAAGTAAATGACAACGGCAACGTAGAAGTATATCTACCTAACGATGGATACCAGCTGACCAACCAGATGAATCGTTACGAGCAAGTAGACGACCGCGTCTTTGCCTATGACGGAAGGGGTAATACTCTCGATGATGGCCTCAACACCTACAGCTATGACATCCTCAACCGGCAGACAAGCGTAAGTGGGCCCGCGAGTAACGCCGAGTACATTTATAACGCTGCGGGGTGGCGCATCGCCAAGATGGTGGACGGGGTGACCACATACTATGCTCAAGACGTAAACGGGCAGGTGCTGGAGGAGCGGACTGCTGACGGAAATATGTCGGCTCTATACACATATGGCCTGGCTATTGACCAACCCTTAACAATGGAGCGTGACGGTAGCACATATTACTACCATCGCGATGCCCAGGGCAGCATCACCGAAGTAACCGATTCAGGTGGGAACCTGGTTGAGCAGTACACCTATGACATCTATGGCGCAGCCAAGATATATGACGGCACCGGAGACCCGCTTTCAGACTCGGCCATAGGTAATCCATACCTATACACCGCCCGTCGCTATGATCCTGAGAGCAGTAACTACTACTTCAGAGCTCGTTATTACACACCCGCAACAGGGCGCTTCCTGCAGATGGATCCCGTCGGTTACGTCGACGGTATGAATCTCTACGCCAGCTACTTCGTCCTAAATTCCACCGATCCTAGCGGTCTGAAGTTTGCGGTCGAGCTATTCAAAGGGGATATACACGGTGGTCTCGGTGGAAGCCTGTCCGTAGAAGTCGAGTTTGATTTCAAGGACTGCTGTGTGGGAGGTACATCGATCGAAGACGGTGAACGCACTTATACACTCAAAATAGCGGCCACTTTCGGACTCGGCCTTGGAGCTGCCGCAAAGGTGGTTGGCACCGGTGTGTCTCTGGGCGTTAGTGGACCTGAATTGGTCGGCGAAGGGGCGTTTTCAGCCAAGAACACCGAATGCGGCGGTCCTGTAAACACATTGGAACACTGTAGAAGTGCTGGCATCGATCTGGGGGCTAAAGGAAATATCGGAGCCATTGCGTATACTTTTGAGGTTGCTTATAAAGTTCAGGGGCAGCTTAAACTATGTGGCTCAATCGGCACTGGGAAAGCTTCCATTGATTTGTCTTTTTGCGGCACATTGACCTTGGAACTTAACCAACAGATCGGCCCTCTCAAGTTACCTATTTGGAAACATAAAAACAGCATTGAGGATCAGTGCATATCGTTAGTTAAGAGAAGTTGGCCTTTGCCGGAATAGCGGTCCTTGGTGATTGTCAATGTATGATCGAGCATCTGATGACAAACTTTGTCTCCGTATTCCCAAAACGGTAAGTTTCCGTATGTTACCAGGACTTTCGTAATGGTGTATGCTCCTGGGAGGTGCGCCTGGGGTCGCCATCATTGCCTCAACCATCTACTTGGTAGCGAGAATCGGAACCGCCAAGACCTTGACGGCCATCGTAGGGGGTCAATTGACCCTGGCCGTTGTCGTCGACCACTTTGGCCTACTCTCCGTGCCGCGGGTCGGGGTTACTCTCCTACGAGTCGCCGGAACTGCTCTCGTTGCTGTGGGGGCGTATTTTATGGTCCGATTAAGAACACGACTCCGATTTCAGCTTATGTGTTTGCTCTTCTCTTGGCTGCGATTCATGCAGTAGCGGTCTCGGGTCGGCACAACTTCGAATCTTGGGTGCGACACTGGAGAAGACAGTATATTTCTGATAATCTTTCGCAGGCATGCCCAATAGAATAGGAGTGAAATGTGATTCGTACGCAATTTCTTCAGGAGATTTTCGTCGATAGTTATTCTGCGGTTAAGCTTCATACAATGAGCATCACCCATGCAGAGAGCGTATGGCAGCCTCCATTCGGTGGTAACTCCGTCAACTGGATAATGGGCCATTTGGTTGTTTCTCGATGCAATTTCATGATTCCACTTGGCGTGGCTTCTATCTGGACCATGGATCAATGTATGCGATTTATACCTGGCTCTGCGCCGGTTACTGGAGATTCGGATTCCGTTCCTTTTGCTTCCTTGCTCTCTGATTTTGACCGGACTCAGAAACAGCTGATGAGCGCCTTGGAGACAGCAGCAATGGAAAAGTTGGGCCAATCCAGTGGCGCCGGTTCCAGTGACGCCAGTTCCAGTGGCGACAGGTCCATTGCCGAGTCATTGGTTTACTACCAGTCCCACGAGGCGGAACATGCTGGCTATCTAGAGCTCTTATGCCGGCTAGCCAGGTATTAGCTATCAGCGTTGTTTCGCATGGGCAGATATATCTATTTCCCGTGCCCTGGCACTGAAAAACAGTTGATGGTTCGTAGATAAACTTCAATCCACTACATCTCCAAAGATCCAACCATGAAACCGATGCAATTGTCGAGGAAAGAGGTCCGTCGTTTTCTCCTGGCCTACCAAGGACTTTGGCCTCCATCTATAGACGTGGGCAAGGAAGCCATTCTGAACGTCATCCAGCGGCTAGGCTGCATACAATTCGATCCGTTGAACATCGCCGGCCGAAATCCGGAGTTGGTGCTTCAGGCCCGCATTCCAGGCTTTCGTCCCGAGATGTTGGACGAATTGCTCTATGAGGACCGGGTTCTCATCGACGGTTGGGACAAGAACATGTCCATTTATGGCCTGGAAGATTGGCCGTATTTCCACCGTTATCGCGATGCGGCATTAGCGCGTTTTGGTAACGAATCACGACCGGCCATTTCAATCCTCCCCGCGGTTCGCAAGAATATCGAGGAACGTGGACCCTTGTCGTCCATCGATCTGGAGTTTGATGAGGCCGTTGACTGGTCTTGGGGTCCCACCAGAATCGCCCGGGCAGCTCTTGAAAGCATGTACAGCTGGGGTGAGTTGATCATCCACCACCGGGTGCACACCCGCAAGGTATATGATTTCTCCAGACGTCACCTTCCGGATGAGATTTTGTCAGCCCCGGATCCTAACCCCTCAGAGGAACAATTTCACGACTGGCGCATCCTCCGCCGCATCGGGGGCATTGGATTGATATGGAACAAAGCTGGTGATGCCTGGCTCGGATTTCGCGGAATCAAAAGCAAGGAGCGCTCGGCCGCCATGACCCGGTTGATGGAACAGGGGAAGGTGATCGAACTTCATGTCGAGGACCTAGATTCGCCGCTTTACATGAGAAGTCAGGACCGATCGATGCTTGAAATGGTCAAGCAAAGCACACCCTCTCAGCCCCGCGCAGTTATTCTGGCACCTCTGGACAATTTACTATGGGATCGTCGCTTCCTAAAGGAACTGTTCGACTTCAGCTACGTCTGGGAGGTCTACAAACCCGTTGAAGAAAGACTATACGGTTACTACGTCCTTCCCGTCCTGTATGGAGACCGCTTTATCGCCAGGTTTGAACCTGGGCGCGACAAAGAAACAGGTGGATTGATCATAAAGAATTGGTGGTGGGAGGCTGGGATCAATCCCTCTGGCGAGATGCGCTACGCCGTTCAGAGCTGTTTCAGCGAGTTTCTGGAATACCTCGGGACAGACCGACTTACAATAGCAAAGAAAACCGCTGCCCAAGCAGGTATCGAATGGCTGCCGTTGACAGGGTGATTTTTTACCGCTAGCTAGTTTGGTCCTTCGATAGAGACCGCATTCCCGTAGACCATCTCCACCAGATATCGCGACCGCGGACCGAGACCAGTGTCCGTGGTGTTCACCACCTCTTGCCGGTACAGAAGGCCGTCCGCCTGGCCAATCCACACTTTGACTTCGCCATTAATGACCCCGGCCAGAGGACTTATCAGTCCGCCGTTGTAGGTATAGACCAGGGTATTGACGCCATTGATCATCTCTTCACCCACCTGGGCTAGGCCGCTGTCGGATGGATCGTCCAAGAGCTCATAGATCGTCGCCAACTCGGTAAATGCGGAGGCTACCTGTTCGACAGCCTGTTCTGTTAAGCTGGCGGGGAAGGCAGCCTGTTCAACCCACTGGCCCTGTGGATCCCGCAGGTAAGCTGTACCGCCGACCGTCAACGTTTCCATGCCCATGATGTTGGTCTGGAAGCGATCCGGTTTTACGAACGAATATGAAGCTTCCATGGTCTCGCCTGTGCCAAGATTCTCCACAACCATGATGATCTGCATGGCCTGGATATCGTCGGCCGACGTGGGAGCGATGGCGCTGGTTTCTCCACCCGATTCGCCTGCTGATTCATCTACTGATGATTGCCCTGAGTCTTTCCCGCCGGAGGCCGCCGGAGCATCTTCCGATGAGGATGTATCATTCTGATCTTTATCTCCGGTTTGTATGGAGGCAGACACAGGCTGTTTCCCCTCGTCCTCGCCGGACGAACCTCCGCAGGAGATGATAATTAACGATAGAAAGACCAAAAGAATCACAACATGTTTGGTGGCCCATATTCTACGTATCATAAATCCCTCCAGCTCTACCAGTTTATTCAATCGCCAGACTAAGGAGTCTGATGGATAGTTGATACCTGGTTTCTATTATGGGTTGGATTAATGTGGAGAACATAGCTCGATGAAGCGTTCACAAAGAATATACACCTATGCCAGTGAATTAGGCAAAAGAAGATCCACGGTATCGACAGAAAGAAACCTGGATTCTCGGAGAAACCCTATTTCTAATTGCCTTCATTAGTGACGGCGACCATGAAATTCCAGCAACCTATGTCCTTCTTGTTTTGTGATACCATTGGTCATCGCTGATCACATGCCTCGTTGACCCATTCATCTACGCCCTGGCCCCCAAGAAATATTGAATATAACCCAATATGGGGCTCTACCCTCGCCCAAAGGAGAAAGGATTTGCCCTTCTCTCGCAAGAAGCAAGAAGGACAGCTAAGCTATATGCTGTTAAATCACCGAACCTAATTGGTAACCATACCATAGAGTAGTGCCATCTATGAAACAGTATACTAACCCTCAATTGGCCTCCCTGGAAAGACACCGTTTTTGATGATACGACACCTCCAATTTCATTCTTCTTGCGCATCCCACCACATCTGCTCCCCATCGGTGATGACCTCTATGGTGCCTAGTTCGTCAGTCCGCAATACGGACGCTCCCACACTTGCGAGCAAGAATGGCCGTCGTAATGCCCGTCCCCGGCCGACACAATGATATTCTGTGACCGGACCGCCGCGAGGTACAGCTCTCGGTTGGAAATATCCTCACTCCTTGGTACCTGGCTTCATAAACGCCGGTCAGTTGGGTAAGCTAGCTAAACTGAACCACTCCCCGAGAGAAGAGCGACGACCTGGATGACGATACCGATTTGCTTGGCGGAACCATGCGTCATTCCGAGATATTCTTACAGCCTTCATTTGATGGAGCCGATGAACAAGACCGGCAAGAACCCGCAATTGAAAAAGCAAGCGAGACCTCCTTATTCAGCTGACCGGCATATTCGTTCGGTTATGAGAGAGGGTATGCAGCCAAAGAACCTCTACCAGGCCGTTTCCGCATGTTAGTTATTAGCCTGCTCAAAATCACATAGCAATGCCTTTTGTTCCCTTTATAACTTTCTTGCTTGAATCAGCCGTATGCGTACCATTGCTTGATGAAATAACGGAGGCAATCACATGACTATAGGAGAGAACAAGGCTATCGTTCTGCGATTTCTCGAGGAAGTCTGGGAGAAGGGAAACCTGGACATCGTGGATGAGATTATCGCCGATGAACATGTACACCACATTACTACAAGGGATCTACGTGGCCCAGAGGGTGTTAGCCAGCTCGTCTCCTGGCTGCGTCGTTTTCTACCCGATCTTCAAATTACTGTAAACGACTTGGTTGCTGAGGGAGACAAGGTCGTTGTTTACTTTGTCTTCAGCGGCACAGACATAGGTGGATTTAGAGACCATCCTCCCAGTGGTAAAGCTGTCTCTTATGATGGTATAGATATATTTCGTCTTACTGGCGGAAAAATCGTGGGGCGTTGGGGCATCGTCGACACAATTAGCATGATGCGTCAGATTGACGCAATTCCGTAGATTGGGCCGAGCGAGTGTCATGTTTTAGCCAGCCGTTAATGTGTAAAAGTTGTATGGTCAAGCACAGAATCAAGATTTGCCATTTGCTTTTACTGATTTATTGTTGGTTAAGGTGCAGTTCAACATGGCCTGAAACGATTGGCGAAGCGAGATTGCAGGGGAGAATATTGGCAATAAAAAACATGATTAATCCAGGCTGGAGGGCACGGCTTTGCGTATTACCATCCTGACGATCGGTTCACGCGGCGACGTACAGCCATACCTGGCCCTCGCGGTCGGTTTGACTGGTTCAGGCCATACAGTCCGGCTGGCATCGCACGCCATTTTCGAAAGCTGGATTCGTGATTACGGTATTGATTTCACCCTTGTCCGGTTTAACCCCCGCGATGTCGTCAATCACCCTGACGTTCAAAGGGCTAAATCCAATATCGTCAAGTTCGTTTTGACTGTCCGACGAATCATCGGACCACAGTATATCGACGTATTCAATGACTTCTGGCAGGCGAGCCAGGGTGCGGAGGCGATCATAGCCTCGCCTACGGCGAGCAACGCCTATGACTGCGCTCGGCGATTGCGGATACCCCTTATGATCGGCATGCTGCAGCCACTCATCCCCACTCGGGAGTTTCCCAGTTTCTTCCTACCACCCGTGCCAAATATCGGGGGGACGTTTAACAAAGTCACACATTATTTATTCAACCAGTTGCTGTGGCAAAACGTTCGAACTGAGGTCAATCGATGGCGCAGACTTAGACTTGGCGCGCGCTCGGCTCCCTTCTTTGGACCATATAAAGATATGGCCGAAGAAAAGGTGCCGCATCTGGTCGCCTGCAGCCCGACCATTGTCCCTAAGCCGTCGGATTGGGAGGAATGGCATCAGATAACTGGATATTGGTTCCTCGAGGCCCAGGGCGACTTTAGGCCACCCATCGAAATTCGGAAATTCCTTGATTCGGGAAATCCGCCAGTTTATGTCGGATTTGGCAGTATGAGCCAAGACCAACCTGAGAAGCTCACCGAGATCGTTATTGATGCCCTGGAGGATGCTAAACAGCGGGGCATCTTGTCCAGCGGATGGGGCGGACTACAAGGCTCGGCCTTGCCCGAAACCATGCTGCACATTGAGGACGTTCCCCACCGGTGGCTATTCCCGCGTCTGGCAGCGATTGTCCACCATGGAGGGGCTGGAACGATTGCCGAAGGACTCCGCTCTGGTGTTCCGTCGATCGTAGTCCCCTTCGGTGGTGATCAACATCACTGGGCCCGGATCTTGGTGAAAGCGGGAGTTTCTCCTTACGTTCCTTCAGTTGACAAGCTCACAACGGATTCGTTGGCGAAGGCGATCAAAGCAGCGGTGAACGATCCCAGCTTCCGCAAACGAACCGAATCGCTTGCTAGATCAATCCGCGCTGAGGATGGTGTGTCTAGAGCCGTCAGGATTGTGAATGCGTATTTGACGTGAGACTATTAATCTGGCAAGTCGTCCAGCAGTTGCTGCATATTCTTCTTGTATTTCCCGAAGGCTTTACGACCCGCGTCCGAAAGGTGAATCATCGTCTGGGGTTTCTTCCCATTAAATCCTTTCTCTACGGTTATATAGCCCGCCGCTTCGAGTTTACTTAGGTGCGTGGAAAGGTTTCCCCAGCTCAGACCGGTCTGATTCTTGAGAAAAACATAGTCGGCGCTGTCGACTACGTAGAGATATATCAGAACCATCAGTCTAGCAGGAGCGTGAATGATCTGATCGATGTCCGCAAGCGGAAGCAGCTCTTCTTGACTAGAAGTCATGATAGTCATTCGACTGCCTCGCCAATAGATGGCGCATAATCGTTTAAGGGGTGAGTTCGAATGAGACGAACAAGAAGAACCAGGCCGATGATCATGATTAGAGCTGATACGAATCCAAATGTTACTGGGTATCCATGGTGGGGGATGTTCAAGTATTCGTAAAGCAACTCGCCGGCTAGGGGCGCGAGAGCAATCAGTATCCCGTACTGATAGAGGCGGGAGAGGTTTAGAAAATAGGCTGCGACACTAAATCCGATCAAAACAAGTAGAGAAAACCGTGCTGTGTGGATCCACCCTGGAACAGCATCAAATCTGTAGGCCGACAGAAAGCCCAATATCAGGGCAGTGCTGCATGCGAACAACATTACTACACTGAATCTCATCATCCGAGCCATCCGCCACGATCCGTATTCAACATTGCCAATTCTCGGCTTGACGATGTACTTCCTGATGAGCCATAAGATAAAATAGAGGATCGCCCAGAACGGTAGGAACACCGCAGAGCTCCAGAAATCACCCAAATAAGGACTTAGCAAGGGGGCGATCGCGAACATCAAGATGACGGAGCCTAGAAATATGTCGAGAAGACCGTCTTGGAAAGCGGACCTAAATAGATTTCCTTCCAATTCTTTGAGGCTGATTCTCTGCGACATGTCCAGCTCCTTTGTGGAGAATTGTACTCGTTCTATAGTAGTACTTTCTTTTTCAAAGTTCTTTTTAGAATTACGCCATGATAATGAGTGAGTGTCAAGACTAAAGGCGCTTATCTTAGGGAATCGACAGCCACCACATCTGCTCCCCATCGTTGACAACCTCAATCGTGCCCAGTTCGTCAGTCCGCAGTACGGCCGCGCCAATACCGTCTGCCCTTTCTAGCAGCTCGGGGTGCGGATGGCGGTGCGATTGCCCTCCCCAGCCGATACGATGACGTACTGCGGACCAATGGCGGTCAGAAAAGGCTGCCAGATGGACGTCTTCGCCCCATGAGGCGGGCGACGATGGTGACCAAAGGCGCCCATAATAGCGGCACGAATCTGGACGCATCGGCGCCGGCCGGAACCATCTAGAATACGATGTCGACGAAAACACAACAGGCTGGCCATCGTGGACCCAGGACCGACCGGCTTATCGCCAGCAGCACCCCAGCGAAAATGGCGATATTGAAGCCCCAAATCAGAAAGCAAACCGGACGTTTAGTTTTAGTTGATGGGAGCTCTTTCTTAGGCTAGCTTTGGAGAGTTTATCGGTCTATGGTAGTGATATCGGTGCTGTCTGTCTAGAGATAGGCACACTAAGAATCTTGGGTTAAGATACCAACTACCCTTCGGGAAATGATTAGTTATGCGGCAACAGGCAATAACTGGATAGGTGGGATGGCCAAGAAACAATTGCTTTCTGTCTTCTGCTTAGCCCTAGTTCTTTCCAGTTGCA
>DASRZI010000252.1:0-9418 GCA_035686605.1 Candidatus Zixiibacteriota bacterium
TTCATGGAGATGCTCGGTATCTCCTTAAAAGAGCCGGTATCCGCCAAGGCACCCGTGTCTTTCTGGCTTTCAGCACCTCAGGAGACGGCCGTAGTCATACCGAAGGGCACAGAGGTTGCCAGCACCCAGACGGAAACAGAACCATCCATTGTATTTACAACGGATAATGATTTCATAATCGAACCTCCCATCTTATCCGAGGTGATCTCCAGGGTTGCTTCCTCTAGTAAAGGCGTGCTAAAACAGTACATTGACCACAACGTAAGACGTCTCGAGACTGGTATGGAAGGCATTGAAGTTTTTTCGCGGGTGCCCCAGGTAGACGATGCTTTCTATTTCGGCTTTGAGAACAACATCAGCAACTATATTCTGGGCTTAGAACTCGACTGTGATCCTGCGGGTGGCGCCGGTATCGATCCGTCGATGCCGCCGTATGTTTGGGAAGCCTCGACAGGAGACAAAGAGAGCCGGTGGGCAATATGCTCGCAAGATGAGGATACGACCAAGGGTTTCAATGTCCAAGGGCGGATCCAGATTCATCTACCAAAGATGGGTAAATATAGTGTGAGCAAGGAGAACCTCTATTGGATTCGCGTTCGAATCAGAGAAATCTCTGAAGCAGAGCTGCAGGAAGGAGTGAGCCCGTACCAGGTAAGTCCAAAAGTACTTCAACTGAATGTTTCATCATTAGGCGGAACCCTTCCGGCCACCCACGCGGAGCACGTTTCCAAGGAATTTTTGGGCCGCAGTGATGGTTCGGCTGGCCAACGATTCCAGCTTCAAATGGCACCGATCCTCGAAAGACAGCCTGGTGAACAACTCGCGATGCAGGTTGAAGGTGAGAAACCACGCCAATGGACAGAGGTTTCGGATTTTGCAGATTCAGGTGCCACAGACCTTCACTATACTCTTGATAGCATAAGCGGCGAACTCCGATTCGGTCCGGCGGTCCGGCAGCAGGATGGCACCATCAAGTTATATGGCAGCATACCACCTCGCGGCGCGAACCTGATATTCGAGAAGTATCGATTCGGAGGCGGAGAAAAGGGAAATATACAGACTGGAATCATCAACACTCTAAAGACTTCGATTCCCTATATCGCCCAAGTAGCAAATCGCAAACCTGCCTGGGGTGGCCTCGATCCAGAGACCCTCGAATCGGCGATGACACGGGCTCCCCAATTATTGAGATCTCGGGATCGGGCCGTAACCGAATCAGACTACGAATTTCTAGCCAGGGAAGCTCTTCCTTCGGCTATTGGACGGGTGAAGTGTTTGCAGCCAAGGCCTGCTGAGGCTGGTCGTGTCGCACCAGGCCAAATCTATGTTCTGGTGATACCTCGAGTGATGAATCCAGAATACTACCTGGAACCCAAGAGCCTAGAACCGAAAGAGGCAGATTTAAAGGTCCTGGAAGAGTATCTCAACGATCGCCGGCTGCTTACCTCGAGACTCGATATTCGAGCCCCGGCTTATCGATGGGTTTCGGCAAAGGTTCAGCTCCGGGCCAGCCCAGGCGTGGATCAAGAGACCGTCGAAGCCGCCGTACTGGCTCGCCTTTACAAGCTTCTAAATCCTCTAGTCGGAGGCCCCGATGGCAATGGCTGGCCATTTGGACGCGAGCTGTTCGTCTCAGATATCTATCAATGCTTACAGGGCATACCTAACGTTCAGTTCATTCGTAATGTTGAAATGTTCGAGACCAGCCCTGGTGGGGCGTCGGAAGGTAAGGCAGTCGAAGAACTTGAACTTGTGACCCATGGGGTTGTGGCCTCGGGGATACATCAAGTAGAATTTGTCTAGCTATTTCTAGCTTTGATCGCGACGAGATGAGCTGATGAGTTCAAAATAGAATGCAGAGCAAAAGAGCACAGCTAAAGAGCGAGTAAACCCGGTAACTTTTGCTCTCGATTCCGAGCCCGAAGCCGAGTTGATGCTGAAGGGATAGCTTTGCCCGCATCTGTAGCCTACTCGACTCAGGTCGGAATCGTCCGAAAACTGGTTGATGTCGTGGGCGAGGGAATCTTGATTCCCGCCTATTTTGAAGGCGCTGATCCTTTAATTGACACTCTTAATTCGCTTCAGGGCGCATCCATGTTCGCTGTTGTTAAGATCTTCCGGATGCCTAGCAATGGTCTACGGCTGAGATATTCCTGACACCTCCGTCAACCCGCTAGCGAATACGGGTAAACAATACCTTGCATGACTTCTAGGTCGGTGATGCAGATCTTGACCAAATTGAGTCGATTGTGAGTGCCGCTGGAGACTCAGAGCCATCGGCGATTCGAGACGGTGTCAAGCCAAACATTACTACCATAATGAGCATGAGCCAGCGCATGAGGCTGTGGATAATCCTTGGCGGCTTCGTATAAATTCATGCCATTAAGCAAAAACGCGCCATACTTTCCTGGACACACGATATTATGGGGGCGATTTCTGACCGCTCAACTGGATGGCGTAGAAAGGAATCATGACAGAATCTGACCTAAATCAACGAATCACCGATCTTCATACGGAAGCACTTGCACTAACAAATGAGATCCTAGATCAAGGTCGACCGTCCGCGGATCAGCTTGAGCAGGCGGAACTTATAAGCCGGAGACTGAAGAAGCTTCAGAGTGAAGTCTCAAGCGGCGAGGACAGCCTAAAGGCGAAGCAGAACCTCAAGCTGCAAGAGATCCAAAGATACCTGATTGCATTGGTCGCTCTAGGGGAATTGGAAGAGGTTGGTCTAGAACAAGAGATCTCTAGACTGAGTGCTGAATCGTTCAAGCTAGCCCAAGAAGCGGCACGAGGCAAGAGATCATGGAAAGATCTGGAGAAGCGAGCCTCGGAGATTAACACCCGGCTCGAAGAAATATGGCCAGAGATAGAAGATGCCGATTCTGGACAGTCAGTGCTCTTACGCCAAGCCTGGACAGATGCTCGACTTGATGTTGGTTATGTCCTCTCAGGTGGCGAATTAGCCACAAGTATTAGGTTGCATCACTATCTTCAATCTCACTGATCATTTAGGGCAGTCATCCGATTTTAGGCTGTCATTTTCATGATCCTTGCACTGATATCGGCGGGTCTATGTTTTGCTGATGAGGCCGAATTGTGTGCCGATTCTGCCAGCTATGAACGATGATGAGATATATTGCCGACCCTACTTTATTGAACAATCGAAGACAACCTTTAAATACCTGAACGTCAATATCGTAGATCGGAGAGAACACGGGCATATGGATCGATGACAAACTCCAAAAGACCTGCGCAGGATAAGCAGTCTGTACTGAAGCCAGAGCGCGAAGTGCAGCAGGGAGATCAAGAGCAGCTCCCTGGCATAGATTTGGCTGCCTTTGGACTCTCGAATATCGGTTCCCTTGCGGACTTGCCATCTCATTCCTCAGCCAAGAGGCTGCGCCAGGCGGTGGTGCTGCAGCTCCAACAAAGTCATGGCAACCAATATGTTCAGCGAGCGCTGGACAATGGCAGCGCGAGAGATCAGATTCAACGTCAGGAGCCGCAGGAAGAGGAGCTGAGCACTGAGGGTCTAGGTCTCGAAGAGGAATTGGAAGGCCATCCCTTCGGTTTGAGTGGGCCGGATATCCAGAGAGATGGGGAGGGCGAATCTGACGCCCCGGCGGCGGCAGAACCCGGAACGACGGCAAATATAACCTTAACCGACAATACGCCAAATGTGACTAGGCCTCCTCAGGCAGACATTGAGGCGGATCATGGGGCAGGTATCGCAGGGTGGACTACTCCAACTGACGCGGTGACTGTTCCGAGAAGAACGGCAACAACTCTCAATATCACAGTTACTCTGAGCTTCGAGATGGAGTTGGCTAGTGAATACAGAGGTGACCGGCTTGGAGTCCTCCGGGATCATGAGGACCATCACCCGACGATTGCTCATAATGTTGCCCAGACGTACCTGGTAGATAACCTGAAAACTGCATTGGAAGCATTGCCCGATTTTAGGAACACAGGACCGGTTCAAAGTGCTATTCAAACTGCCCACAATGACTTTGTCGCACACGAAGGAATAGAAGCGCGGGCGTTTGACTCCACCGATTATTCAAGAATGGAAGCAGCATATTACGGGGTGCGAACTCCCCTGGCGGACCTAGCCTCGGCGACGGCTGCCGTTCAGACCATGGTTACGGCTATCGATGGTTTCAACAGTGGAGCAGCAGCCGCACCTGAACCAGATTCATCGGGTGAAGGCGCAGAATCGCCGGAAGAAGCAAACTCCACTCGCATAATTGGTTTAGCTCAGCCGGTCATCGATGCCCTCAGCGGACTGGCTCAGGTTGACGTCGACAGGCTTCAGTACAATCCCGAATTCAAGGGCAAGGTTTCTACCGCAAGTGGGCATGTTACCACATTGAGCGGTACGTCACTCAACGAGGCTGCTCAAACCAAACTGCAGGAATTGCAGACCACTCTATCTGGCTTCACCTGGACGTCTACATAGGCATGTGAATTCTGAAGATTCACAGGAGGGTCGCCGGAAAGTATTGTGAGGGCAAGCCGTTGAAAGGAAAGTTGTTTCTCGTTGTCTGGCTTCTCATTTTATCTGCGTTAGCCTGTAATTTACCGCTTGGCTCTGATGATGAGGATGGAGGCAGCAGCCCTGCTGAACAAGGCGTTGCTCCACTGGAAGCAAAGAAGAGTGCTTCGACTGCATCTGATCAACCAGCCCTAGAAAGAGTCCAATCCTGGTTATACCTGATCGACGTTAACCTCGAGACCGAGGTGGTCGAGCAAATCGCAAACTCCAGCTATGACATGATGGTACTGGATTTCATCGCCTCAGAATCCAGCAACACTGATTACCCTATGTCTGAGGTAATCAACCAACTGCACAAGGCCGAGCATCCAAAGCTGGTGCTGGCCTATATTGATATTGGAGAAGCGGAGGAGTACCGGACCTATTGGCAGTCTGGATGGGGGATCGGAAATCCAGAATGGATAGCCGGTCTTGACCCAGATGGCTGGGAAGGCAACTACCCGGTCGCCTATTGGTGGGATGAGTGGAAGGAGATATGGACCGGACCAGATGGGTACCTTCAGGCAATCGTCGATGCCGGATTTGATGGTGTCTATTTGGATTGGGTCGAGGCTTATTCGGATGAAATCGTGGTTGACTTCGCCAAGTCGGATGGAGTCGATGCCAGGCAGGAGATGATCTGGTGGGTAGGCGATATCGTTGATTTCGGCCGCGGAAGAGACCCTGATTTTATTGTGATTGCTCAAAACGCGGCCGAGCTTGTGGAATCAGTAGAATATGTCGAAATCATAGACGCCATTTCCCAAGAGCAGGTCTGGTTCGACGGCGGGGCGGACAATGATCCTCCTGGTGATTGCCCCTTACCTCGAACTGAGGCCGACGTTGACACACAGACCTATCGCCAGAGTTTGAGCGCAGATTGCCGCCGGCAGTACGATGATTTTCCCGAAAGCACTCTGCACGTCAGCAGCGAGGAGTATTTGTATTACCTCCAACGTGCCGCTGCTGCTGATTTACCCGTTTTTACTGTTGACTACGCCCTTGATCCCGATAATATCAGTTGGACATACGAAACCTCCAGAGGACTCGGATTTGTCCCATTTGTGGGCAATCGAGCACTTGATGAGTTTATCGAACCCTATCAACCCTGAATTGCTGACGCTTTGACAATCTCGCCATGATAAACACTAATACTGATACGCTGAAGCTCTCGGAGTTTCTAAGAAACGGCCTCATTTGGCCGCTAAATCTTGTGCGAGACCTGCCCAAAAGAGCCGGTCGTCTAGCGGGTGCAATTGGAGCAGTCTCCAAGATCCGGGGGGCAGATGTTCTTGTCTATTGGCTCCATTCCACTCTCTGGTACTCCTTTGACATAGTTGGAGGCCCAGAAATCATCCAGATCCTCATTCGCACGTTGTCGGATACAAGAGCCCTATCAAGCGAGGAGATCACAACTGTAAAGTCGGTATTGGGTCCAAAGGCGATTCGATTTCAGGACGTTAGGATTGCGTCCGGTGGCCTGTTGATACCGGTTTTCAAGAGAAACGGGAATCGAGCATTCGCAACCTGGCACACGGTCAACATTCCAGCTTCCAAATCTTCAGACAGATCATTGTTGGTCCACGAATTAACCCATGTGTATCAATACGAAAGAGTGGGCTCGCCCTACATTGGCCAGGGTCTATGGGCTCAGCACAAGCATAAGAAAGATGCCTATCACTATGGAGGAGCAGAAGGATTGTTAGCCGGACGTGCTGCAGGAAAGCGGCTATGCGACTATAATCGGGAGCAGCAGTGTCAGATAGCTCAAGACTTCAGCACGCTTCTCCTAGAAGAACGCGATACAGAGGCCTTCAGCCCGTTCATTCATGATCTTCGGCATGGTTTACTCTAGGTGATGATTGATCAGGTACAATTATCGGTATTAATCGGCGGAGGAAAACGACTCACTGGATCGTCAGCAGCAGTGATGTTAGCGTGAACAGAGGGATTAAGGAATTACTATGGCCGGGGAATTTCTACAAAGATTAAGCGTCAGCGGACCGGACATCTCCACAACAATGGATCTCCCGGTTGGAGAGATAACGATCGGGCGGCAAGAGGGTAACGAGCTGCGCTTGAACCATCGCATGATCTCGAGGCAGCATTCTCGGATAAAGTGCACTGCAAAAACCTGCCACGTAACTGATTTAGGAAGCGCCAATGGCACGCTTGTTAATGGCGAGAGGTTGGAGCCCAATACGCCCAAATTATTAAAGTCGGGTGATACGATTTCCATTGGTCCGTTCGAAATGAATTTCGAGCAAATTGCGGTTGTGCCGGCCAAACCTGCAGCTCCTGCAAAACCAAAGGAGAGTCCGCCTAAACCAGCGGCGAAAGCAGCTCCACCGCCCCCCCCTCCACCAACGGCGCCACGAGCGCCAGATGGCGATGGCAGACCGCCAATGGATTACAGCCAGGCACCACCTGGTCTAACTAAGACGGAAAGCCGCTATTTACAGTATCTACCGGGGATATACCATACTGATTTCATGAAGAGGTTCCTAGCCATCTTTGAGTCAATTCTGGCCCCGATTGAATGGAACGTCGACAACTTTGATCTGTATCTAAATCCCGAGACCACCCCTTCAGGGTTCTTACCATGGCTCGCGAGTTGGTTCTCAATTACGCTTGATTCAACCTGGACAGATGAGCAGCAACGTGAACTTCTACTCGAAGCCCATGAGATCTTCGCTCGGCGAGGAACCCGCTGGGCTCTCTCACGAATCCTTGAAATATATACCAAAGAGAAACCAGAGATAGTCGACATTGACGCACACGAGGATCCGTTTACGTTTAATGTGAAGATACCGTTGAAAGAGAGCGAGGTCGACAGGATGCTTATCGAGCAGATAATAGACGCCAGCAAACCAGCTCACACCAGCTACGTCCTGTCTTTTGATGGCCGCTCAGCGAATAAGTAAGGGATAATCCGCTCCATCTCGGCAATCAATACATATCGTAAAAACTCCGCGGCTCAACCTTTGACGCAATAAGAGTATTTTTTGGCGGTTAAAACAATTCGTAGGGCGACTACCCGTCGCCCGTATCTCCCAATTATTGACAATCTAATTCTTCAACCTATAATTTTTGGCTACGTGCTGAAGGCATACCTTAGTCTCACTCTGGCGTTTATATATCCTACCTGGAATGTGACATTATTTATATGTTGCGATTGCAGCGCTCCCCCCGTACCTTCTATCAGCCCCTTTACCAAATCCACTGGTAAGCGTCGCCGCCAGCAAGGTACATGACCCAATGTCAAGGACAAAAACCCCGCTTTACCTGACAGTAAATGTCGTTTTGATGGCGACAGTTTTGATCTCCTGCCGCTCTAAGCCGCAATCGTCAACACAGGTGCCCACAACGGTTCCCCAGACTACGATGACTGCGCAATCGAGCGAGATATCGGAAATTGAGGAAGAGCCGCCATCTTTAGTTACCATCGAGGTTACTAGAGTCGTTGTCGCTACTGAGGTAGTTATAGTAACACCGGAACCTATCGTCGTGGAGCCCGAGCCTAAGGAACTAATCGTCTGTATCACAGAAGAACCTGCCTCTCTTTACCCCTATAGCTTGCAGAGCAAGAGTGAAGGGGTTTTGCATGTGAATCACGGGATTTACGAGTCCCTGATAACCAATAGATCTTTTGATTATCAAGCCGTGGGAATTGAAAAAATCCCTAGCCTGGCGGATGGCGACGCAGTACTCACGAATGTCGTCGTTAACGACGGCGACTCAGTAGTCGACGTCGATGGCAACGTGGTTACTCTGAGAGATGGTGTAAAGATTTTTAATCTTTCAGGTGAGGAAACTGTATACGACGGTTCACCGGTAGTTATGTCTCAACTGGAAGTGTCGTTCTCGCTACGTCCGCTAACCTGGTCAGATGGAACGGCCGTCACTGCTGATGACTCGGTTTATAGCTTTGAGCTCGCCTCGGATCCTCATACACCTGTTCCAAAGAACCTAATCGAACGCACTCAATCCTATCTCTCGACCGGGGATCTCTCGTTGAAATGGACTGGGATTCCTGGATTTTTTGACCGAACATACTTCACCAATATCTGGTCGCCATACCCGCGCCACTACTGGGGTTCATTGTCTGCGGAGGAACTTCTGGAAGCTGACGTTTCAACAAGAAGACCTCTAAGCACTGGTCCTTTCGTTCTATCCGAGTGGACTGAGGGCGATCAGATCGTTCTTAGTAAGAACGAGAACTACTATCTTGCCGACCAGGGATTTCCGAAGGTAGATACGGTGCGTTTTGTTTTCGTTCCAAGCAGTAGCCAGCTCCTCGCTTCGCTGCTAGCGGGCCAATGTGATATCGCTACCCACGAAGGGTTCTCCATGTCTGATATAACCTCGCTGTTGGAGGCCGATAATAATGAGCTGGTTGTTCCTTATTGGCAGATAGGCACTGTCTTTGAACATGTTGATTTTGGAATAAACCCGGTTGAAGAATACGAAACAGAGAGACCTGATTGGTTTGAAGATGTCAGGGTTCGCCAGGCTTTCGTAACGTGCATAGATAGGCAAGCCATGGTGGATGATCTGCTCCACGGTCAATCAGAGGTAGTGCACGCCTATATTCCCGATTTGCACCCCTTATTCCCTGAAAATCTGACCCGGTGGCTCTATGATCCAATAGCTGCCAATGAGTTGCTAGATAGCGCAGGCTTCACAGATCCCGATGAAGATGGAATCCGCAATGATCCTCGTACAAACTCAGTCTTCAAGGTGAATCTGCTTGGTTCGATCGGCAGCGAGATAGCAGAAAAAGTGGCATCTCGCATCCAGACAGACCTCGCCCAATGCGGTATCGAAGTTGTACCGGATTTTCTAGGCAACGAGGAGTTTTTCGCTGATGGACCAGAGGGG
>DASRZI010000253.1:0-10600 GCA_035686605.1 Candidatus Zixiibacteriota bacterium
AGCTAACCCGTTTTTCTCGACCGGCGAAGCTGTACTTTGGCTGCCAGCGTTGAGGCCTTCGATCCACGTGATCTCTCTAAAGCCGCTTTCGATTACCAATTGACGTAACTCCTCTGGAGGTATGAGGAACGCTAAATCTGAACTGCTCGCCCATATCACGGGATAGTGCAAGGTTGGTACGGCGCCTTGCATTAGAGCAAAGAGTGCTAAACGCCCGTTTGGTCGCAAAACCCGGCGCATTTCGCTAAATAGACGTGTTTTGTCTTCAATATTCATCAGCACGTTCTGCGTCCAAACCAGGTCGAAAGAGGCATCCTCAAAGGGCAGATCCAAGGCGTTTCCATGTTGGAAAGAAACCTGATCACTCATTCCCAGGCGGGCAGCCAGCAGTTCCGCCGCATGACAAAACGCTTCTGTCAAATCAATTCCGGTTACATGACATCCGTATTCAGCCGCCAGGATGCGGGCAGGTCCGCCAATGCCGCAACCTACATCAAGCAGTTGAATCCCCTCGTGCAGCTCCACCAGTTGCGCCAGCCTCCTGGTTGCATCCAAACCTCCACTGTGAAACTGATCAAAAGGGGAAAGGTCATCCTGTGTCAACTTATCAACGTCCTTACCGATATTCTGCAAAGCTGTCAAAATCTTCTCGGCCAGATCTGCCTGGCCATAATGCTGGTTGACTGCCAATGGGTAATCCATTATCTATATCTCCCTCTTTTTCTAGCCTTAGCAAGAAGTATGGACAGGTTGCTGGCGGTGCTTACCAGCCTACCGTTTGATTGAGCGGCAGGCGAAATGAGGCCCCAATTTTGGATATACCGAAAATCAAAAGAACACCGAATCTCACCTGTTTATTCAACCTGGTATTGGTCCGAATCCTGATCCATGTGCCAATTAACGCCATCGCGCCAATCTGGTACAGTAAGCTCACGGTGTCCACAATTCCCCAACGCTCCACAATCTTGCCTTCAGCCAGCCGGAAAATATCGATACCGCTGAAAACCAATTGCTTACCGCTGGGTGGATGCCCTATATACCCCCCGTGTCTGTGCCGGAGAATGTGAAGTGGGCCACAACCTTATCCTCATCCACCAATATTTCATGGATGGCGATTTCAACGTCAGGCAAGAAAGCGCGGAACCCGGCAACAAGCAGCCTGACCCCTGCCGGCCCGTGAACATCCCTGCGGGAGAGATGATGTATGTGCGCGTCGGCAATCATCTCTCCCAGGGAGTCTAGATTCCCCTTCTCCCAGACCTCTGTCAGAAAACGGCGAACGATAATTTTTTTGTGTGGGCATTGTCATGCTCCGCGCACAAGTCAGACTGCAACGGCTGTTCCCACCGGTCCCCGCGTCACGGCGCTAATCCCATCCATCGCCTCAAACTGCTTCACACTAAAGTCGCTCAAGGCCGGATGGCTGACAATACCGGCTACAATCTCGCTGTTCAGGTACGCATCCAGCGATGGACCATCGGTAAACAGGTAAATGCCGCCAGCTTCTTGCCCCGCTTCGTTCATCAACCACACCTTCCATAAAAGGCCAGGGACAGCGGCAATGGGTTCGGCTAAAGGCCCAACGGCACCTTCATACTGCTCGCGGGATACGTGGAACTTAAAATTGATCTGCAGAATTCTCTTGGACATGGTTCTCTCCTTATGGCGTAACCGCTTCTGGTTACACACGCTAAAAACGATCTGCCAGCATCATGCCACCCAGCCGTTTCCAGGCCGTTTCCAATTGAGATATAATTTGGAAACCTTGCTTCGTTTACAGATTCAACTACTGGGCACTTTCCAGGTCCTGCAAAACGGCCGTTCCCTCACAGGTTTCCGCACCGATAAGATTCGGGCGCTGCTGGCTTACCTGGCCGTGGAATCTGACCGTCCGCATCGCCGCGACACGTTGGCCGCTCTTTTCTGGCCAGACATGGACGACCAAAAGGCTCGCTACAACCTGCGCCTCTCCTTGCACCGGCTGCGCAAGACGCTGGGTGACGACGCCCTGGCACTCCAAGTGGATCGGCAAAGTGCCCAGTTTGACACAACCCAATCCTGGGTGGATGTGGTGGCGTTTGAGCAGATGATAACGGCCGTTTCTACCCACGCCCACCCCCAACTACAAACCTGCGCCACCTGCATGGCCCGCATGGAAATGGCCGTTGCGCACTATCACGGCGATTTTCTACCCGGCTTTTTCCTGACCGACGACCTTCCTTTTGCCGAGTGGGTGACGACCCACCGCGAACGACTGCACCAGAAAGCCCTGCAGGCGCTTGATTGGCTGATAGAGTTTTATCGGTACAGCGGACACCTGACGCAGACTATTCCTCACGCTCGGCGGCAGCTTGAATTGGAGCCGTGGCGCGAATCCGCCCATCGGCAGATGATGCAGGCGCTGCGGGTGACCGGTCAGCCTGCCGCCGCCCTAAACCAATATGAAACCTGCCGCCGCATCCTGCGCGACGAGTTAGGCATTGAGCCGGCGACAGAAACGGCTGCTCTGTATGAGCAAATAAAAAGCGACATGATGACATGGCAACAGAATGAGACGGTGCAAGAAACACAGATCGTCACCCTGTCACCCCCTCGCCTGCCCACCTTATTCTCCACCCCCTTCATTGGTCGCCAGGAAGAGTTGAACGTGTTGAATAGTCTTCTGCCTAAGCCGGAAGTGCGGTTGGTAACGATTGTCGGGGCGGGGGGCATGGGTAAAACACGCCTGGCACAGACCTGCCTGGAAACCCAAATCAACCACTTTGCGCAGGGTGTTTGCTTTGTGCCGTTAACGGCCGTTACCAGCGCTAACCAGATTCTGCCAGCCATCGCCAAAACCCTCAACTTTGCCCCAGATCCGAGCGATACCACCCGCTCTGTCGACCAGCAGTTACTCGATTATTTGCAGTCCCGGCAGCTTCTGCTTCTGCTGGACAATTTTGAACAGCTTCTGGACAACGAGCAGGGACAGACCAGCACGGCCGTTTTACACAAACTCCTCCGGCACAGCCCCGAAATCAAGCTGCTCATCACTTCCCGCGAACGGCTGTACATCCAGGCTGAATTTGTGCTGCCTTTAGGCGGGCTGCTTTGCCCGGCTGTCGGTGAATTTGATATCGACAATTACTCCTCTGTGCAGCTTTTCCAACAAAGCGCCCGGCGTTTGCAGCCCGGTTTTGCCCAGACGCCAGAGGATATTCCCCACCTGATTACCATTTGCCACCTGCTGGAAGGAGTGCCGCTGGGATTAGAATTAGCCGCTGTCTGGGTGGACTTACTCCCCCTGGCTGAAATTGCCGCTGAGATCCAAAACAGTTTCGATTTTTTGGCGGCAGATGTGCGTGACTGGCCCAATCGCCACCGCAGCATGCGGGGAGTGTTCGATGCCTCCTGGGCACGATTAAGCCTGCCGGAGCAGGATTTGTTTCCACAGCTTTCCCTGTTTCGGGACGGTTTTACCAGGGCAGCCGTGCAAGCTGTCGTTGGCGGCGGTCAGAAGCACACGGCCGTTCTGCGTCTGCTTTCATCTCTCGTGAGTAAATCGCTGCTGAGGTATGATCGGCTGGCTGACCGCTACAATCTCCATGAACTTCTGCGGCAGTATGGTGCCGAAAAGCTGACGGACGAGGGGGCATGGGCGCGATACAGCCGATACTACTGCAACTGGCTGGCCGATCAGACCGCGGCGCTAAAAGGCGATCGGCAAAAAGCGACGCTGGTCGCTATTGAAGCGGATTTGGACAACATTCGGGTTGCCTGGGATTGGGCTCTTGGCCAGCAAGAATTGGCACTACTGTCAACGGCCGCATTCAGCCTGGGCACGTTTTTTTATCGCCAGGGTCGCCATCAGGAAGGGCAAGCTCTGTTTAGCCAGGCCGTGGCGGCATTGGCTGGAAATGCCAAGACAGAGCATCAATTAGCCCTGGCTCGTTTGTTGTATTGGCAGGGGATGTTTCAACCTGTGGCAGCAGCTAGACAGAATCTGCTGCAGTCGGCGTTAGCTATTTTGGAAACGGCCCTGCCCGACCCCAATAGTCGCACTGGGCAGGCAGCTATTCTGCTGGAATTAGGCATTGTGGCTTACGGGCAGGGGCAGCATGAAACAGCCGAACGCTATTTTGAGCAGAGCCTGGAACGCTGCCGCCTGATGGGTGATCGTTGGGACGAAGCCAATGTGTTGTGTGAAATGGGAGTCAACGCCTGGATCAGAGGTGAATATGGCGAGGCCGCCCGGTGGTATGGTCAAAGTCTGGCGATTCGTGAGGCGCTGCAAGACCATGTGGGTAGGGCTGTGGCGCTGGAAGGGTTGGCGGGGACGGCCATGACTGCCAAAGAGGGGGCGCAGGCGATTGCTTATACGCGGCAAAGTTTAGAGATTTATCGCCAGTTAGAAGATCGGGTGGGTACGGCCGTACTGCAAGCAGAACTGGGACACAAAAACTGGTATCAACACCTAAGCGGGATAGAGTTGATTGAGGATAGTTTGCGTATATTTGCCGACCTGGGCACACGCCGTCACCTAGCCCACTGGACGGTCATTCTGGGAAGTAAGAAGGCGGATGTTGATATAAAGGCCGGAGAACAACTGGCCCAGGACGGGCTGGCGCTGTGCCAGGCAATTGGCTATCAACGCGGCGTCGCCATCGCTTATGGTGTCTTAAGTCGGGCGGCGTGGGTGAGGGAAGATTACAGCCGTGCCCAGGAATTAGCCCAAATTTATTTGCGCATGACGGAAGAGCTGTCGATTTCGCTCGAACGATCTGAAGCCCTCACATTGTCTGCGTGGGCATATATGGCCGTTGGCCAGTGGGAAAAAGCCGAAAGTCTGGTATGCGAGGTTTTGCATATCTCTAATTTATGGCAAGAGGCATGTCTGAATCTAGCAGCTATCCTCCTAGCGCACCATTCCCCCGACCAGTCTGACCGGGCGTGGCAGGTGTTGGGATATGGCGAGTATCGGTACGGCCGTCATCGCGGCGCGGTATCTCAGCAAATGATCAGCCGTTTGATGCCCGCAGCCATGAAAGCTGTGCCACCGCAGCGGGTCAACCGGCTAAAGAAAGAGGGGCAGCTGTTTGCTGGAGAAGCAGTATTCCTTGGCCTGTTGGCGGCGCTGGCTAAAAGTCAATAGGGAAACTCCAGGGCGGTGCAGTCAGAATCATAAGAAGGTAAAACCGCGATGCCGAAATAGACGAGATCGGTGATACCGCCGTGAGGGATGCCCTGTTCGTAAAAGTATGTCAAGGCCATTTCCAATTCGTCCCGCCTTGCCACTTGAAAACTCAAATGATCCATCCCTGTTCAGTATTGGCATTAGTGGCCCAGATCATGGTCTGAAAATAGGAGAAGGTTCACCTATAGATTATGATTGCGTTGGAGGAAACCCATGGTCACGATTCGTGGCCCAGCCGGACCGTAATCTGGTCAAGAAGTGTGCCAGCGTCCACAAAATTCTTGGCAAAGCTGTGGCGAAGCGTATGAGCCGTGACATCCTCTTGTCTCGCAAGGTGGGCCTACTTCTTCACAAAAGCGTATATCCCCTATACCAGTAGCAGTCCACGTTGACCAAGAAAGAGAATTATTGCTGCCGTATCAGCGCTTATTCCTGTTTGAGTCTGAATCGACTTTCGCACAGGAAACCATGGGATTGTCATATGAGCTTGTAAAGACGTTGAAGCTCAGAGGCTGGTGCTGTGGTGATTTTACGTGGAGCACGGTTCACATCCGCTGGGACATGAACCGTACTGACAAACGACAATCATGCTCCCCACCTCTGGCGGTAATCTTTAACATTGAGGCTGGTGCGTTCCATAAGAGGAATAAGTGGGCGCGATTGGACTCGACCCAACAAGCCCAGTTCCTCTGGGCAGCTCTCCGGATGTGTATCCCTACGAACGAGGATCGAGTCGTTTATGCCATTCTGCTCGTGGTAGAATTTTTAACAAACAGCGGTTATGTTAAGAACCACGAGGTCTCGTTTGCAGCGTTATTGTAAATCAGCCTCTCTGGGCAAAATTGATAAAGCTTATCGATGTTCTACAGCCACCAAAACAGGTGTCAATCCGAGCATGGAAACTCATCTCAACACATAATAGCTGGGCTTAGATTTTCGGACACGATTTCCAGCAGTTCGTATATGAAGGTCGGTAGATATTCTGGATGCGGAGTGGAACCATCAAGAATGAGGGTGATTGTCGTAAGATGTATTACTCGAATTTTGCATCCGTTTTCTAACGTCGCGCCACACGACAAAACAGCATGAATCACTGGGCAAATCATTCGCCCTCTTTTTCTGAGTCTCCAAACCGCTGCGCGTGAATGACCTGCCGCTCTTTGGCCATCATGCTCACGAATGACGCCAAAATACTTAAGCCAAAGAGCATATAAACCATGGCGAACACTTTCCCGGCCGCAGTTTCTGGCGAGAAATCACCATACCCTACGGTTGCTAGGGTAACCACGGAAAAGTACAGAGAATCCAGAATCTCCCAACCTTCCACTTGGCTAAAAAAAACCGTACCGATCGCCAGAAGGACAACGACCCAGATTAAAAGGGCTCGGTACTTGGGCTGCTTGATCAAATCCCATATTTCCCGGAAGAATCCAAAGAAAACAGATATAGCGATCAGTAAGGACGTCATTGATTGAACTCCTTCACAAACTGCATGATGGAATGGCTGGCGCGACCCTGGATTTGTGCGACATCTAGGATCTTAAGACTTACAGAGCAATTGGCAATCGGATTCGTTTAGATTATATCCTGGTGTGCCTTGTCTTGTTTCGGATTTCCATTTGTCACCGCCACCCAACCTTTCATCATCTGATGCACGGCCGCAGCACCAACCAGTTGTTCGTCACCGGTCGCAGGCAATTCAGCAGGAAAGAGCACGAAGGGCTGGGTCTTATAACCACCCATGCCCCCAGGACAGCCAATCAATTCCTCGAAAGCCGCCACTTCGTTTGTTTGGGCATTGTAGAAGCTGTACACAAGTATGTCCGGACCGTTGGGGAAGGTGTCTTCGCGGATCAGATGTTGAGGCGCTCGCGGTCCGAATCCGACTAACGGATCATCACCTTCAATATCGTGTTTCTGCGTGACCGCATCAACGGCGTCGCGGACGGTGGCGTAAACGCGTTATTCCACCAGTTCGATCTCCCCCGGCCGCCAACTCTGGTCGATCCAGGGCTGCAGGGGGCCGTACATTCTAAAGGCGATGAACCAACTTTTTCCAGAGATGGTTTGTAGCCAGTTGCCTTCCTGGCCCTTGGGTGCTTGAGGTGCAAAATAGATGTCCATGGAGCCATCGGCGTTCTCCTTAATTCCCTCAGTCTGGCTACCAAGCGTCGGGAACGGTTGGTCGGTCTGCAACTGGGAACGGGTCTGGGTGTCGTACATTGTCACTGCCCAGAAATCTTTAGCAGGCGGGTTGGCTGGGATATTCAGTTTGTAGGTTTTGGAACCGTCTATCGGCTGCTTCTCCGAATCAAGCATCGCCATGGCATAGTCTGAACCCTTACCCGCAACTGTCACCGCCATGGCGGGGGAGACACAGATGTAGCCAAAGTGGAAAAGGACGCGCGGATCAAGACGGTAGGCCCCATGCCGCGAGAAGGTTGTATCTTTATCGGCATAAGCCATCACCCACGCACTGTCTTCGCCGTAGGTCATGTTACCGGGATCTCGGGGGAAATAACTGATGGTCCGGGCGGCGGCGTTGCCGATGGCGGCGGCATCGGCGAGGATTTTCTTCATGCGGGCATCAGGGTTAAAGGGTTTACCTTTTTCAATGCCGATGGCGGCCATCATGCCTTTTGCTTCCGGGCCAAGGTAATCTTCCGGTTCACCCTGGATCAGCGTATGGAGTTTCTCGAAGAAGCTGACGTCGTTGGGAAGCACGGTGTTCATCTTTTTGCCGGAGACATTGATGAATTCCATCTGCGGTGGATTGGATGCCGTGTTTAATGGGTAGATTTTCAGGTTGTTGCGGATGTTATCGGAGGCGGCCTTAATTCCTTTGGTCAGGTATCCGCGTGTAAAGAACCAGACGCGCTTGGTCTTAGACGGCACGACGAAATAGCCGTCCGGCACGTCGCCCTTGTAACCCGGAGGCAATACCAGAAACTTGCCACCTTTGCCCTTGTCAGGGCCGGCGACGCCCATGTCTACCATGTAGTGGAATGCCATATCGTCCAATATGCCCAGCATATCGGTAGGCAAATCAATAACCGTGGGGCCATCTTGATCCAGATCGAGGAAACCTATGGCGTACATGGTGGAAGTATTTACGGTTAGAATTAATGTTGTGGAGTTCATCAAGGTATCGAAAATACAGATTTTGCGGCAGCTATCTGCGCCAACGGCCGCTTGCCCTTCCCGCAATGTGGCCATGGACATAGCAGGGATTGAATTCAGGAACACCTAGACTGCCCGCGAGCGGTCGAGATAGTCATACACAGTCTCGACAGTTTTTCCCGTCGGTACGCCATCGAAATAGTCGAGCGTGCCGATGGAGGTCTTAACCTTGTCCGGTGCCATGATCGACGCCGGGATGTCAGTGGTCATCTTCATCTTTGGGGGTTGTGTAGACATTATATTTCTCCTTTTAGCTAAACCTGCATTTAATTATTTTGCAATTTACCTGGCAGATTGGGCTGAACCGTTGGTGAAACCCAACGGTTGGGTACCGCCGCAGGCTCAACTCAACCTGCTAAGTGATACGATGTCATTTCGAGACCGAAGGGTCGAGAAATCTTCGAGATTGGGTGCCTCATAAAATCGAACTGGAAGATTTCTCTCTCCGCTTCAGTCGCTGCGCTTCCAGGCTCCGTTCGAAATGACATTCACTGAGTTGTGAACCGGAAAACGCTCTTATTTGATTTGCTCTATTTTGTTCATCGGCCAGGTCTGGTCGAAATAGGCCTGCTCGGGGCCGTAGAGCCTCAGATAGACAAAGAACGACTGCCCTTGATTGGTTTGAATCCAGTTCGGTTCCTTGCCCTCAGGCGCCTTTGGACCGAAGTAGAAGTCAATTGACCCGTCCGGGTTCTTGATGAGTCCTTCGGCCCTGGATGAACGGTCTGCCCTTTTGATTTCATTGCGAATGGCGACCCGATTTTCGATGTCGTATACGGTGATCGACCAGAAGTTGGCCGCCGGCGGATTAGGCCCAATGCGGAGCTTGTAGTTGTTGCCCCCCATCAAGGCATTATCATCCGCATCGTAATAGGCCCCCAAATAGGCTGAGCCTTTACCTGGTACCCGCGAAACCATTCCAGCCGAAGTCGTCACCGCCTCAAACGTATAGGATGTGCGTTCGTTGAACATGGAATAGTTTTCCAAATCAATTTTCGGATTCATACCGGCCATGGCATCTTCCCAACCCGAATCTTTGCCATAAAGCGAGGTAGGGAACATCGCCCTGGTTTTGTTGAATGAGGTAGCCTGCGCCATCGCCATGCCCACGTCCAAGCCTTCGAGCAAAGCTGCTTTCTGATCTGCTGTCGGGCTGAAAGGTTTGCCCTTCTCGATACCCAGATCTTTCAACCAAGCGTAGAAGAAGCGGTCGCGGTCGGCCATCGGCTCTTTTTGCACATAGGCGTCGACCAGTTTCCAAAAACTCATGTCTCGCGGTTGGGTATTTAGTACCACTTTATCCCCTGGTTTCGGCGCATAGGTGATGTAGGTGGTTTTCGGCGGATTCGCTGCATCAGAGAGTCTATAAGCCGTGACAGAAGTCGTCAGCTTTTTGGCTTCAGGCCCCGTGCCCAGAACACGATAGAAATACATCATGATGAAGGTGTCTGACTGAATGACCTCCCCTTTAAAATCCTTTGGGTGCTTCTGACCGGGTCCCACAAAAAGAAGAGTTTCTTGTTTGCCGGAACCGATTTCCTTGATCGGTTGCTGCCAGGCGTTGTTTGCCACGCCATAAACCGCACCCGCCGGAATATTGACAACCAGCGGACCTGTTTTCGATAGATCCACCATTGAGAGGGTATATGGGGTGGTGACGTTTGCAGTGAGGTAAGGGTAGACGCCATCGTAACCTTCGAACAACCCAATCACAGGATCATCATTCTTGAGATCCAAATCGGTCTTGATGGCGTCATGCAATTGGTAAAAGCTGATTGCGGGCATGGCCCAGAGCACGAGCTGAGAAGCCCGTTGTAACGCCATTTCCCGGTGTAAGGCTGCTGCTGTGGCTTTGGTAATGGTTTGATCCTGGAATTCAATTTTCATCGTCGTGTCTCCTTTTTTTTCCGGCGAAGCGAGTTCTGGCTCGCCCCGCTGCTTATTTGTTTTGAAGGAATTACTTCACCAGCTCCAGTTCACTCGGGCGCCAGGTCTTGTTGAGCCATGGCTCCAGCGGACCGTACATCCGCAGAATGATGAGCCAGCTTTTGCCTGGTATCGTTTGAATCCAATTGATTTGCTCGCCCTCAGGTGCTTTTGGAGCAAAGTAGAGATCAGTTGAACCATCTTCATTAGCGTTAACCTCGCCACTTAAGCTGTTCACTCCCGCACGAGGTTGGTCAGTTTGCAACATACTTCGAGTCTGCGGGTCATAAATAACAACTGACCAGTAATCCTTTACAGGAA
>DASRZI010000254.1:0-6861 GCA_035686605.1 Candidatus Zixiibacteriota bacterium
TGCGGCTGAGATATTGTTCGGCATCGGCGTTGGCAAACTGGCTGGCCGCTTGTTTACCAGCCAATTGCAGATAATGAATAGCTTGTTTAAGCAGCCTTTTGTTTACTCGTTGTCCTTGTTCGAAGTGGTGGGCCAATTCGACGGCTACAACATCTTCTTGGCCCGCGTACATAGTTTGTAAGGCTTGTCCGGCTTGTCCATGTAGATGTTGCCGGAGCCGACGGGGCAGGTCGGCATAAACTACTTCTTGGATCTTATGATGGGCGAAGGCAAAATCACGTCCCTGGTCGCCGCTGCCCTCTATGATCAGCCGCGCTCGCAGTAAATGGTCTAATTCTTCTAGTGTCTCTTCTTCGCCTTTGTCCCAGATGGCGTTAAGCGCTTCGAAGTCGAATTCGCGGCCCAGGACGGCCGATACTCCCAACATGTTTTGTGTTTCTTTCGCTAAACGATGAACGCGGATCCGAATAGCATGCGTGATGCTGGCCGGTAAGGGCAAAACATCGACGCTAATACGCTCAAAATCACCCTGCCAGATGCCGGCTTCCATATCAATGATGTTATTTTCAAACAACGTCTTGCAGATTTCGACCAGGAAGAAGGGGTTACCTTCCGTTTCTTGGAATAGCCGATGAGCAAAGGGGGCGATGTCATCGCCGCTACCGGACATTTCGGCGACTAATGTGTTTACGTCCCTCTCAGTGAGTCGAGACAGGTTCAGCATAATTGCCAATCCTTCTTGCGATAGAGATGCCTGGAACGGCCCAAAAGGACGATGACTGACCGGACTCACAGGGCGGGCAGTTCCTAAAATGAGGATCGGCTGACCCTGTAACTGCCGTGCCAGAAAGTGCAGCAACTGTAATGTAGACTCGCCGGCCCACTGCAAATCTTCCACAACAATGAGGAATGGTACAAGAGAAGCCAATCCAGTCAGGACCCGGGCGAGGGCGGTAAACAGGGAAGATTGCTGGCCTTCCAGTCCTGATAGTGTAGGTGAATCCAGTTCTGGTCTCAGCTCCAAAAGTTCGGGAAGCAGGCGGGCAACTTCGGCCAGACACCAATCGGGAATGGCGCTCAACTCTGTTGGAGATAGGTGCGGCAGCAATGACCGAAGTGCTTCGATAAGGGGCTGATAAGGCAAAACACGTTCAAATTCGTAACAGCGTCCCCACAGGACACGATAACCTTGCCGATGGAGTTTTTTGGCAAATGATTCAGCCAGCCGCGTTTTACCGACACCCGCTTCCCCCAGAATGATTAACAGACCACTTTCTCTGGTCAACGCATGCTGCCAATGGGCGTCCAGAAGACCAAGTTCATTGTCTCTGCCAACGAGGGGTGGGGCGGCAGCTGCCTCCAATGGATGATGCCCGGAAAAGGAATGTCCTTCAGGCTGTGTCACAGGGAATGGTATTGGCGTTGTGGCGAAAGATGCAGGCACTGCCAGCTTGTTGTCGCGGATGTCGTGGTAGAGTTGGCGCGTCTCCGGCATGGGTTCCACGCCCAACTCTTCAGCAATTATTTTCCGGCAGTTTGCGTATTGCTTCAGTGCCGAATTGCGTTGCCCCAGAAAGCTATAAGCTCGCATCACAACCCGGTGCGCTTCTTCGCGCAAGGGGTCGTTTGTCAACAAGCGTGCGGCCGTTTCCAAGGTCGCTTCATATGCCCCTGTCGTTTCGTGCAGGCGCATCAGACGGGTCAACGCTCCCAAGAAGTGGGATTGTAGCCGGTAGCGTTCGTCGATGACCCACTCGTCGAAGAAGTCATCGAGAAAATCACCCCGGTACAGTAAAACGGCCATATGCAAACTTTGGACATCCGTGAGGGAAACTGCGCTTTCGAAAGTTTCCACATCCAATTGTAATGGGCCGGGAAACGTGAATTGAACGGTATGGACATCTGCCTGAATGAAGGATTTGTCGGGGAAACAACGGCGTATTTGCCAGAGTGCAGTAGCCAGCGAACGGCGTGCCCGCTGGTCAGGCCGATCACCCCAAAACATACTTACAAGACGCTCCCGTGACTGTGGTCGGTCTCGGTGTAGTACCAGGAACGCCAACAGCGATTGCGCTTTTGCCGTCGCAGGTTTCGGTAATAATCGTGATTCTGTATTAGCCTTCTCTTGAAAAAAGAGCTCAAGTCGGGCCAGACAATTTATTACCAAGATGGGATGAGAAAGCACTTTCCTCATGTGCGGACTGCCCAACTATTACAAATAATGACAGAAATACCTGCCAACTGTATCACGGGACTTAAGCTAGTACTCTGACCTTTGTAGTCGTTTCGCAATATGCAGCTTATGATAATGTTATTTTATCTGAAGAGGGTAGGGGACGCATTGCTTCAAAATTAATGTCTTGCCACCACTTTATCAAACGACCAACAGCCCTAGATCTCTCTTCTCTCCGCGTTTTTGAGACGTTATTCGCTTAGAGCGCTTTAGAAACACTTTGCGTTCGCGAACCCCCAAATTATCATGGTCTTTCGTACTGTGGAGCAGACGTTATTTATTAGTGATTATTACTTATGAGAATAACTATTCTCAAAACTGATGGTGGGTGAGCCCATCGGCAAATTGTCGGCAAGCTGCCTTCGAAAACATGTTTCCAGCATCGGGTAAGGTCAAAGGCAATCTTAACCAGCCTGTGTTTCCGGCATACACTCTCGTACCTACCTCTAAGGTCAGAAATCCAATAATCTCATCAGAAAAACAAAGGCCGGTTATTTGACGTTGAAGGAAATCTACATACTGGGATTGACGCCTGGTTTGATGGTTGTAGAATATCGAGAATATAAATCATTCGTGCCCCGAGAGGCTCATTTACAATAATGCTGCAAATGAGACCCCAAGGTTCCTTTCAAAACCGCCCTTTGTTAAAGGATTCTACCTCGAGTAGAATGGCATAAACGACTCGATCCTCGTTCGTAGGGTTCACATCCGTGAGGTCGTTGGTTCGAGTCCAATCGCGCCCACTTTCCCCCTTTTCTAACCACGTCAGCTTCAATGTTAAATGTTCCCACCAGTGGTGGGAGGCATAACCACCATTTTGCTTGTACGGTTCATGTCCTAGCGGATGTGAACCGTGCTCCGCTTATGATCACATCAGTACAGCTTTCTAGTGCAAAACCAACAGCGGACGCCAGAATGATGCTTTGGTCATCGAACCAGAGCAGCCCGCTAGCCTGGAACTGGCACTGGCAACGCGTAAATATGACATGAATCCAGCGTGCTAGCTGCCCGTTTTCTATTATCCCTCAGCACATCCCCAAATCTTCCAAGCTTGCAATTAACCCTCTAAATCACACGTTCGTGGTATGACACTAATACCACCTTTTGCTTATTCTAAAGGTGGCTGAATGAGGTCAAGCTCAAAGAAGATTCAAGGAGAATCCCCGGTGGCACGTCGCCCTTATTTACCACTTAAGGGGATATCGTTTAGGCAAGGCGACGGACTTCCTCTGCCGCAGGTCCTTTCTGTCCCTGGCCGACGACAAAGCTCACTCTCTCGCCTTCTTCCAGCGAACGTGCGTCCTGATCTGCCATACCATTGGCGTGAACGAAAACATCCTCGCCTCCGCTATCACGCTCAATGAAGCCATAACGCTTTCTTGCATCGAACCATTTAACTTTTCCTGTTTCTTCTTGTGACATTTTTTGTCTCCTTATGATATGTTGCTGCACAATTGAAGGGCATCGCCAAAAAAAAGCCGACCAGACAATATAGGTCTGGACGGCCAAATGACGGTTAGATTATCTATCTGTGCAGAACTTTTAATAATGGAAACTTAACAGGCTATCACAGAAAGTCAAACTGCCCCATTATTAACGACCTCCTAGTTGAGCTCTTCCTTGAATACTTGCACTAATCTTATGCCCCGAATTTCCATCTGAGATTCCGCATTTGCTTAGAGCCCTAAAAATGGACTCAAGGTAGCGAGATTTCGACCAATGGATAAGTCTGCAAAAATGGGGGCAATCACGTCGGCGAGTATGACTTAGTCATTATTGGTGCATCACGCGAATGGCGGATCCGGAATGTCTTGTTCGGTTCTATCCCTGATTTGGTGGCGGACCATGCTAGTTGTTCAGTGCTAATGGTGCGTCGCCACCTTCTAGAACACTGATGACCAGGGCATTTGGGGTTGATGGCAGTATGTCACGTACATCCGCTGCCGTGGAGGCCGGCGCCAAGACCCAAATGGTCTCCCTGGTGGCGGCCGTGGCTATTTTAATCACAGCCGTGGCGCTGACTCCCCTCTTCAAAAACCTGCCCGAAGCCACCCTGGGTGCTATTGTCATCCACGCCGTCTGGCACAACATCAGCTTCAGCAAGATTTCTCAGTATCGTTCGATTACCAAACTAGATTATGCCACATCGATTGTGGCCATGATAGGTGTGCTGGCCTTTGGCTTGTTAGCGGGGTTGGTATTAGCGGCCTTGCTAGGCTTGATCGTGCTCTTGTTCGGTACAAAGCACCGTAATACATCCGTATTGGGCAAGGTGCCTGAGACGACCATTTACCGTGACATTGAGCATTACCCCGAAGCTGAAACATATCCTGGACTACTTGTCATCCGCTTTGACGGTGCGCTCTTCTTCGCCAATGCACATGACTTTGTCACCGCCGTCCGCCAGGCCATAGCCGCCGCCGACCCGCCACCGCGTGTGGTAGTCATCGACGGCGAATCGATGAATAATGTTGACGCCACGGCCATCATCACTTTGAAGGAGTTTCAGGATCAGCTGTTGAAAACGGGTATTCAACTCCGCTTCGCTCGGGTCAAAAGCCAAGTGATGGAGGTAATGGAGCGGGGCGGATTGGAAGAGACCATTCCGGCCGAGCACTTCTACCCCAGTGTGCAGGCGGCCATCGACGCCTATCTCGCTGAGCAATAAGGGACACGGCAGCATTAATGAGGCCAAGAAGATAATGCAAAAACCGTTTACTCGAATGAAATCGGGCTTCGACGTCCATATTTACGTCAGGAACTTTCCCGGTTTCGCCTATTTATCAGTTGGTCCAACAATCACAAGAGGACCGTTATTGTAACCTTGGAGGTATAAACATGATGCGTAGACGTAGGATGGCGGCCATGATGGCGAGGATGATGATGCGCCGGAGACGGCGGCGTAGGAGAAGAAGAATAATCCTGGCCGGTGGTTTGATCGCTTTTGGCGCATACAAGATCTCTCAGAAAGACGTCGACCGTGTGGAGCAATCCACAGGTAAAAAAGCGGAAGAGCTAACAGACGAAGAGGTTGAAAAGGCGATGGATGATCTCAACATAGAAAAACAGGAGATGACCGACGCCGAATTCGATCAAGTAGATAAAGCCGATGCAAAGGAAGATGATTACATCACAGAACTCGAGCGTTTGTCAGAGTTACATGAAAAAGGTGTTCTCACCGATGAAGAGTTCGAGGCGAAGAAAAAGCAGTTGTTAGATCTATAACGAGTATTTGGCTCGAAATAGATTGCTGCGGAAGCGCAGCAACCACAGAGAAACAATGTGTTGTTATCGATGGTGTCTACGCCTTGTTGCTCTTATCAGTGAAGCTAGAGGTGCAGCTAAAGTGAATATGTGAGCTTGTTTGCCGATTAAGTTCGGATGGATTCATGCGCATTGAAACAGGTCACTTGGCTGGATTCGCTAGTGATGGATATTGGCGCAGTTACCAGAATCCATACCTTGTGGTACTGATGACGACTGCTTGTTCAAAGTGTAGCTATTGGCACATCAAAACGCTTTGACTCGACATTGTTATTGGTGCTTGAAATGAAGCGATATCGATCCTAGGTCTTTGGAGGAAAACAATGTATATCAGGACTTACAAATACTCAATATTTTTGCTTGTCTTGTTGGCTGCATTATTCACCTTGGTCGCCTGTTCTTCTGGGGATGATGAAACTGATTCCATTACAGATAAAGAATGGCAATGGGAACTTGTTAAAGATCAACCTGCCGGCGAAACCACGACCATTCCAGATCCAGAGAATTACACCCTTATCTTTCGCGACGATGATACTTTTTCTGGAAAGGCTGATTGCAACGAGATCAGTGGAACTTATTCGCAAGAGGGAGGGTTTTTTCTAACCCTCGGTCCATCCACAATGGCCTTTTGTGGGGAAGAGTCACTGGATCAGCTATATCTCGAATTGCTAAACGGTGTCGTCGCCGGTGGGCCTGCTGGTGATGGTCGATTTGCCCTTGAATGGGCGGCCGGTGAAAAGCGCATGGAGTTTAGAGACGGGGGCGCGGCCTAAGAATCATGTACTGAATATACCTTCTTAGGCGGGGTATTAACACTTTAGTCAATCTCATCGTCACTGGTCTAGCTTCTGATAGGTGGCTATCGATGATGGATGACGAGGTTTGGTTCCTTACCAAGAAGAATTAGAAGGAAATGGAATTTTTTCAACCACTGTATCGAAATTGTGTTTGATAATCACTGTCTTGCAGATCGCCTTTTATCTGTCTAATTGAAGGAGTGTTCTTTCAGCTCGCCGAGATCAGTTGCCCTTGGCTGCATGATTGGTTATTCCTGAACCGCTAAATTCTACAGAATTGACACCTGGATTGATGGCAGTAGAATATCGAGAGAACAAAGCATTTCGTGCTCCCAGAGGCTCATTTACAATAACGTTGCAAATGAGACCCCACGGTTCCTTTCAAAATCGCCCTTTGTTAAAGGATTCTACCACGAGTAGAATGGCATAAACGACCCGACCTTCGTTTTTACGGTTCACATCCGTGAGGTCGTTGGTTCGAGTCCAATCGCGCCCATTGTTTACACGGATACTCTGGGAGCCAATCCGTGTAGTCAGCCTTTTTCATCCGTGCGCTCTAATGTCCTA
>DASRZI010000255.1:0-5664 GCA_035686605.1 Candidatus Zixiibacteriota bacterium
CGGCCCTGTCCAGTTTTTACCGGGTTATCACTCCAGACAGCCGCGGGCACGGCCGGACGGATTCATCTGAAGAACCGGTCACTTACCCCTTAATAACTGATGATTTTGTCCAGTTTATCCACGTGTTGGGCTTGAATAAACCATTCGTGGCCGGATACAGTGATGGAGGACAGATCGCCAAACACATGGCTATCAATCATCCCGGCCTGGCTAGAGCTTATATGATTGGCGGGATTTTCAATACCATGACTGCTGAATGGCAGGGATTGATGCAAGGTATGCTGGGTTTCAAAGGCCTGGGCATGGTGGATATTGAGCGGGTGGAACAGCAGAATCCTGCAGTTGTTCGGGATTTGCAGGAAAAGCACGGTAGTTACCGCGAACGTGATTATTGGAAAGCCCTGTTAATTCAGTCATCCCAACGTTGGTGGTCGCCGGCCGAGTTGACCCAGGCTGATTTTGTGAAAATCTCGGATCCAACCCTTTTCTGGTGCGGTGACCGGGATGTTTTTTGTCCTCCAGAACAGTCCCTGGAGCTATACCGGATGGTAAAAGGGGCGGAACTGGCAGTCATCCCCAATGCGGATCACTTTATAATACTGCAACAGATTGAAATTGCGAATATGGTTTTGTTGAATTTTATGGAAAGGGTGATCGGGCCTCAGTCGTAATTGAGCGGCACAACTTGCTTGTATAAAACCATGAGACTGCCCGAGGTCATAGGATTGTACTCGAGCAGTCTGATTGTGTACCCCAAAGGGGACCTGCTTCGAACCGCCAAAAAATAAGTTAGACCTTCTCCCAACCTTTGGCTGGATTCCAGACGTCATCGAAATCCGCATTTTTCTGCATCGCATTTAGCACTGGAAGCAGAAATTCGTTCAAGCGTTGAACTACCTGCGCGAAATCGTCTGTTTCATCGTAGTCCAAACTCTCTCGACGAAGAAAAGCATCCCATTGGCGCTGCTTTTCTTCAGTAAATGATCGAGAGAATTGTATAGGGAAGCCCTCTGGAATTTGTGTTGATCGATTCTTGAATGTCGTCCTTATCGCCTGCTGCAACATTTGACCGTCTATCGTCGCCTCATGGGTCAACAACCAGACATCGTAGAAGTCCTTCATCCGGCTGTTTATACTACCGAGGAAAACCATTGCTTGAAACTTCTCGGCTATCAGAGTTTCCCATGAATACGCGCTCAAAGTAGGTGCCGGCATATCCAGTATGGTTGGGTATTCTACTAATATCGCCGCAGGAACAAGAACATCGGAAAAGCCAATATCAAGTTGCATTGGTACCTTGGCAGTTCCCAGGAAGCCTGTAAAACGCACCCTGATGCCTTGATATTCCGCCCGATCTTGAATGTTTGCGCCAGTTACACTGTTTGGGTCAAAGAGTATCCCGTCGGGATGAACGGCTTGCTCGCAAATCTCTCTGACAATGGCCTCCAGGTGTTCGATCGTATCTGGTCTTCGGCCGTGTAAATCGATGTCTTTTGTGGCACGGCGGAGCGGAAATCGCCAGGCAAAGAAGGCAACGCCTCCTTTTAACACGAAAGTATCCCTGTACTTTGATTGTGCTAGTCGATACAGGAGGCGCTCAATCGCGTAGTACTGCAGGACTTCCTGGTACGTATAATTCTGCTCATGGGCATAATTGGCTAGCCTGCCACTCACGGAAGCGGCAATATCCTTAGGTTTGCTCACGATACTACTGTCTCCAGATATGGTCGCATTACATTCTCAACACGATTGATGCGTGCATATCGTAAGATTTCATCAATCTCTACTCCTGGCAGTTGAACGTAGTCTTTGAGCGCTTCGACAGCAATATCCTTTCCAACCTTGCCACGAAACTTAAAACAATCGGCAATCGTTTTTGCCTTGCTGTATATGGGCACAGGTACTCCATCAAGAGTATGTTCCTCAATACCGTGCTCGTATGACACTTCTGAAAGCCAAACTATGTCCAGTTGTGGTCTCTCAATTCTCGGGCGTCGGATAGATTGGGGCAGCGCGATGTAAACTTTGCGGGGAACTTGAGTTGTAAGATTGTGGAAAGCAAGGGCAGAAATGAGACAAATGACCGCTTTCGGTACCCGTGAAGCCACAATTATGAGATCGGGATACGCGAGGGGTGGGTATTCAGCCAGACGGTAGAGCCCCCGGCTGAGTCTGTTTACGAGCCCAGCCTCGCGCATCTCAGCGATTGTCTTGGGATCGATTCCAAGATCCTTAGCTTGAGATGTCCTCAGGATCCCATTGTGTTCTCCAAATTTGGCTTGTGCCTCTTTAAAACTTCGTCTCATCGTTGCCTTCAGTGATTGACCTTTGCTGATACCATCATATCACAAAACCACTTTACTTATCAATAAATAAAGTAATTAGTTAGATATGATCTGGAAATCATTTGGCACAATGTGGGTCAATCAATTCCAAAAGCTCCTCCACTTTGGTTTTATGCACCTGAGACTCGAACCGTAGCTCAGAGAGAAACAGCCCGACACCATCGGGCTGTTCTCGAGTATTTGGATTTGGCACCCCAAAGAGGACTTGCTTCGAACCGCTTACATTAACATAAAGTTACACCCAAGCATCTAAAACAAACTCAGGTGCAAACGGATTAACGAACTGCACACCCTCTAGCGTCGCGCCAACATTGAAATCTTCACTGAAGATAACAGAGATCTGGTTGAGGCGCGCTGTAGCCCATATCTGGGCATCGTAGTAAGACATCTGATAGTCCCGAACACCGCGCCCCGCTTCCAGAACAATAAGTGGCGTTAGATCGAAGACAAGCCAGGCCCGGGTGAACAGATTGACTTGTGCCAGCGCTTCGGCCGGGCTTAATGGGGGCGACAGCTTTCTAGTACTTACACTGAAAAATTCAGCCAGATTTTGAACGCTCAAGCGGCCGATCCCTGCCAATTCGAGTTGATCGAGTAGTTCTATCGCACGGGCTTGTTTCGAAGGTTGGTTTTGATCGTAAAGATAGATCAGCAGATTGGTGTCAATCAGAATCGGGGCCATCTGGATTGAAGTCCGAGTTACCTGGGGAGATTTTCGTAACGTTTCTCGCGCTCTAGATAGGCATCTTGCCGATCCCAAGCGTAGGGTCTTGCCTGTACACCCAAGGATTTTCTAGCTTCGACAGTTGCCAATATCTCTTCCCAGGCGTTTCGGTCGGGGGTTGCGGCTTGTCGTTGATTGCCGGCTGCCTCGCGTTCGATGGCTTGGCGGATGATTTCAGCTTCGCTGACGCCCTTTGTCTGCGCCAGTTTCTTGAGCAAAATCTGGTGTCGTTTGTGGATATAGAACTGTTTTCGGATCATCTCGCTCATATTAGTCCCTCAATCAATACTATACATTAGATTATACATAACGATCAAGTTTGCTCATGATCTTACCACTGATGACCCAATCATGGGTCAATTCTTGGTGCATGTTTGTGACCGACTAGCTCCCGGACATGCGATTTGTGCACCTGAGACTCGAACCGCAGCTCGGAGAGAAACAGCCCGACATCATCGGGCTGTTCTCGAGTATTTGGATTTGGCACCCCAGGAGGGACTCGAACCCCCAACCTTCGGATTATAAGAGCGGAGGCTAACCGCCTTTTGTGTCCATTATTTCCATCCTCCAGAGGTAAATCTACCTCTGGAAACGAAACAATTTCCATTTTGTCCATTATTTCCGGCTGGACTTATTCCATACGCAACGAATACGCAACGATACGCAAAAGAAATCATGACAGGATGGCCTCGAACTGATCGGCCGCTTCAGTTTGCATCGAAGGAATCACATGGGAGTAAGTATCTAAAGAAAGGGAAATCTGCGAATGGCCTAATCTTTCTTGAACAACCTTAGGATGAACGCCTGCGACAAGCAAGAGCGTAGCGTGAGTGTGCCTTAAATCATGGAACCGGATCTCTGGAAGACCAGTTTTTTCTATTACGGCCTTAAAGTGGCGAAGCAAATTCCCAGGGGAATTCGGCCTCCCTGTCGACGTCGTAAAGATCAATCCCGGACCGTCTTCGATATTCTCTAAATGTGATCTTAGAACCTTTACAGCACTTTCCGGTATGGTTACGGGCCGGCACGACATATCAGTTTTGGACTCGGTGATGGTTTATCCCTGCCCCCTGATGGCGCTAATCTGATGGCGAACATGGACGACACCCTTTTCAAGATCGACTGAGGATCCCCTAATTTTGTGGACACAGAAGATTGTTATGAGCCATCACCTTTTCTTGATAACGGCTCTCATACGTGAGCGGGCTGACATAGCCCAGCGAGGAATGCCGACGCTGACGATTATAGAAGCCCTCAATGTAAAAGAAAATATCCGTCATCGCCTCCTCTCGGGTTAGATAAGTCGCCTGGTGGCTCAACTCCATTTTCAGAGTGCCGAAGAAACTTTCGACCACCGCATTATCGTAACAATTGCCAGTTCCACTCATGCTGGCTTGGACTCGACATCCCTGGAGCAACTGTTGAAACTCATGACTGGTGTATTGACTGCCCCGGTTGGAATGAAACAGAAGGCCGGCCTGCGGCTGGCATTGCCGCCAGGCCATCTGGAAGGCATCCTTAACCAGTTGGGTCGTCATCCGCGCATTCATCGCCCAACCAACGATGCGGCGCGAGTAGAGGTCAATTACCACAGCCAGATACAGCCAGCCAGCAACGGTCCAGACGTAGGTGATGTCACCGCACCATTTTTCAGCCGGGCGATTGGCACTGAAATCCTGCCCTAGATGATTGGGGGCATACCCATAATGCTCATTCCGTCTGGTTGTCGTTTTGTATCGTTTTGCCTGTTTGGCGCGAAGGCCATGCTGTTGCATCAGGCGTGCCACTCGATTCATGCTGCAGGGTATCTCGGTTTTGATTTCTTCGTAAATGCGTGGGCTGCCATAACGACCATGGCTGGCATCATAAGCAGCCTTGATTTTTGCCAACAGTTGTTCAGTGGCCATCTTCCGCTGACTGATGGGCCGCGTCCGCCAGGCATAGTAACCACTCCGCGAGACGTTCAGGAGTGCATACATCAAACTAATCTCCATGTCGTGTCGATGTTGCTCAATGAACGCATATCTCACTGGTTTGGGTGCGTGAAGATGGCTACCCCTTTTTTTAGTATTTCTTTTTCTTGTCGCAACCGCGCATTTTCCCGTTCTAGCTGTTTGATCTGTTCCGCTAACGGTTCATCCGTCAGCGGTCGATTCGCCCGTGGCGCGATCACCTCCCCTTCGGCTCTCGCTTTCAGACGATTCCACCGGGATAATAGCCCAGGTGTGATTCCCAACTCGCGCTCAACGTCCGTCGCTGAGCGGCCACTGCTCCGTAGTAAGCTGATGGCTTGCTCCTTGAATTCATCTGGATACTGTCGATTTTTCTTGTTCATTCCTTTCCTCCAAAACAAGTGTACTCAATTTGTCTCTTCTCTGTTTCCATTGTTTTGGGGGATCCTCAGTAATACGTCTTCACCAATAGTACGGATTGGATCGAGCACGGGGATATCCAGACCAATATCTTCGATCTTCTACTGGCCATCACCCTGGAATTCAGCCTATGTATCTTCCAGGAGCCAGCAGGTAGTGATTTTCAAACCTTGGTGCTGGCAGGTGAGAGCATAACCAGCGTCACGAGGTTCCGACTAACAGG
>DASRZI010000256.1:0-5362 GCA_035686605.1 Candidatus Zixiibacteriota bacterium
AACTCGTTGTCGAACTCGTTGTCGAACTCGTCGTTGAACTCGTTGTTGTCGAACTCGTCGTTGAACTCGTCGTTGAACTCGTTGTCGAACTCGTTGTCGAACTCGTCGTTGAACTCGTCGTTGAACTCGTCGTTGAACTCGTTGTTGAACTCGTTGTCGAGGTCGTTGTCGTTGTAGTAGTTGTAGTGGGCCACGTCTGAACGCTGTCATTTACATGAGCAACATACTCACGTAAACGCGGATGCACACCCGTATTTTTGGCAAGGCGTGCCCGAATCTCTTGCCATCTGTCTGCTGTAGCCATCGGTTAGCTCCTTTCGTTAGGGTTCACCTATGAAGTCGCCAACCCCGTAACCGTGCCATGAAATTCTTCCGGACCGTAATCCAAGCCGATCTGGCCATAAATCTGCCCCTTTTCGGAGGCACCAGTTTTACTCAGCTCTTCATAGAAGAGAACGCCCATTCCGGGGACCGGAAGGAACACGGGACTAACAACCGCCATGTCGGCGATCAGAATCGTTGCCGCAGGGACTCTGGGTGCCCACACTATACCGAGCATACAGAAGTCGGTTTCAATCTGAACCACATTCACTCCGCCGACGCTCCTGGACATCGGCGCATAGCCGTACAGCTCGGAAATTGCCGTCTTCTGGAATGCGTTACAGAACAGAACCATGTTCCTGAACTCTGAACCAGTAGTCGCCATTTCCTGAAGGAGTTCATTGATGTGATCCTTGGAAAGGGCGGCACTGCCAGCGGCCACAGTATTGGTAGTACAAGCGGTGATGATACCGCGTGTCTTAGGTGCCGTATCAGAATCTATCATTTGCTGATACGCACCGTTAAGGAACGTATATTCCACGTCAATCGCCAGCTGTCGCATATTAGCGGCAATCTGGAAATCACGCTCATTCTGCACGGGCTGACCATCCGTAATATCAATCAGTCCCGTGGTGGCATCTGCTGTCACCTGTCCAGTAACGGACTGCTTTGCGTAGCTGATTGAAACCTGCTTCTGGAAAATCTGGCAGGTGTTGACGTCCTGTGCCCGAACGTAAGTCACAGGCGTCGGAGCCGTCAAAGATACTGTTTCAGTAATCGCAGGCTGGGACGCAGATTCAAGCGCCCAGGGCTGTGCGATCGGAAACTGAAAGTCTGACACTACGCGAACACTTCCGCCCTGAAGTCCACCAATCATGTTCAGGAAGGGAGTCTGATTCGCACCAATAAGATAAAGTTCACCAGTATAGTTCCTTGTTGTTACACTGCCACTTTGGCAGGGGCGAGGCGTCTACTCCTCGCCTCCTATAGTTTCCTATAGGAGCAGGTCATATCATCCCTTTCGGGTCGGACGCTAATGGGCCTCATCCCTGTTCGGGGTACGCCCTGACCGTCGCACCTTCCAGCAGCTTATTTCATCCGCTGGCTTGGCTCAGGATTACCACGACGAATAGTCTGTTCGGCACGCTTCTGACCGCACTCAGTAATAAGGCGATCAAATTCCATCCAAACTGCACACTTTTCGTCGCTGCTTCCGCGTGGAAGTCTAACTGTCCGAAGCAATAGCTCGGCCTGTCGCCGCTTAATTCTCAAATATGGAATCAGCTTCGGTAAAATGGATAGTAGAGTCTTGCGGGATCCCACCTCAACATCAACTATTGGTCGATAATGAGGGCGGACAGGCTTCCTTTTCCGTGTGTTAGCACCCAGCGCCTTTGCAATAAACTCCATCGCTGCTTGATCAGTATTCGTGACCGCTAAACGAGGCTTGTACCAAACCCACTGTTTAGTATAACCGCGCTGTAGGGAAATACATCCTTCACCATCAACCATTCCAGCGATCCATGCCCAGTCAGTCTCCTTTAGGCTTTCCCTGAGTTCATCCGATTTTTCCATAGGTCTCTCCTTTCTGGTAGATTACCCTATGGCCCCTAACTATATTAAGGGCAATTCCAAACCGTGCCCGCTGCACCTGTGTTAGCCATTTATAACTCCTATTTACGTTGTTCTTTCATTGCCTCATGAAGCTTATTCTTCACGGCGATCTGTTTGGTGAAGTTACCTTCAGTCACCGCCTGATCATACTGTGCCTTCAAGTTAGCAATGGGGGTTTGTTGTGTTACGCCGCCTTGGCCGCCAGCTCCGCCAGATCCACCGCCCTTAGAGCGAAGGAGCTTGTCCCGTCCGGGATAACGGTCGAAAATAATTTCAATCGCTTCATTAAACGTCGCAAACTCGCCAACATTTTGACGAGAGTAAATGGGCTCACCGCGATCGTCCTTTGCAATCAGCTGAAGCTTCCCATCCTCAGACTGAACCTCAAAGTACCTACCGAAATAGGTCTCTGCGATATCAGGAGGAAGAGTCGTCTTCGGATCCTCACCGCCGAAAAGAGGGGACATAGCAAACTGGTTAGATACCATCAAGGTTCTAATAGCCGAGTCTTTATGTCCTACCTGTGACAAAAGATCAGCTTCCCTGACAGAAAACTGCTCTTTCAGCTTCTTTTCTTGCTCTTCAAACGTGATCTTCATTTCGGACTTAAGCTTGTCAACTTCACCGGCCTTAACCAGGTCCTTGTCTTTCAAGTTTTTCACGGTCCGAATGGCTTCTTCAGCCTGATCACGATATGTGGCTAAATCCTCTACGCCCTCAAACAGTGACATCTGATCCTTCAGCTGCTTATTTTCTTCCCTGCGTTTCTTGGATTCACTGTTCAAGTCCAAAATCTTTGAGCGCATCTGATTGGGATCAAAGGTATTTTCCGTCCCGTCGTCATCAACGAATACCGGCAATCCGTTATCATGAATAACTACTACACCGTCGTCACTCTTTTTTACTGTCCAAGGCATGAGCATCCGCTCCTTTCATTGCATCCGCAAGTTCTTTAGGCCATCCAACCTATATACTACTTTCTCAGGTAATCTATTGGTCTTTCTACCCCTTTCTTATCAGTCCAGTTATCTCTGTTTCTGATTCCCTAAACCACTCCCGCTGGACTGGAACCCAGCTGTGACGGCAGTTGTACCCGCCTCTGTGTGTCATTGCTGGTCCAGATTTACCATCCCATTGATGGGTCCATGATTCAATCTGTCTTCGGCTGTAGATATTTCCAGCTCTGCGCCGACAAAACGATCGCGTCGTTCCCATAACATTTCCATAATACAAGAAGGACTCGACTCCGAGACGGTCTGCCTCGGCTAAGTTAAGCTGGTTGTTAAAGGTCATTGTCTGATCAAAAGCCATCTGACCAGCGTAGGATACCATTGGTCTTCCGACCTTGCTGTATTTACCAGTCAGGATACTCCTGATCTCTTGCTTAAGGACGTTAAACTGTCCACCTACAATAACCGCATTGTACAGCGCTGCTGCTACTCTCTCCCTTGCCATTACGCCCAGCGCGTCAAACTCCCGCATTGATGCAGTTTTAAGCGCTGATATCACTTCCTCTGAGACACCAACAAAGCCATAGGCTTTATCAAAAACCTTGAAGCGCTTCTCAACTGCCTTCGCGATCTCGGCGAAGTTAGACGCCACTGATTTGACTGCCTCCCCATAGGTCTGCTCAAACAGGATTGTCAGCTGCTTGTGTAGCTTCTGCGCCTGCTTTAGCCTGACCTTTGTGTTAATCAGGCGGCCGCGCTCTCTCCGTAACTTTTCGGTAAAGAGAAAAACGATTTGATTTTCGAGATCCAGGATAGCGTCCTTTAGCCACTTTTTGTGCTTGGTTATCTGGTTCCCCAGCGCGGCGTCTTCTTTGGCGATTGCATCCAATCCTTGTTTGATTGTTGGCATTAATCTCACCTATTCGAATGGACCTCCAGCCACAATTAAAGCAAAAGACTCCCCAGTAATATTCATGTATCGTATACATGCACACCGGACATTCCATTACTCAACATCCTCTTCGGGCTGCTCTTCTGCATCTGGGTCCTCATCAAACTGACTTCCCATTGGGGGTAATGATGGAGGAGCTTCTGGCGTGTCTTCGATCTCCTTATCAATTATCTGCAATAATTTATCATCAGCCCCAGGAAGCATGGCGCGCGCCGTAGTTTTTGACATCTCCTGTTTGAATGTGACAGACGGGACGATTGTCTTAGCCGTCATCATGTTTTCCAGGTCTGCTGCCAAATTCTGTACATCATAATTTCTGGGCCGCTCAAATCTGGTTTCTTTGATTAGGTTTTCTAATCTAATCCATTTAAGCCAGAAGCGAATAATGTTGTTCTCCGCCTTCTCCAGATTTACGGCCTTTCGAACAATGTTAGCGTTCAGGAACTGGAACTCCGCCTGCAATGCCATTCCGCTCTTGGCCGCCTTTGATGTCTCTGTGGCGGTAAGTCCACCGGCATTGGTCGCACGGTAAATCTCGGCTACCTTCTTTGCGATCACGTTCAGGATCGCTTGAACCGGACCGGTGACCTCGGCCCTTAGCCAGTCTGGTTTTCCTGCCATCCCCAGCTCCGGATTAAACTCAAGAATCGCTGTTGGACCAACGTCGTCTTGAACCTCCTCACCAGGAATAATCATCGGCTTCCGCATCATCGGAAACGCGGCATAACTCGTGATCTCGCTAATCTGTGACATATCGCGGATAATGGACAAATCTATCCGCGCTACTTCGTGGACGTCTGAAACCCCCACTCCTTTGATGCGAGATCGCAAATTGTATAACCACACAAAGGGTATTTCGCCAAGCGGGTTATCCCCACTGGCCACGAGAACCGCTTCTATCTCGCCCTGCACAGCATTGGCATTATCAGTATCATCCGGCTCAGCCCATATCTCCCAGCGATCTCTCCACCACAGGTGATAGGTCCCGTCGTCATCAAGCAACTTCAAATAGCCCAAATACGGCCGCTGAGATACCTCATCCTTTAACCAGGTCCAGTCCAGGATAGCAGTAGGGTGATAGGCTGAGATATATGGATATGATCCGGCCCGTCGCTCGTCCGCCAGTGTCTGGGCATCTCCGCGTGGCTTATCAACCAGGAACCCCACGAGCCCATAGATTGCGGCATATCGGGTCTGGTCTGGCAGGAACTCTTCCAGGCTGTCCCCATGTAGGTTACAGTCCTGCACAAATGCCTGCCACTCCGGTAAGTTCGTAAGGCCTTCTGGTAGGTGTTGCGTCCCAGGCTTCTTAAAGAGATAGAACGTAAACAGATCTACAATCGACCGAGTATAGTCAAACCCGAACAATTCTGTTATTCGGCGAATGTAGTTACTATCTGATTCTCTCTCATGCTGCTTTATGACTCCCAACTCTACCAGAGAGCGAACGCCCTCGTACGCCGCCATAAGGAAGTAATACTCCATTAGGTTATTGGCATACTCAAGCGCCGTTGCCCGCAGGTCT
>DASRZI010000257.1:0-8224 GCA_035686605.1 Candidatus Zixiibacteriota bacterium
TTCGCTGATTTTACGCTTTCAGCAGACCCCGGCTCGCTTTCAGTATGTGCGCCAGCTGATGCGGTGTACGACGTTACTGTCGGGTCGATCTTAGGCTACAGCGACTCAGTAACCCTATCCTCCAGTGGGGAACCCGCGGGAACTACAGCGAGCTTCTCTATCAATCCAGTCAATCCTCCTGGTACCAGTGATTTGACTATATCGGGCACTGGGGGCGCGTCGGCCGGATCTTATTCTATTGACATTGTGGGCGTCGGCCCTACCAGCACGCACACAACCACGGTGGGGCTAGATTTATTCGCAGCATCACCCGGAGCGCCTACCCTGGTATCTCCCGCCAATGGGGCAGCCAACGTTACACTTACGCCCCTTTTCACATGGAATCCTGCTGGCTCCGATGAAGCGGAGTACTTGATCGAGGTCGCTTCAGATGCGGCATTCACGAACATCGTCTACAGCGCGTCTCTTGCTGGGACCAATATCGCTCCGTCGACGCCATTTGATCCAACTACTTCCTACCATTGGCGCGTCCGATCTGCAAATCCATGCGGACCAAGTAATTGGTCATCGACCTTCAGCTTTACAACTGCGAATATCCCTCCAATATTACTCGTTGACGATGACGACAATAATCCAGATGTACGAGGATACTACACGACCGCCCTGGATGCTCTTGCCACTACTGGCGGATATGACATTTGGGATACAAACAACGGCGACGACGAACCAGATGCTGATGACCTCAGCCCATATGAAGTAGTTATCTGGTTTACCGGTGATGAGTTTGGAGGAGCTGCCGGACCGGGAGATGCCGGTGAGATAGCCTTGGCGACTTGGCTGGATTCAGGCGGATGTTTCATGATCAGCTCACAAGATTACCATTGGGATCGAACGCTCACGACTTTCATGCAGACCTATCTTGGCGTGTCCTCAGTTGTTGACGACGAGAACCAAATTGTCGTCGACGGAGAGGGATCCGTCTTTGGCGCCTTGGGTCCGTATACACTTGTCTTTCCCGTCAGCAACTACACCGATATTGTAAATCCAGATACCTCTGCCGAGCTGGCCTTCAGTGGTAATGTGGGCAACATCGCGGTTAATAAAGAAACGGCCTTGTACAGGACAACGTTCTGGGGCTTTCCATGGGAAGCGATTCCTGGATCAGACGAGCGCGAGCTGGCTATGAGTACATTTCTCGGTTGGTGCGGGACCGAATTTGAACCAAGCATCTATTTAACGCCTTCTTCCATTGAGGAGACCGCATACCAACACGAGGCAGTAACCAACACTCTGACGGTTGGAAATGCAGGTGCGGCAGAACTCACTTGGCTGATAGAGGAATCATCCGCTGGCGACTGTGATTCATTTTCGGACATATCATGGCTCGACCTCTCTGTAACCAGTGGAACGACACCGGCTGGATCAGCCAGCGATGTAAGTATGACCTTGGATACGGAGGGACTCGACGTTGGCAGTTATGGCGGCTCGTTGTGTGTTTCCAGCAATGATCCTTCGAGGCCGTTGGTTGCGATATCTCTAACGATGGAGGTGGTCCCTTACCTGGACTTCCTGCCATTATTGACGATTGTGACGGATGTGAATTGATCGCGGTCGCGACTGCTATGGGCAGCTTAACAAGAGTGAATAGTGGATTAGATTCTGCACCAGGCGGCAATCTGTAAGAGACCTGGTTACTGAATACGCTGACCTTGCCCAATAGCCGAGCGAACTTGCGAGGCGTATGCTTGGAATTCCGCCGAAAGCTGCATATCCACCTGCCTTGGACGGGGCAGGGAGATTGGAAAGTGTGCGGTCAACGTCCCCGGTTGTCCTGTCATGACCAGCACCTCATCGGAGAGTAAAACCGCTTCTGGAATGCTGTGGGTGACCATGAAGACAGTGACCGGCATAGCATGCCAAATACGCAACAGCTCCTGCCCCATTCGCTCCCGTGTTATGGCATCGAGCGAACCAAACGGTTCGTCTAGAAGCAATAAAGAAGGTCGATGTATCAGCGCCCGGGCGATCGCCACACGCTGGGCCATGCCCCCTGATAATTGTGCCGGATAACTATTCTCAAATCCTGATAGGCCGACCAACTCTATCATCTCCACAGTTTCTCCTCTTCCATCGTTGGCGTAGTCATTTCGCAGCTCGAGTGGAAGACGGATGTTGTCGGTTACAGTTCTCCAGGGCATCAGATTATCTCGTTGAAAGACGATGCCAATAGGATCGCCTTCTCTTAGAGAACCAGCTCCTTTCAGATGAATCTCTCCCTCGCTTGGCTTAAGGATGCCCCCAATTATGCGCAGCAACGTTGATTTACCGACTCCTGATGGGCCGACCAGGGAGACATAGGAACCGCGATTGATAGTCAATGAAATATCGGAAATCGCCATGACGCCATCTGGAAAAGTGTGGGCGACCGACTCCGCGCTTAGAAGCGGTTCTGGAATTTGATTCATCTCAAGGCTGGTTGTTTGTGACGAATTCGTTACTAAAAGCCTCGCCAAGGTTCCCAATAGGCTCGTCAAGAAAGCCAATCTGGAGCAAAGCGTCCTGCGTACGCTCCCAAGATTCCAACTCCGTTATTCCGAGCCTTTCGGCTCGCCACAACTCAATAGATGCCTCGAGCACGTTTTTTCGACTGTCGTCGAGACCCTCTACATACCGTTTGCTGATCTCAAACGCCTCGTCTGGATCGTCTATGGCATCGGCGATCCCCCTCAGCGTAGCCCGCACAAAAGCGGCGACCATTTCCGGATTGCTGGAGATGAGCTGCTCGCTGGCGATAAGTCCGTTGGCAACCAGATCTGCTTCATCCGCCACATAGATCACATTTACTTGCTGGCCGAGAGCTTCGAGCTGCAGCGGTTCGTTATTTGCGTATCCCACGACCGCTTCCACCTGGTCGGTCAACAGCGACTCCACCTGCGAAAAACCAATATCGCTGGCCTCTAAATCCTCGAGCGCAAGACCGTTGGCCGCTAGCAAGCCTGCGATACCTACATAACTGGCGCCAAAAAAACCCGGTATGCCAACATGCCGGCCGCGCAGATCTTCTGTTTTCTCAATGCCGCTTTCTGCCTTGCTGATAATGGCAACTGGAAATCGCTGGAACCACTCGAGTACATAGACAACAGGAATATCTTGGGCTCGGGCCAAGATTACCTGCTCACCACTTACGATGGCGAATGGTACCTCACCGGCGCCGACCAGAGCCAAGCCATCGGTTTCGAAGCTATAATCAAAATCGACGTCGAATCCTTCCTCGGCAAAATAGCCTTTTTCGACGGCGACATAGAAAGGTGCATATTGGGGATCGGGTATGTAACCCATCGGTAAGCTAAATTTGACCGCCGTATCTGGCCATGTTGTTGCCTGGCTGGATTCAGCGTTTGAACCACCGACAGAAGTAGGCGATTCTCCCCCTGACGCCCTGTCGTCGGAGGGACCACAGGCCACAAAGACCAGAATGATGGCAGCTATCAAAAGAAGGAGTATGAACGTTTTTCTAATCACGGGATACCATATGTCTCTAGTTGCTGCCCGTTGACTGCCAACGCAGCAGTCGCTTCTCAAGGAGCGCGACTAACCCGTACATGGACAATGCAATGAGCGCCAAAGTTAGTAGAACGACAAACACCAGGTCGGTCTTAAACTGATACCTGGCGGTCACCAGCAGATAGCCTAATCCCTGGCTTTTTGGTTGTACGAATTCACCGACAAGGGCGCCAATTACCGCCAGGGTGGCCCCGATTTTCAAACCGGTCAGCATGATCGGCATGGATGCTGGCATTTCGAGTTTGCGAAATACCTGCCATCGAGATGCTCTCAGAGAATTCATCAGATCGTAAAGTTCGTGCGGCACATTTCGTAACCCGGTAATGGTGTTGATCGCAACAGGGAAGAAGACCACGAGCACGGCAACGGTAACCCTGCTCCAATAGGTGGAGCGAATCCATATCGTGAGAAGGGGCGCGATGGCAATGATCGGAATGGCTTGCGATGCGACCAGGTAGGGGGATATGAAGCGTTCCGCCAAACGAGACTTGGCCAGGACATAGCCAAGAGGAACAGCAATTAGACAGCCGATTAACAGCCCGGGAATGATTTCGCTGATCGTGTAAAGCGTATGCCTGATCAGACGCCCATCACCGATAACAATCCGGAGTTGATTCCAAACGTCAACCGGTCCTGGCAGAATAAAGCGATCATAGCCACCGATAGTTACCAGCAGCTGCCAGAAAACAACCAGCAGCACAAATGACATCAATATGGTCTGCCAAACCGGTCGCGATCCGAGCCAACGCATACGAACACCTCGACTGTTCTAGATATCAATTATCGCAATTCTACACGGGGTGGGGGATGCAGCTTACAGAAGCCTGGACCATCATGCAACAACCCCGCCATTAAGAGGCGGGGCATGGTGATAGCAGGCACACCGATTTGCATACCTTCTCCCATCCAGACTTTTACTGTCGGCCCTGGCGTTTCACCAGATCCACCCAATTGGGTTCGCGGGCTTGGCCTGCATTGGCCTCACCGCCGGTCGGGAATTGCACCCTGCCCCGAAGGTAAACAGGCTGGAACCCTATTTTCCAGGCTAGCCAGGGAATAAGCAGCCTATGGATCCAGCCAAGTAGTGAATTGTTCAATCAGGCACAAATTATATCTTATGCGATGACGCAAGCAATCGCCCGCTTGTTGAAAGATTTTAGTTTCGCACCAAATTACGCCGGCCAAGCCTATAGCTGACCGACTCTTTACGCAGAACCAATCCGCAAAATCAGGCCACTAGACCTCCAATGGGCCACTCTACGGACTCGAAAGTAATGACCAGCAGAGAATCAGCAAGCGACACTGACTAAATGGTTATTTTTCCTTAGTCTTTTCGTCTGGTTGCGCCTCTGGTTCCGCTTCGGGTTCTTCTGACTTATCAGGGCTTTGTTCGACCATAGAAGGTTCGTCGGAGAGGCCAGGCAGCTGTTTGAGGGCATCCATGAGGTTGATGCCGGTTAACGCTTCGATAGTCGCCGGAACTTGGGCCACGATATTGGTCACATCTTCCGTGACTTTTGATGCCCCAGCGCCTTTCCCTTCTCCTCCGCTGTTAATTATTACGATTCTGTCTGTCTTGGCTAACGGGGCTGCTATGGCGGCGGCGACCTCTGGCAAAGCGTCAATGACCTGCTGGATGATGGCCGCTTGGGTGTATTGCCTCCAGGCCTCAGCCTTCTTAGCCGTTGCCTCAGCCTCAGAAAGCCCTTGCTGGCGAATAACTACAGCATCGGCCAGACCCGTGGCTTTCAACGCCTCGGCTTCCGACAAGCCTGTCTCGCGAATAACTTCGGCAGCTGCCAGACCCATGGCCTTTGAAGCATCGGCTTCACCTTGACCTCTCCGGCGAATGGCATCTGATTCACCTTCAGCCTCAACCTGCAGTTGATACCGCTTGCCGTCGGCAATGGTTTTAACACGGTATTGTTCAGCCTCTGCAGGCTTTCGGACCGTGGCTTCAAGTTCCTTTTCCCTTCGGGCAATTTCTTGCTCTTGCACCTCGATTTGCCGCCGTTTCTCCACGACCTCGATCTGTATTTCCTCTGCCTTGACCTTCTGGTTCTCGATATTTTGTTGGATGGTATAGGCTAGCTCAGCCTCGGCCTTTTTCCGGTTAACCTCTGCCGCGTAGACAGCCTGCTGCACCTCAAAGTCTTTCTTTGCTTCAGCAATCTTCGTCTCTGCTTGGAATTTGGCCGCTTCTCCCTCTTGCCTGGCTACCGCACTCCTGATCGTCGCGTCTCGCGTTGCTTCCGCTTCGCCGATATCGGCATCGCGCTTCACCTGGGCAATTCTCGGCCGGCCGAGAGCTTCCAGATAGCCTTCGCCATCGCTAATATCCTTGATGACGAAAGAAACGATCTCCAGACCCATGCTGGCCATATCATCTCCCGAAACCTCCTGGACCTTCTGAGCGAAGGCCTCCCGGTCTCGGTAGAGCTGTTCCACGGTGAGCGTGCCCAGAATGGCTCGCAAATGGCCGGCCAAAGTCTCATGGGCGACATGCTCGATCTCTTCTTCAGTTCTTGACAGAAACTGGATGGCGGCCGTGCGGATGGAACTCTCATCGCTGCCGATCTTCACCTGGGCTACGCCGTCGACCGTCACCGGGACACCCTGTACGGTGGGGACGTCTGGAGTGGTGATGTCGATGGTCATTATCTCTAGCGAGAGATCATCAACCCGCTCCAGCACAGGCCAAATGAACGCCCGTCCACCAGTCACAATCCTAAAATTGTGTTGGATACCCGTTGCCGCAGTTCCTCGTTCGCCCCGCCCCGAGATTACCAGTACCTCGTTTGGACCAACCTTTTTAACACGGCTGGCGTAAACAAAGGCCAGGGCAAAGAAAGTGAATATACCCAGGATGATGAGAATCGGGATCATGGTTTCCATGTTGACTTCCTCCAAGTGACTCAATTACCAGCTAGCGGCCTATGGTCAGGTAGCCATATTCGAAGGCCATCTCCAGCCAGCTGGAACCAGATATATATCTCGCTATTCAGACAGTTCTACAACGGCAACCCGGCCCACGATTCTCTTGATGACGACAAGCTCGCCTGTATCAATTTCCTCTCCACTCTCGGACCGAGCGCCTAGCCTGACGCGGCCGCTAACGTTCGTATATGATATTTGCCCTAACCCCTTGCTGGGTATGGTCACGGTCACCTCGGCTTCGCGACCGATAGAGTCTATCTCATGCGAAAAGTGGCTAGATTTGCTCGGCGAAAGAACGTAAAGGAAAAACGCTTGTGCTGCCCCACCAAATATTATACCAACGCCCGTTGCCCAAAGAATACTGGGTATTGCTTCCATATCAAGCCACAGGTGCGTGATTAGTCCTGTTAGACCGAATGCCGAGCCAAATACAGCGGCAGAGAAGGGGCTGATTCCCACCAGATCGAAAGGACCCTCGCCATCAGAGCCAATCTCGAAATCAAATATCTGATCCAGACCAGCGCCTATGAGGCTCAGGAAGGCGAAGAGAAAGCTGATGATGACGATGGCGGCGTAGACCAGGTCCAGCATTAGTTGCTCCTAATCACTGTCGCCAATTTGATGACGGTCGCCTTGGCGAGGTCCGGTTTCCGCTCTGATCCAGTCAACTTGCGACCTTCTTTTATCCATCGTTAGCAGTGAACCTGCTTCTAGGGACAGAATACCGGACTCACTTATTATACTGGCGAACGATGGCTTTCACCAGCGGATTCGCCAGAGTGATAAGGAGCCGGTTTCAAGTCTCTCTACTACTCTTCACTACGAAATCTTAGCCCTGTTTGTTGTATCCACAGTGAACTATTCGCATGGGTGCTATGGGCCCGATTTACCTGTATAACATCGCCGAGTGGTCTGCTTCAAGTGGGCTATGATCGGTCTTGTTGGGGATTTTAGATGATATTTTGGAGACGAACCTTGCCCTTGGAACCGGCCTGTCAGTAACGCAAACTTTAGACCACCTACCCTAACATACCCTAACTAGGTTTAAATGAATCTTTATGGTTTGTGCTATAATTGTCCGTTAGTAAAAATTGAGAGTTTTGGGTTGATTTCTGAACTCATCGGATAGCTGGTATTTGCAATCCGTTTCTGAGAATTGACCTTATCCAAATCAATTTACTTAACATAAACTGATTGCCGATACAGAATCAAGTTCTCGATCGTTTTACCTCCTGGAAAAGTTGAACATTCGAGAAAGAGTGATCGTACCGTATTATCTTGGCGTTGATTTCAGATTCCGAGCAGCGGAGTCTCTTTAGGAGAATTAATCGAGATGGCGAAGACAAAGAAGAAGAAAGTAAAACGGAGAAGAACTACCTCGGAAAAGGTCATCATTGTTCTCGGTATCATCATCGCTCTGAGCATGATTCTATCTCTAGTTGCAGGACTAGGTGGCAGGAGAGGAGCGAGTAGTTCGAGCAGCTTACCTGAGCACAATGGCCTACCGATAGCAGTGGAAGTTGGGACGATTTCCGGTTATCAGTTTATGTCAACCTATGATTCCATAGAAGGATTTCATCCCATATAAGGAATCAGCGACCCAACATCGGCATTCGTGACGATTGATGAGAGATGTTGGATCGTCTCAATAAACGACCAACACAATCACCAATAGGGCTATTATTCCCACCCCCCCGTATTCGAGAACGACCTGGCGGTTGAA
>DASRZI010000258.1:0-25573 GCA_035686605.1 Candidatus Zixiibacteriota bacterium
GACGGGCGAACAATCAGCGTAATTCATAGTTAATGCGCATCCGGGTTCTCGGCAGATTAGGCCGTCTGCCGGTCCGACGTAATGGCCATACTCCTTGTGTGTGACCTCTATCACATCGGCGGTATGTTTCAGATGAGCATGAACCACTGTGTCGTTCCGGCGTCCATGGGTGCCGTAGGCTTTGGCGCGATTAGCAAACACATTGTTCTTATCATCGTCGACGGAAACGCTCAGGTTGAGTGAGTCGTAGGGTGGCGGACTAATGCCTCCCAGACGGGTAAAGACGGCGTGCTGAACTTCTTCGTCATTCGGAAACGATTCAAACTGGAGGAATGGAAGGTCAGCTTTGTTCTGATGTTTCATAAGACTAAGGAATTGAATGGTGCAAAGGGCCGGGTTTTGGGAAGCGGATGCTCCCTAAAGTTAGCTGATTCCAAGCGATCTTACGCCAGCACGGGATGAATGACAACGGGGTCTGTCTTAATGCAGTTGATTGCGAAGGGGTCGTAGATGAATACATAGAGGAAGCGAAGAGTGGAATGCCCGGCGACGTCATCGAAAGACGGGCTGAATTGCAGTAAAGACAGTAAGGATTCCTGGTCGACGGTAAGACCGTCGCCCTTGCTTCGGTAGGAATGGCATTTGGAGTGTACCGCGCAATACGACGAGTTCACGAAGGGCGGAATGGCTCGCGACTTGCTCGAAACTGTCATTCCGACTGGAGCGCAGCGAAATGGAGGAATCCCTATTGACATCATCGAATCACAGGCTGAAATGCAGTGAAGACAGTAGGGATTCCTCGACTGCGCTCGGAATGACATTTGAGGTGTGACGCGAAATGAGAAAGCCAACTCTCTGTCGTCGAAAGACAGTAGGGATTCCTTCCATAAGCGCAGAATGACGATGAAATTGGCTCGCCATTAGTATGCTATTCCATATGAAGCATCACAAAATCGGCTTGGATGAAAACCCCGCAACTGGCACTGTCTCAAGATAAGTCGTATAAATCAGGCCATACCAAGTAGTGCAGTTGTGATAAACCAAACACGAAACGAGCGACGTGAAGATCGTGACACGGCCTTCGTGACATGGGCATCATGACGTGACCTTGGTGTTACTGTGCGCCAGTGGCATCCATGTTATAATCGCCTAGCTAGGAACATTTGAGCTATGACGCGGAAGAAGACAAGCAGTACCAGATCTTCAACTCGAAACCGATCTACTAGTGGATCTCGCAGTCGAGCCTCGAAGAAATCAAGCTCCAGATTCAACCTCAGCCTCAACAAGCAGCAAAGGGCCCTCATCGTAGGCATCATCCTGATATTCTTCACCGTCGTTGTCATCCTAAGCCTGCTGTCGCCTAATCAAGGAAAACTGACCGAAGCGCTTTCAGATTGGATGTGGCAGGTGTTCGGCTGGGTTGGAGCGATTGTACCGCTTGTATTCGGCGCCTTTGGTTTCTACCTGGTTCTATGGGGGATGGAGCAACCACCGAATCTGCCAAGTCTAAGGATAATCGGCTTGATTCTCCTATTGATTTCAGTCATGGCTTTCGCTTCATTGGCGGTGCAGACTTGGAATAGCGAGCTTGACACCTATACCTCGATCGCGGAAGCGGGCGTTGGTGGTGGCTATGTCGGAGGATTCGTCGTCTGGGGCATTGAACAGGGAGTCGGCCGGCTGGGCGCTGTTTTTGTCCTATTGATCGTAGGCATCATTGCTACAGTTCTCGTTTCCGGCGTCAGCAGAGAGGATGCTGGCCTCATCATAAAAAAGATCTTTACTCGCCCACCTTCTACCGAAGAGCGAGAGATACCAATCAATACAGCTCGAACAGCTGCCAGGACAACTACCACAGGCTCACCCAGGCAGCCAGAGCTAATTCCCTCAGATACAGCGTCGGCTACTACAAAGAAGCAGCCGGCAACATCAAAACAAAAGAACAAGAAGGACCAGCGATCACAGACCGGCACTGAACCTACTCCCGCTGGCGAAGGGTCCGGTGATTCCATCCCCGGAATCATTGGCCATGAGGGCGGTGGCTATTGGGAGCTGCCAGTATTGACTGGATTGCTGGAAGCAGGCAGCGAACAGGATGTAAGCGACGTTCAGATACGGGAGCAGGTCGAGGTCATCGAGCACACCCTGGAAAGTTTTGGCGCACCCGCCACGGTCGTGGAAATCAGCCAGGGTCCGACGATAACCCAATTTGGCGTTGAGCCGAGTTTCATTGAACAACGCAGCGGGAAGCGGACCAAAGTGAAGGTAGGTAAGATAGCCAGCCTCGCGGATGATCTGGCACTTGCCCTTGCTGCCCGTTCTATCCGGATCCAAGCGCCCGTTCCTGGTAAAGGGTACGTTGGAATCGAGGTGCCCAATTCAGAGAAAGCCGTGGTTGCCCTACGGGACGTCATGGAATCTGACGAATTTCGAAATTTAAAGGTCCCTTTGGCCATTAGCCTGGGACAAAACGTCGCCGGGCATCCGATAACCGCTGACTTAGCTCAAATGCCACACTTGCTTATCGCGGGCACCACTGGTTCCGGTAAGTCAGTCTGTGTCAACAGCATAATCGCTTGCCTGCTCCTCCAAAACACACCTGACCAGCTTAAGTTCGTGATGGTAGATCCGAAAAGGGTGGAGCTAACTGGTTACAATGGCATACCGCACCTGGTCGCTCCGGTCGTCGTCGATCTTGATAGGGTAGTAGGAACGCTCAAGTGGGCCATGCGCGAGATGGACAATCGCTACAAGCGGCTAGCAGAGTTCGGCGTTCGCAATATCATCGAATACAACAAAAAAGTTGAGGCTGGCATCGAAACCGGGGCCGAGAAAATGGCCTACATCGTCTTTGTAATTGATGAATTGGCGGATCTGATGATGCTCTCCCCCGAAGAGACCGAGAAAGGCATTACTCGCCTGGCCCAGTTAGCCCGGGCGACAGGCATTCATATGATCATCGCCACCCAGCGACCTTCGGTGGATGTTGTGACAGGGTTGATCAAAGCAAACTTCCCCGCCAGGGTGGCCTTCGCCGTCGCCTCGGGAACGGACAGCCGGGTTATATTGGATACAACCGGGGCTGAGCGCTTGTTGGGACAGGGGGATATGCTGTTTCAGAGTCCAGACGCGGCAGCCCCGGTCCGAATGCAAGGCTGTTTCGTCAGTCCCCATGAACTTCACAATGTTATCGAATATTGGCGAGGGGCTAAGCGTTTCGTCAAGGCCCGTACCGAAGCGGAACAGGAAGTATCAACCGAAGTAGAAGAAACGACAGAAATTCCGCCTCCAGAGCCGGAAATCCCGCAGCAGCCCTTGTGGGACGAGATGCGCGAAGAAGAAGAGGTCGCTGCTCGCTATTCGGACGAACTATTACCTGAAGCCATTGCCCTGGTCCGCCAACTAAACAAGGCATCCACTTCTTTGCTCCAACGCCGCTTCCGTATCGGCTACACGCGAGCCGCTCGCATGATTGATGTCATGGAAGAGGACGGCATCATTGGCCCCCCGACAGGAACCAGCAAGGCACGGGAAGTTCTAGCCTGGTCCGCGCAGGCAGCGTCTGACCAGGCAGCGTCAGCGCAGGCAGAGCCCGAGAGTTAATCTTTGGGTTATGGGTTATGGGTTTTCCGTCTTGCCAGAATCGAGCTTTTCTGCGAACACTCATGAACTCATCTAGCTGCTGGTTGTTGGCCGCCATTATCTGAGGAGCAATACCCCTTTGTCAGATCTAACCGGTGAACAACGATCCCGCTATGTGCAATCGATGTTCTCCCGTATCGCTGGTCGCTATGATTTGATGAACCGTTTGATGACCGCTGGGCAGGATGGGCGATGGCGACAGACTGTGATACAGAAAACCCAGCTGCCTCCAAATGGACAACTATTAGACATAGGAACAGGAACCGGAGATATAGCCAGAGAAGGGATCCGCGCGTGTCCCGATCTGCTCGCCGTGGGTGCAGATTTCACCCTGGAGATGATGCGTATTGGACGCGACGATCCCAGCCGGCAAGGGATCAGGTGGGCCGGAGCGGACGCGCTGGCCTTGCCCTTTCCGGACGGCTCTTTTCATGCCGTAACATCAGGCTTCTTGCTGCGCAATGTGATTGATCCGGCTGCCGCCTTCCGCGAACAGGTTCGGGTGACTCGTCCTGGCGGTTGGGTCGTTGTCCTGGAATCTAGCCCTCCAAAGCAGAACGCTCTGCGGCCGTTCATCCGCTTCCATCTCAACACGGTGATTCCTCTATTGGGCAGGCTGATAGCGGGCGATGCGGAGGCATACCGCTATCTTCCCGAGAGTACGCAGGCCTTCCAGGATCCAGAGTCGCTGGTCATGATCATGGCCGACTGCGGGCTAACTAATGTAACCTACGAGCTGTTTATGTTCGGCACAGTCGCCATTCATAGCGGCCGAAAGATCGAATGAGATAAAACATCCCCTAATCACGGCCATTCAGGTAAAATCGAAATCATGGAACTACTTGGTATAGATGTAGGTGGATCTGGCATTAAAGGCGCTCTGGTCGACACTGAAAGCGGGGATCTGATTACAGAGCGTATCCGTATCAAGACACCACAACCATCTAATCCCGAGGCGGTGATCGGCACGATTCTCGAGCTGGTTAAGCAGTTTGAATACAAGGGACCACTTGGCGTAGGATTCCCGGCTGTTGTTCTCGATGGGGTCGTCATGTCTGCGGCAAACGTCGACTCCCGGTGGATCAACTATCCCGGTATCGAGGGCATTAGTAAGGCTGTCGGCTACCCTGTTGCCCTGGTCAACGACGCCGACGCGGCCGGTATTGCCGAGATGACTTTTGGCGCTGGCAAGGGCCGAATGGGCATGGTGATGGTACTCACACTGGGTACCGGCATCGGCAGCGCCTTGTTCGTAGACGGAAAGCTGGTTCCCAATACCGAACTCGGGCACTTGTACCTGCCTAACAGCAAAGAGGATGCCGAAGATTACACCTCCGACCGGATCCGGATGCAGAAAAAGCTAACCTGGAAAGTCTGGGCCAGCCGTCTGGATACTTACCTGCATCACATCGAAGGACTCTTCTCGCCCAATCTGATTATCTTGGGTGGGGGGGTGAGTAAGAAACATAACAAGTTCATCCCTCGCCTGACGGTCCGCACAGAGATCGTACCGGCCGAGCTGTTAAATGAAGCTGGGATCGTTGGTGCGGCATTGGCGGCTAAACCGCTAGCCTAAGTCAATCAGCGGCGATCGACCGACGACCAACAACCTATCCGATGTTCGAGCCACCATTCTTGAGGTTGATATTGCCTTGGCGTAGACCGATTTCTGGTCGAAATATCACACCTCAAGCCATGTGTCCAATCTATTCCTTGGACAAATTCGGAAAAGTGGCGATAATTGCGTTTCGTTATTTCAATATCCAAGAGCGAGAGGTAAAAACCGGTCGCACCTTGGAATGTCAGTTAGGAGAATGAAGAGTTGAGCAAGAAGATTTACGTAGGAAATATTCCTTTCACAGGTACAGAAACGCAGATTCGAGAGATGTTTGAAGAGTATGGAACAGTTGATTCCGTCGCCTGGATCACCGACCGGGATACCGGCCGGTTCCGCGGATTTGCCTTCGTCGAGATGGAAGATGCAGCGGCCGATTCGGCCATCAACGGCTTGAACGGTAAAGATATTGATGGTCGTCCCCTTAAGGTGGACGAGGCCAAGCCCCGACCGCAGCGCTAAGATAAGCTACGTCCCATACGGGGGGGCGTCACAATCGCATATTTCTAAAGGACCTGGGATCGCGCTTCCTAGAGTTGACCGCTATAGATTATCAAATGGCGTTCAGCTGCTTTTGCCCCTCGCCCTGAGCCTGACAGCCTAGCAGTCTGCGATGTTCGTGGACTCCAGGACTAATCCCCAGCTAGCTTCACTCTGACCACGTCGACGATTTCTATTACCCAATTCGGAATTGAGTGACGTTCGACACGTGACATATGAGGTGCTAGTTGCTAGAATTCACCATGAGGTGCACATGCAGTTAGCTGTTGGGGAATGTGTTATGCATCGAAAAATCCGTATTACTATCTCGGGGAGATCTCTGCGTCTTAGAATCCAAATAACCAGCATTGTCTGCCCTGTGTAGAACCATATGTTCCTGGTAAGTGGCCGTTGTCCAGCGTGTTTTGCCAAGTGGGGGAGCAGTATCTATTGCCCTGCCTGCGGGGGATTAGCCGAGATCTTTTTTGAGAGAGAGCTGCCACAGCAGGACGAAGTTGATTCCTCTAGAATTCAGAGCATGATCGAGGCGGCTCGAAAACGTCTGCGCAGTCATCCTGCTGACGGCAATGCCCACTATATGTTGGGCATAAACTATGTCTTTCTCGGTCTTTTTGCTGAGGGCATCTCCGAAATAGAAATTGCGGCCGATCTCATGCCGAAGAAATCGACGATCCGATATGAAGCTGCTGCACTCGCAGCAAAACTGGGTCTGTTCGACGATGATCTTCTGCGAGAAGTAAACCTCGTACTCGAGGCGATGCCGGAATTCATAGAGGCCCAATTCTTAAAGGGAGTGATCCTTGAAAGGCGTGGCGAAATTGGCCAGGCGGTCAAAGCCTGGCAGACGGCCTATCAGCTTGACCATTCTTATGAACCCGCTGAATCAAAGCTGCTAGATTTCGTGGCTGCTGAACGCCAGACTCTATCGATTCCGGCCGTGCTAAAGAAGGAAGAGGCGCTGCAATTCAATGAAGAAGCGAGTCGAATTCTTGAACTGGTCACGACGACGGAGCCAGCAAGTCCACCACCTCTCGGCGAGACAAGCATGTCCATACTCACACGAATCATGCCAAACCTGGCAAGCAGCATATACCAGATGCATGAAGAAGAGTTAGACGACTACCGGCAAGAGCTTTTTCGTCGAAAGGAAGCCTGGCAACAATTGGAAAGCGATCTGGTTTGGCTTTCAGAGATCTGCTTGCTGAGTCGCGAAGCGAGGAATGAGAAGAATGTCACAACAGAGCCGTCTTATCCTATGATCTAGATTGCTTATGACCCATGGCCAACGATCAGCGTCCAACAGCTAATAATTTCCTATACCGGCCGTTGTATTGGTTTCTTACCAGGAAGCCGTCAATGAAGCTGGTGGTCATTACCATATGCGGCGTTGTTTTGCTGTCCTGCTACGCGGTATTGTATTTGGCCGCCTCAGGGGGGTTATCACCAAGCGGAGTTTCGGCTCTGGAACAGGCAACAGCCTCCGATACACCAGTGCCATTGGTTTTTCTTCCAGCGACCTACACACCACCAGCCCCGCAAGCTGAGATTGGTCTGAGAGTCAATATCAATATTGCCCTGAGCGATTATGAATACGAACAAGAGCAGGTCCTGGTGGAGCAGGTTGAAACGAGGGGTGAAGAGCTTGTCATTCTGCTTAGACGCCTGGGTACTCCTTCGACGGTCGATTACTTTGCCCAATTGGACATCATTCACGGCATCGTACTTGAAGAAAGTCCAGATGTGAAAGTAGTTCAAACCATTGATATTGCCGATCAGAATGGATTTGTCGTACTCATGGACGATCTGCTCGATTACTCCCAAGACCAGATGGACTATGATGAATATCGAAACCGGTGGCAGATCATCGGGCCTTAGATATCCTCTAATCGCTCTTCTCCTTCGGTAGCGGTTAGCACCTCATTGATCTCGTCATTTCTTTTTCTCCAATTTTACTCCCCCTTAAGACAACAATCTTGTTTTCTTCATTTGCCCAAGTCGATATGGATAGAGTCGAAACCCCTCTTCATCGTTCAAATGCCAAGTTGTCTGACCGCCATGGCGAGCGGAAATTAACATAGACAGTATCATCCCGGAGGAATACCCGCTTGTGAGGGGCTGATTGGTGAAAATGCGCTATTTATGCGGACGGCCAACTATGCTACAATTGATTCGATGCAACTGGCATTTGTCACAGGATAATGCCGCTGGTTTAGGACAGTGGTGTTTGTTGGGACAATTCTACGACGATTGCATTTAGGGGTTGAGGGATAATAGATGAGAGAGCGAAATTGATTTTTCGCTGCTGGTATGTGAATTGTGTGGGAGCTCAGTTCTTTATCGCATCGTTCTTCGCTTTCGGTTCTTTGTATTCTTTTCTGGAATGGGGTATATGGATAGGGAGGTAACAATGGGTATGAGGAGTTATCGAAACAGATTAGTGGGTGTGCTCAGCGTTCTGCTGACTCTATCGCTGTTATTGCCAATGGTAGTCACGGCCCGTCCGCAGCAGATCGAAGTGGGTGATCCAGGTGCGGTTGCGGCAGCACCACTATCTGCGCCGGGAGAAGGAGTTTCACACCGGCTGATCGTGCAGCTGGAATCACCTTCATTGGCAGAATGGTCAAAATCCACGGGTATGGCTCGAGGAGCCGGGGACCGGCTTGATGCTGAGTCTCAAGCTGCCCAGGCCTACTTGGCCCAACTGGAGATTGAGCAGGCGGCTTTCGTCAGCGCCATGCGACAGGCTTTACCAGGAGCACAGGTTGCTACTTATCTTGATGCCCAACAGCGGCATGTTGATGAGAGCTACCAAGTTATCTTTAACGGTATGACGGTCGATCCCGGAAGCACGCCAACATTGGAGGCGCGTAGGGTTTTGGCCACGGTGCCGGGCGTCAAGGCTGTCTTCTTTGATAAAGCACACGACCCGGCTCTATATGCCAGTCTTCCTTTGATTAACGCCCAGGCGGCATGGGATAACCCAGCAATCGGCGGTATGGCCAATGCTGGGGACGGTATACGTTTCGCTTCGATGGACGGCGGTGTCCATCACGACTCGCCCATGTTTGATGGTACGGGATTCAGCTATCCTGCCGGTTATCCGCCCGCAGGTTCCGATCCCCTTAATGACAACGGGAAGATCATCACCAGCCGGGCATATTTCCGACCATGGGATGGACCGGCTGCAGGAGATGAAAACACATGGCCCGGCACAAATGGGACGAGTCACGGCGTGCATACGTCTTCTACGGCAGCCGGCAACGAGGTTGAGGCCGGTTACTCCGGTGCCATAACCTACACCATCAGCGGTGTAGCTCCAGCCGCCTACGTCATGAGCTACCGGGTATTCTACAACAGCGTCACAGGCGATGGTTCCTTTTACGACGCCGAGGGTATGGCGGCTTTGGAAGACATAGTCTTAGACGGAGCACAGGTTCTTAATAATTCTTGGGGTGGGGGTCCAAATGCGGTCACAGACGGTTATGATGTCATCAATATAGCCTTAGTCAATGCGGCTGATGCTGGCGTTTTCATCAGCATGTCAGCTGGCAACAGTGGACCTGGCAATGGCACAACTGACCACCCATCTCCCGATTACATAAACGTTGCAGCAAGCACGACAGACGGCACCATTTCCAGTGGCGCAGTTAACGTCACCGGTCCTGGAACAGTTCCACAAGAGTTGGTTGACATGCCTTTCGGGGTTACAACCGACTTTGGCACGCCATTAGAACCGGGAGATCACTTCACCTACACGTTCGTTGCCTCGGTTGTCATCAGCCCCACGAACTTTGAAGGCTGTCTCCCTTGGCCGGCGGGCACTTTCTCCGGAAAGGCAGCTTTGATCAGTCGTGGTGATTGCTTCTTCTCTGACAAAATCTTCAACGCCCAAGAGGCCGGAGCTGAGTTTGTGATCATCTACAACCATGAGGGCGATGATCTTATTAGCATGGCTTGTGGTGATCCCTGCGCCGCTGTAACCATCTCCGGCGTTTTCATTGGCCGAACCAATGGACTAGGCATGGTCGACTGGTATACCAATCACCCAGCTGATGCGGAGATGAATGTGATCAATGCCCCCTTCCAAGCCGGTAACGTCCCGGACCGCATCATTGGCTTCAGCAGCCGCGGACCGGGGATGGGCTATGTTCTGAAACCCGATATCGCCGCCCCTGGTGTCAATATCCTGGCTCAAGGGTACGATCCGCTCGCCACTGGCGAAGATCGCCATCTGGGCTATGGACAAGCCTCGGGTACCTCGATGGCGGCACCCCATGTGGCAGGAGCCGGCGTTCTTTTACGCCAGATCCATCCCACTTGGTCGAACGCTGAAATAAAATCAGCCTTAATGTCTACGTCAAAATACATAGACATCTTCAACTATGATGGGACACCTGCCCAGCCGTTGGATATGGGTGCGGGCCGCCTGGACCTGACCAACGCGGCCGATCCGGGTGTGATACTGGATCCTCCCAGCTTGAGCTATGGACTGGTGGCAACCGATACCCAGAAGACCTTGAGTGTCAACGTTACCAGTGTGGCCACAAACACCCAGACCTACACAGTCAGTCTGCTCTATACTGGCGATGGCTTCCCTGGTGATCCATCACTTCCAGGATTCAACGTCGACCCAATAACATTCACCCTTGGAGTGGCCGAGTCCCTCGAGATCGATGTCCCGTTCGATGCTGGGGATGGCAGTTATGGGCATAATCAGGGCTTTGTTATATTGGAGAGCGAAGACTATAAGGCACATTTCCCAGTATGGGCACTTGTGACTCATGACGGGGATCTGGCAGACATTCTGCTCATCGACAACGATGGTAGTGCAAATGCCGACATAGTTCCGCCTACTGTTGACTACAGCTATGTATACACAGAAACCGTAGCGACTCTTGGTTATACCTACGATGTCCTCGACGCCGATGCCGCCATTTACGCTGGCGAGGAGGATATAGTGGATATCGTCGACCTCCTTGGATATGGAGCGGTGATTTACTTCACCGGCGATAATCTCTCAAATGGTCTGCCTGAACAGGATCAGTATGACCTAAATACCTACATGCGTGGTGGCGGTTCTGTGATCGCTTCGGGTCAGGATCTCGCCGCTGCCCTAGGTTCTAACGCCTTCGATGGAGGGACCTTCTTCTACCAGTATGGACTGGGAGGAAACTGGCTGAGTGACAGGGTGTTTACGACTCTCGCCGAGACGATGGTCATGAGCTCAACAGGCACGCTGCCGATGGCTGGTATGAATGTGGATATCGGTTCTAACGGGAGTGGGGCTGGCAACCAGCTCTACGTCGACGAGATCGATGATATTCCCTTCACAGTCCCACCACTTGGATACGATGACCCGAGCTACAACCGGGCCCGTTATGTTCCTATCTTTGCCTATCCACACGCCAACAACGTGGGGTCGGGAACGGTGGGCATGGCCCACAGCGATCAACCTCTGCTGGAGAAGCCAGGCGTTGCCTATGATGGACGGGCTATCTACACCTCTTTCGGTTATGAGGGCATCAATAATGATACCGGCTACACGACCCGCGAGCAGCTGCTGCAGAAATCCCTTGATTTCCTCTGGGATGATGGTGAGGCGGCTTTCGACGAAATTGATGTCGATACAGCAAAGGTGACCTTCACCGCCGGATTCACCTCCACGATATCTGGCGTGACTGGATACAGCTATCGATGGGACTTCGGTGACGGTACGGCCTACTCATCGCCATCAATGAGCGACACGATAGCGCACATCTACTTCATGCCGGGCACTTATGATGTCAGGTTAGAGGTTACTGATTCGTTAGGCAACCGCTACTTGGCCACGGAGCAAATCGTGACCACCGGCTATGGAATGGCATTGCCTTTACTTATAGGAGGTTGACCTTAAGCTCTTTCGAATAAAGAAGCGCTCGAGCAAAGCGCATCACTAAGGGCGGTGGGCTTGAACCGGAGTAGTTTCGGTGCAGGTCCACCGCTTTTTCTTGTTAATGTGGAATGGGGCAGGGGGACGGGCTGATAGGGCTTGGAGGACGGGGAATGGAGTATGGTAACAGGTCACGGCTGGAAAGTGGCATGTAATAGATTGAAACTAGGCTGCAGCGTTCGCTAAAAAATATTTCGGCACGCAAACGACTAACAACCAGCCACCAATCCCGCAATCGCGAAGCGGTCGCTCTATTAGGATGATTCACATAATATTGTACTGAATGGGGACATGTATTTAAGGAGGTTGAATATTCAATGAACCCCATAGAAGTCGCGGCATTGGCATCTATAGCTGTAGGTGATGTCGTCATCATGATCGCCCTGTCGTGCGCCTTGATTTTAATTATCTTCAACGTTCTTGATTCAAAGTCATCATTTTCAGGCCGGATGCCAAACCACATCATGTTTTTCGGTTGGCTCTGCTTTGTAACGGTTTTTGGTGGATTGATCATCGCCACCACGTCCGGGGTAGATGGCCAGCAAAGCGGACTGGCATTTGGTATGTCTATTGGGATAAAGGCAGTTCTACTGTTAGTTGTCTTATTGTTACTGTCAATGGGCACATCTTGGAGGCTGTCGGCGCGACGTTAAAAGAGAATACTATGGATCCAACTAGGGACCGCCTCCGGGTGATGCTGCTCGGAAGCGTGGTGGAGGCCGTATTAAGGGGACATGATATAGAACCCTGGACACCTGTCCAGGGGAGCGATTCGTTCGGATACGAAGCTCGCTGCCGGCGATGTGGCATGTTCATCTATACCAGCAGCATGATGATGCTATCTTATCTCGCGGATCGTTGTCCAGTGGCTGATGAAGAACTGGCCTGCTGACTTGATTCACTGACGGCAATCAGCCGGGGCACAGAACTTAGTTCAGACAGAGTCCAATACTAAACCGGCTATATTAGATAGCTGCCAGCGGAAACCCGTTGGGCGATTTGGTGATCTCGGTCATCATCGGTTGAAGACCGATCCCTCAAACCAAGGTTCTGCTATACTTGCGCGTGAGTGAGCATAGCTATGGATCCTATTGCAAGCCTTACCCCTGCCAGCTACGATGATTTCTCTTATCCGAGCCACGCTTATACCCAAACCCATCCCGATCATTTAGCCGCGCTGGCGATCCTCTCAGGATTGCAGCCAGCGGCTGTCGAACAGTGCCGAGTTCTGGAACTTGGCTGCGCCAGTGGGGGAAACCTCATTCCCATGGCATTCTCGCTGCCTGGAAGTGAGTTCGTCGGGGTCGACTTTTCCGGCAACGCCGTTGACAAGGGCTTGGAATCAATCGATCGATTGGGTCTGAAAAACATCACTCTTCATCACATGGACCTGCTAGATGTCGATACTTCCATGGGGCAATTCGACTATATCATCGTATACGGAATCTTCTCCTGGGTACCTTTTGAAGTCCAGGAAAAGATCTTGGAAATCTGCAGGGACAATCTTGCACCACAGGGTGTCGTGCATATGAGCTACAATGTCTATCCGGGGTGGCACATGTATCGAGTCATCCGGGACGTCATGTTCTACAGCACGCAGCACATCGAGAGTTGGCCCGAGCGAGTGCAAAAAGCACGCTGGCTCGTCGAGTATATGTCCGAGCAATATGCCGGCCAGGATGGCTATTTCGGGCAATTTTTACAGTCGATTCAAGGACTGCTCAATCCGGCAGTAGACGGTTATATACGGCACGATTTCCTGTCTGAGGTCAATGAGCCTCTCTATTTCCACCAGTTCATAGAAAGGGCGAGTCACAAGGGATTAAAGTACCTGGCCAACGGTTGGCTCGGATCCCAGGGTGACGTTCCTGATGAGGTGATGGAGACGGTGCTGGGTATGGCCGAGGATAACATCGAGGTCGAACAGTATTTGGATTTTATGAGGAACCGCAGCTTCCGGGAGACTCTACTTTGTCACGAATCGTGCACAGTTCACCATGAACTGGACCCCGAGTGTCTAACCAATCTGAGAGTGGTGTCTCGAGTTAAGCCCGAGGAGGTGGAAATCGACCCGACATCTACGGAACCCACCATTTTCCTTGGTCCGGGAAAGAAAAATCTGTCGACAGCCCATCCGCTAACTAAAGCGGCCTTAATCCATCTGGAAAGCCAATATCCCAGGTCCATTCCCTTCTTAACGCTTGTGGATGAAGCAAGGGGCATTTTGTTTAGGAATGGTGATGGTCAGACTCAATGGACGGAGGAAGACACGGAAACGTTAGCTTTCAATCTACTTCGACTGCACGGCGAGGATGTGGACCTGGTTAACCTGCGCACTTTCCAGCCTGATATTGTTACAGATATCGCTGAGAAGCCGGTGGCTAGTGTAATGGCTCGCCATCAAATTGAGCAGGGTGTTCCTGTTACAAACCTGTATCACCAGCGAGTTACCCTTGATAATGGTGTAAGCAGGTTACTAGCCCATCTAGATGGAGAACACGATCGCCAGGCACTCGTGCAGGTCATGATTGGCCTATCGGATGAAGGGATCATCGAAATCTCGCAGGACGATCAGCCGATAGAAGACCCCGAACTCCTACGTTCAGCACTTCAAGAACTCCTCGAATTGCAGCTTGACTTGATCGCGATGGCTGGCCTTTTGGCTGACGATTACCCACTCGGACCGGTGCAGAGATAGGTTTACTGGTCTTCGAAATATCTATCCAGCTCCATATGCCCTCTTCGATTCCTATCGAATACTCGAGCCGCATCGCGTTGGGTCCACGGGATTAGGCGCTCCCGATGGTTTACCGGTAGCTGTATTCTCAGCTAGGGTATGTTCTCATCATGGTTGTCTTCTGATAAGCAACCAGCAGAGTTCAAGGATTCCTCAGTTCTACAGCTCGTGCGATCGCCTTTCGATACGCTCTTTCACCAAAGCAATGAAGTCCAGCCCTGATATATCGTTCATTCGCCTTCCATCACGAATCCTGACCGATACGGTCTGTTGCTCAATCTCCTTATCGCCAACGACCAGCATGTAAGGCACTTTCATCAACTGAGCAGCTCGTATTTTCGCTCCCACCCGACCGGAAGTCAGATCGGACTGGGCGCGAATACCTTCATCTTTCAGCTGATCCGCTAGTCCGATTGCGTGCCCATTGTGAGCATCGGTGATCGGAATGACTCGTACCTGCTCTGGCGACAACCATACGGGGAAATTACCCGCGTAATGTTCGATCAGGAAGCCGATCATTCGTTCGTGGCTTCCTAAGGGCGCTCGGTGTATACACAAAGGCACTTCATCTACGCCGTGGTGGTTTGTAAACGCTAGATCAAATCTCGGTGGTACGGCGAAATCAACCTGGTTTGTAGCGATCGAGAATTCGCGTCCGATGGCGCTCCATACCTGGACATCGATCTTCGGGCCGTAAAAAGCTGCCTCATCCTCCGCTTCATAGAAGGGAACGTTGCCTTTTATCATAACCTGGCGAACCATCTCTTCGCTCTTGAGCCAGAGGCGAGCATTATCCTCATATTTTTTTCCCAGACCGTCAGGGCTATGTTTGCTTAAGCGCATTAGATAGCGCTCGATGCCAAACAGGCGGAAATATTCCTGGTAGAGGCCTATGACAGACATGAATTCCTCTTCAAATTGATCTTCGCTGCAGTAAATATGGGCATCGTTTTGCTGGTTTCCACGGACGCGCATGAGACCGAAGAGTTCTCCACTCTTTTCGTAGCGGTAGACCATGCCGTGTTCGGCCAGACGCAATGGTAGATCCCGATAACTCCTCGATTTGCTGGCGTAAATCTTGTGGTGGAAAGGGCAGTTCATTGGCTTAAGGTAATAACGGGAGCCTTCCCTCTCCATTGGGGCGTACATATCCTCAGCGTAATACGGGAGGTGACCGCTGCGCAGATATAACGCCTCCTTGGCGATATGGGGCGTGCGGACGCGAACATAACCAGCCTTGGCTTCCATCTCTCTGGCCAGTTTCTCCAGCTCTTCCACGATAATCTCGCCCCTGGGAAGCCAGAGGGCCAGACCAGGACCAATCTCTTCGTCGAAGATGAATATCTCTAATTCGCGACCCAATTTCCGGTGATCTCTCTGCTTAGCTTCTTCCAACATCTCCAGATAGCTGTTCAGCTCTTCTTTACTGTGCCAGGCGGTGCCGTATATTCTCTGGAGCATTGGATTATTCTCGTCTCCGCGCCAGTAGGCGCCAGCCACGCTCATCAGCTTCAGGCCATCTGCCGGGATTTGTCCGGTATGCTCGACATGCGGTCCCCGGCAAAGATCTTCAAAGCCATCGTGCTGGTAGGTGCTTAGCTGCACCTCGGCATCGATCTTATTCCCGTATTCATCCAGGCTTCCGCTTAGAAGACCTTCGATGAGCTCCATTTTATAGCTTTGATCCGCGAAGAGATGGTACGCTTCATCTGGCGCGATTTCTTTATAGTTGAAAGGATGGCTGCCCAAGATCGTCTTATGCATGCACTTCTCGATTCTGTCCAGGTCGCCTGGTCTAAATGTACGTGGTCGTCCCTGATCGTCCTGACCCAGGTCAAAATCGTAGTAGAAACCGTTTTCAACCGGTGGTCCGATGGCCAGTCTCGCTTCGGGATATAGTTCCAGCACCGCTTGGGCCATCACATGGGCGGCCGAATGACGGATGCGGTAGAGATCGGAATCTTCATAAGGGATGTGGATCGTCTGTAAACTATCGATAATCGACATGATTTCTCCTGATTTTCCTACTGTTACCTTGACTAATCCTTTCTTCAGCGACCTCTAGATATCAGCGGCTATCAAAAAAGCCGCTCCTGCGAGCGGCCTTTCTATTGTCGGATTGTTTAGTTGCTCAGCGGTCGCTCACAATTCCATCGATTTATCATGTATCAAGGTAGTGGCCATCTTCTTGAATTCGGCTAAGGGCATGGCGCCCCGGTCTTCATTTAGCCGGGTGCGAACGGCGACCGATTCACTGGCCACTTCTCTGTCGCCGACGATGAGCATATAGGGGGTTTTTTGGAGCTGTGCCTCGCGGATCTTGGCGTTCATGCGCCGGCCGCTGTCGTCTACTTCAATGCGTATACCCGAGGCCTTTAATTCTTTTGCCGCCTTCTTCGCAAAGTCCAAATGGATGTCAGTGATGGGTACGATAACCGCCTGAACAGGGGAAAGCCATAGGGGAAAGGCGCCATTAAAATGCTCTATCAGGATGCCAACAAAGCGTTCCATACTGCCAAAGGGAGCCCGATGTATCATCACCGGTCTGTGCTTCATGCCATCCTCGGCCGTGTATTCCAGGTCGAATCGTTCAGGGAGCCAGAAGTCTACCTGTACCGTACCCAGCTGCCACTCGCGCTTGATGACATCCCGGAATATGAAGTCGAGTTTCGGACCGTAGAAGGCCGCTTCTCCAGGTTCAACCTCGTATTGCAGACCTAGCTTATCGGCCGCCCGCTGGATTGCCCGAGTACCTTCCGCCCAGCTTTCAGGAGATCCAGCATATTTGTCGCTCTCTGGATCGTTGGTCCCTAATCTCGCTCGAAAATCCTCAAAACCCATGGCATTGAACACGTACTGGATCAACTCGACCACCTGGATAAATTCATCTTCCAGCTGCTCTGGGGTTACGAAGAGGTGAGAATCATCAACTGTGAAGCCTCGCACACGGGTAAGGCCAGTCAACTCGCCACTCTGCTCGTACCGGTAGACCGTGCCGAACTCAGCCAGACGATAAGGCAAATCACGATAGCTCTTGGGTTCACTCTTGTAGATCTCGATGTGGTGGGGGCAGTTCATGGGCTTTAACAAGAACAATTCCCCATCGACATCAATGGGAGTGTATTGGCTGTCGCTGTAGTACGGATAATGACCACTCGTCTTATAGAGGTCGATCTTTGCGATGTGCGGCGTGATGACGGGCAGGTAACCTCGTTCAACTTGGGCTTCTCGCAAGAAATTCTCCAGCGTTTCTCGCAGGATTGTTCCTTTGGGCAGCCACAGGGGTAGACCCGTCCCTACCGTGGGCGAGATATGAAATAGGCTTAGATCTTTCCCGAGACGCCGGTGATCACGAGCCTTGGCCTCCTCGAGTCTCTTCAGGTGGGCGTCGAGTTCAACCCGGTTGTGCCAGGCGGTACCATAGATTCGCTGTAACTGGGGACGATTTTCGTCGCCTCGCCAGTAGGCGCCGCTGGTGCGCAAAAGCTTCACGGCGTTGGCCTTAATGTCCTTGGTCGATCGTACGTGCGGACCCCGGCATAGATCCACGAATTCACGATGCTGGTAGATTCCAACCTCTGATACAGGCTCGCTGATCGGATTGCCGTTTTCGTCAACTTTACCTGCGGCAAGTTCACTGATCAGTTCCACTTTATACGGCTGACCGGCGAAGAATTCTTGGGCCTCATCGATACTTTTGCTCGAAGGCAAGAATTCTGCTTTCTGCTTGAGCAGTTCTTTCATCCGATTTTCGATGGCCGCTAGATCATCTGGGGAAAAGGTAATAGGCTTCCCTTCCTCATTCTTTCCCAGGTCGAAATCGTAATAGAATCCATCCTCGATCGGTGGGCCGATCGCCAATTTCGCCTCGGGGAAAAAGCTGAGGACAGATTCCGCCATGACATGGGCGGCTGAGTGTCTTACCCGGTACAGGTCTGTGTCTTCGTATCGACCGTTATCTTTCTTAGTCATCATTCCTCCAAATCTTCGGTGGACCACCATGTTGTCTTGCACAGTTCGATATCAATCACTGCTAATATCTTTGATTGATATTGACCATCCTAGTGAGAGCACCGCTATTGAACCAAAAAAGCCATCACCCTTATTGGGGCGATGGCTTGATTATCGCGGTTCCACCCAACTTCAGTGAATGCCCAAAAGAGCATCCTACTCTCGTTGTGACCTGTAACGGGGTCTACCGGACCTCCATACTGTTGGCGCAATCCTCACAGCACCAAGTTCAAGAAGTCACTCCCGGATGGTTTTCCCTACCGGCTCTGTTGTGGGGGCTCTCAGCCAGCGGCCTCTCACTCTCTTGCACAGTTCCAGTAGCTACTCGTTCCGATCGTAGCGTTCGTCTATTTGTTTGGTCATTATAAAAGACCTGTTCGCATTGTCAAGAACCTGGATGCATTGCCTGGGAGTCTGCCCATGTTATAATGCCAGCCAGCGAATTTCAACATAGAAGTAATATGTCATCAGATTCTCGACGAAATCGACCGCGCTCCGGTCTTCGCCTACCTTTATGGGCGCTGGGGTTACTGGCTGTCTTGGCCCTTGGCTTTCTATTAGTCACGTCTATCTGGCTTTTCAAGACTGTCCAGTCCCTGGCCTCGGGGTGGGAAGTTTCAAACCCGGTGTTTCGTACCGATGGAAGTTCTAGCTCACCGGATAGCACTGAACCGGGCGGTTCGCTGTTGGAACCGGTAGTTGACAGCCGGCCGGTGCTTTCACCTGACGCATTCAAACCTTGGTCGGGAACTGAGCGCGTCACGCTCCTCGTCCTCGGCATCGACGAACGATGTGATGAGGTAGGACCCACTCGAACCGATACCATGATGGTGCTCTCCTTGGATCCGGTGAACATGACGGCAGCGATGCTGTCGATACCCAGAGACCTTTGGGTAGAAATCCCGGGTTTTGGCGTCGAGAAGATCAATCAAGCGCACCGTTTAGGTGATTTGTATGAATATCCAGAAGGTGGGCCCGGACTGGCAGTGGACACTGTCGAAGCAGCCTTAGGCGTCCCGGTCCAGTATTACGTTACGGTGGATTTCGATGCTTTTGTCCGGGTCGTTGACGAGATTGGCGGTATTGAATTAACCGTACCGGAAGCCATCCAGGATCCGTCCTATCCAGACGATTGCTACGGCTACGATCCGTTTAATATTGGAGCGGGAATACAGCAGTTAGACGGACAGACGGCTTTGAAATATGCCAGAACGCGGGTGACTTTTGGTGGGGATGTGGACCGGGCCGGAAGGCAGCAGCAGGTCGTCATGGCCATCCGTAATAAAATACTCCGGTTGGATATGATCCCCCAGATTCTCATGCAGGCCCCAGAGTTCTGGAATATTCTCCAGGACAACGTTCGAACAAACCTGGCTCTTGACGAGATAATCCAGCTGGGTTTGCTAGCCCAGGACATTTCTGACGAAAATATCCACTCCGCGGTTATCGATTATGACTATGTTTATAACCAGGTGACGCCTGACGGGCAGGCCGTCTTGGTTCCGATTAGGGAAAAAATCAGAGAACTTCGCAACCAACTCTTTGCAGCTGCGGCCGCACCTACTCCGGTAATTCAAAACCCAACTCAGACAATGGCTGAGGAAGGTGCTCGAGTTGCGATATACAATGGAACGCCTAGTTTTGGGCTGGCTGCTGAATCTCAATCGTACTTGCTCAACAATAACGTCAACGTTGTCGAGATCGGCAACGCAGACTCGTCTGAATACCGCACCACCCAGATTATTGACTATGGATCCCATCCAGCTACGACCCAATTCTTAACCCAGTTGATGTTCGTACCTCCGCTTAACGTCAGCAACAGCAATCGACCGATTGGTGAATTCGATGTGCTCGTGATATTGGGCGGTGACTGGGAAGTGCCTGGCCCCTAAGCGAGAGGCATTTGGCTTTTCTAAATTGCCAAACTCTCCTTGATTGGTCGGGAAATGGTGCCCGGGCCGCCCGGACTGGAGGCTTATGCGAAATACCGTTCGGTATTGGTACATCTGTGGCCTTCTGCTCTTGTCGCTGGCTGCTTGCAGTCCTCCGGAGCACGAAGAGACGCCGGGCCCAACCGAAGTTTTCTTGGATACATCCCCAACCGCAGTCCCGCCAACGAATCCCACTGCGACTGTACCACCGCTTGCAACTAACACTCGCACTGTCCGACCAACCACCACCAGAGAGCCGGTTCGTGTCCTGGATCCAGGGTGGCAGCGACTTGGAGATGAACGATTTGGTCTTCAAGCAGCAGTCCCAGATGGATGGTTAGATGTAACATCCAGATTGCGAATGTCCGACATGATAGACCGCTTCGGCCCACAGATGATTTTGTTAACTGACAACAGCGAGACAGCCGATCGATTGCTGTCAGGAGAGCCATTCGAGCAAGGCTCACTTCTATTTGGATACACCGCCGAACCGGTCCCGTCAGGTACCAGCGCCGTCGTAGCATTAGCTGAATTGTTGTCTTCGACTGAAACTGAGGGCCTGCTGCCGATTACTCCTGAAGAGACAACGGTTGGCAACAAGCCCGCAGCATTCGTTGATCTTGCTTATGATCCCTTTGGTTTATTTACGTCCTACCCTGAATCCATGCACTACCGCATTCTCATGATCTTGAATCCTGAAGCAAGAACACCAGGCGTATTCGTCATTGGATCATCGGCTGACGAATGGGCGAGCCAACGCGACACCTTCGTGGAGATATCGGAGCAGATCACCTTTCCAGAAACGAGTGCCAACGCTTTCGGGCATATGAATACAGGTGAATTGGTTCAAGGGACGCTAGAAGGCGCATTGGATAACATCTGGACTTTCAGCGCTGAGGAAGGAAGTTACGCGACTATCTCAGTTACACCGGAGGATGATAACGTCGATCTTACGCTTACTTTGATTGATCCGGCTGGAAATGTGATGCTAACCGCCGATGAAGGGTATGCTGGCGAACTAGAGATTATGAGCGACATACCGCTGCCTGAGAACGGAACATACCTGATAGAGGCCAGTGAATTCTTCAACGAACCTGGCCGGTACAGGCTTAGCCTTCAACTAACTGATCAGCCTGAGATAGAGAGCGGTGGGCATATCGAGTTCGGCCAGGAGATTACGGCGGAGCTGGTTCCTGATAATGGGCACGTCTGGTACTTTGAAGGTACCGCGGGGCAAGAGGCAACCGTCATTCTTACATCGTTGGATGAGAGCTTCGACGTCATTCTGGAATTGAGGTCCCCGAATGACCGCCCGATTGTAGTGCTCGACGAAGGTTTTGTGGGGGACGCAGAAGTTCTCACAGGCTACGTGCTGCTCTTGACGGGCAGGTATGCGATCGTCGTCCGTGGTTTTGCCGAACAGGGCGGTTTATACATGCTTTCGTTGGACGAAGGTGGAGAGAGCACAGTAAATTTCTTCGACGTCGGAGATTTGGTTTACGGAGACGTAAGACGCGAGACGTTGCGGAAAGATGAGGCCCATGCCTGGTTCTTCAATGGCTCGATTGACAATGAGATAACCATTGAGGTTTCACCCCTGGAGCCCACCATGGACCTGGATATTTGGTTGTTGGGTCCCGATCTACAGGAGCTTGTCATGAGGGATGAGCACTTGTTGGGGGAAGTCGAAAGGATCGATTACAAGCTGCCGGTGACGGGACAATATTTGGTATTGGTTCGGGAGTTCTTTGGAGAGCCCGGTGGGTACGAGTTGGCGCTTAACACCGAGGGTGTCGATGAGCTGGAAATTGCAGGATCCATTGTTTATAGCGATACCGTATCCGGAATCCTCCAATCAGGACGGCGCGAAGCCTGGTCTTTTACAGGAGAGACTGATGATGTTATTGACATCACATTGTCGCCGATAAATGCAGACCGGGATTTGGTCCTGGTACTGATTGATCCGGCTGGAAAGACAGCCATCACAGTAGACGCGACTCCGGCAGGTATTCCAGAGAGACTGGTTGCTTTCAGGCTGACATCCAGCGGTGAATGGAAGATAGTGATAAAAGAATTCTTCAACGAGAGGAGTGAATTCGAGCTAGTGCTGTCCCAGCGAGAGCTGGCTGATCAGCGACCTTAGCGAATCGTCTCAGTCTTTGTCAATAGTCAACGACAAATTATAGAGATCTCGTTTCCTCCAGCCCGATAGTCCAGCGACAGTTTCAGCGGCGTCTTTTCGAGAGACGCCTCGTTCTCTTTCCTTTTCCAAGGCCTCGATCACCGCTGTCTCGTCCCATGGCACGTTGGCAGCCCCAGCAACGACCAGGGTAAACTCCCCTCGGGTTTCACCATCTGTAAAATGCTCAATCGCCTCAACAACCAGACCTCGCCAAGTTTCTTCGTATAGTTTGGTCAACTCCCTGCCGATAACAACCTGACGATTTCCCAGTATCTCCCAGACATCTTCCAGCAAAGAGATAACACGATGCGGAGCCTCATAGATAACCAGTGTAAAAGGCAGTTTTGCGATCTTTGTTAAGGCTTTCCTCCGCGCTTCCTTCTGCCGTGACAGAAAACCAAGAAATAAGAAGTTTTCGGTTGGCAGACCACTGATGACCAGAGCGGTAACCGCCGCTGATGGACCAGGAATTGGGACGACCTTTATTCCAGCCCTTATGCAGGCCCGAATCAGCCGGAATCCTGGATCAGATAGTCCAGGCATGCCTGCATCCGTCACAAGGGCGATATCGTCGTTTTCAAGTGCTTGCAGCAGATCCTCCACGCGTTCAGGAGTGCTGTATTCGTGGAAGCTGACCAGCTTTGTCTGGATCTCGTAGCGCTCGAGCAGGCGCTGCGTAACTCGCGTATCTTCTGCGGCGATTAGGCTCACCTCCCGCAGCGTTCGTAAAGCCCGGAGGCTGATGTCCTCCAAGTTTCCGATAGGTGTTCCAACGAGATACAGATTAGACATTATATTGAGTGGACCCAGGGATTTCAGAGATGAAACTAACAACGCTCCGGGAAAGTTTGGGAGTATTGAGCGGCGGATTGGGCAGCTTAGCTTGACACGCTTCGCTTGGTGTTTGGATATCGTCCCCAGCTAAGATCGTCACCCTCTAGCTACCTGCCCGGGTCAATGTGCCCTGCTATACGATTCGAATCACCAGACTTAAGGCGACGGAAAAACACAAATTAATGATTTTGGGTGAAGACTAGATAGACTAAATTCTGGTTACAGCTAGCTCTCGTCTGGATTCTAAACACCTGGGAGACTGCTGTCCCGTTTTCAGTCTCAAGCTGAACATTGTGCTCTTGAACCCTGGGGGCGTCAAACAAGAACTGTTCGTAACCGGAAGGTCCATAGGCGGGTGAGTCACCCACGGTGACCCGAGCATCGACACCACTGTCCCAAACATGGACACGATAGGCGCCATGACCAACGGGGTTGCCGTCGATGTCAAATACTTCACCAGCAAGACCCAGCCAATTGCATCCCGCGCTGTTGGCGAAGTTTTGGAGATATTGTGGGCTGACCAAATCCTTTGTGAAAGGAAATGCGGAACGCGTGCTCGTTGCTGTAGGGGAAGGGCCAGGAGTTGGCGTGTTGGTTGGTGTTGGTGTTGGTGTTCTAGTCGGCGTTGGCGGTGGTAGGGTTGAGGTTGGAGACGGCGTCAAGGAGGGGCGGACGGTGTTAACTGGCGCGCGTGTTTCTACCTCTGGCTGCGCAGCCGGAGTGAGGGTTGGCGGTAAATCCATAACCCGGGTGCTTGTCGCCGTATCAGCCGGGACCGGGGTTTCGGTTGGTAATGCGGTATTGGTAGGACGCGGCGTTGGAGGTATGGCTTCAGCAAGCATGGTTGGAGAAGGATCAGTGGCACTCGTGTCGAAGACATCGCTTATGAAGTTGTCAGGAACCAGGATCAGATAGGCGGCTACGGCGATAATCATCACGATGCCAACCCCAATGATCAGGGTCAGTATGTTTATCAGCCGGGTTCCAAAATTTCTCGATCCGCCACCATCCACTCTAAAATCTTGCTCAAATTCCTGGTAATCGTCACTCATTTTTCTTCCCTCCGGTATGGTGCTGGCTAGGCGACACCATCCCAATGGTCGGATTATTGGTTCTCAACAACGAACCGTTCAACTTCTGCTAGATTCCACTTCTCAGCTAACCATGACTCGAACGTCTCTCGAAGCAAGTTCGAGCGTAGATTTGCTGATATTTCTCTTTGCGGGTCTCGTTCTATTAACTGCACCAGATAGTAGGCGGTACCACTTCCATCCGCTCGCGGTGCGATAATTACTTCGCTTACCTGACCTGGCTGCAAAGCGAAGGCAGCAATTTCTACCTCAGGAACAAGTAATGATCCCTGGGCAAAGTATCCTAGATCTCCGCCATCCTCTCCCGTCATCCGGTCGATGGAGTATTGTTGGGCTAAAGCTGCAAAGTCCTCGCCGTTTCTTGCCTGCTCAAGAAGCGATTGAGCTAGATCGGCATCTTCGACCTGGATATAGCGAGCATGAACCTGTTCGACGGCAAATGGAACATCGGCTGTAACCAGGGCAACTGCTTGTTCAGTCACCATCTCAGTCCACAACGCCTGGTGAAATTCCTCTTCGTTCCACTGGTTGGCTTGCAGCCAGGCGGAGAAACTCTCTTCACCCCCCGACGACTGCTTCAGCTCCTCAATGCGCTCTGAAACCATTTGGTTCGTCACCTGGATACCCATTGCCTCAGCAGCCTGGGCGATGATCTCGGTCTCTATAAGAACTTCCAGGACCATTCCGGTGTAATCAGTGCTGTTACCGGATGTGAGTCCCAGCTCTTCTTGGGCTTTTTGAAATCGACCCACTTCCTTCTCAAAGTCGGCCAGTAAAATCGGTTTTCCGTTTACAGCAGCAGCCATGGGCTCCGGCGTCGCTGTTGGCGGCACATTCGTTGGCGTAGCCGGCGGTTGGGTAGCCGCCACCACCTCAGAGGATTCCTCGATCTGGGTCCCCTGGACGGTTGCAACTGCTACCGGAGATTCAGCCGTGGCCACCAATGTTGGGGGCGACTCATCTTTACAGGAAACCAGGAAAGCCAATACCAAGAGAAGGAGCAGCAAGAACAGAGCCATCCACCCCGTTCGTGTGGCGGCTCTGCTCTGGAGAAAATCGGTGGTGCGGCGCCGCACCACCGGTATGATTTTATTTGGTTT
>DASRZI010000259.1:0-8819 GCA_035686605.1 Candidatus Zixiibacteriota bacterium
CTCCTATCACTTCCCTATCGGTCCAGGCCGATATTTATAAGCACAACCCTAATCGGCTAATGCAGGTATTGAAAACAGGATACAATGGAAGGAACACAAGTCAAATGGAAGGCGGAGATGCTTCAATCACGCAGATCCAGCCATTTAGCGACGATGAGGTCTGTCTATCGAAATGTTCACAACCTATGGGGAATTCGTACTCGGATTCATCCCCCATGCCCAAGACCAGTCTCCTGGTCAGTCTTCCGGTCAAGCAGCCTGTGAGGAGCATTAAATGACCCGCGATCGCGACATAGTGGATATCCCTGAGGTTTTCAGGCGCGCCTTCGACGACGATGGCTGGGATGAACAAGGTGGAGATGGTGATGGCAATGGGGGGCGACAGCCCAGCTATGGTCCTGGTCGAGCCTGGTGGTCAAGCCGCTGGATCTGGATAGCCATCCTGATCATCACCCTGCTTCTGAGCTTCAATTGGATCGTGTCAACCTACACCGAGTGGTTGTGGTTTGACGCCCAGTCTTACAAGAACGTCTGGCTGACCCAGCTCGTCGTTCGCCTGGTCTCTTTCGTTGTCTTATTCATTGTCGCCGCTGTCGTCCTCCTGATCAACTGGCGCATCGCCTTCAAAAACGCCCTAAAAACGGTCAGCATGGCCCCCATTCGCCCCCTGGAGCTCCCGGGGATGAACTGGATAATTATTGCGATCGGCCTATTCGCCTCATTCATCTTCGCTTCGGCTGGATCCGCAAAATGGGAACAATTCCTTCTCTTTTTCAACCGCCAGCCCTTTGGCCTTGAAGACCCCGTACTGGGTCTTGATCTTGGCTTCTACTTCTTTGAACTGCCTGTCTATCGATTTCTGCATAGTTGGCTGATACCATTGACGGTCATCACAATCATAGGAGTAGCCGCCATCTACCTTGCCGACAATTGGATGGCCCTTCAACGGGGAAGGATCAATACAAACTATCCCCCGAGCGTGCGACGCCACGTGGCTATATTGCTGACCTTTTTCTTTCTACTATGGGCTTCAGGCTATTTGCTGGACATCTACGAGATCCAATATTCGACCAGAGGGGTGGTGTTTGGCGCAAGCTACACCGATCTTAAGGCGACCTTGCCTGCCCTGTATATTCAATTGGCTCTCATGGTCATCTTGGCCATCATTACCGCGGTGAACATCTTTCGCTTGTCCGTTCGCCCCTTCCTCGTCACCGCTGGCCTGTGGCTGGCGGCAGCGATTCTCCTGGGGAACGTTTACCCCATGCTTCTCCAACGGTATGGCGTGGAACCGAATGAGATCTCGCGCGAGCAGCCCTATATAGAGCGCAACATCGAATATACCCGTTTTGGCTTTGCTCTCAATGACATCGATTCCCGTGACTTTGGCGCCGTGACCGAACTCACAAACCTGGACCTGCTGACGAACCGGGAAACCCTCCAGAACGTCCGTCTTTGGGATTACCGGCCCCTCCAGCAAACATACGCCCAGCTGCAAGAGTTAAGACCTTACTATGAATTCAGCACCGTCGACATTGATCGATATGATATTGAAGGCGTGACCCGGCAAGTAATGTTAGCTGGTCGGGAATTGAATAAAGAAGACCTATCGGCGCCTTCGTGGGTCAATGAGAAGCTGCAGTTCACCCATGGTTATGGCTTAGTCATGAACCCCGTCGACCTGGTGTCACCCGAGGGCAGACCCGTATTCTTCATCAAAGATCTGCCTCCCCAGAGCACCGTTCCCATCACGGTGACTCGGCCTGAGATCTATTACGGCGAGCTGATCGATGATATGGTGCTCGTTGGCAGTGACCTGGCGGAATTCGACTATCCGGTTGGCAACGAGAATGCCCAGAGTAGTTATGCTGGGGAAGGCGGCGTCGAAATCAAGAATATCTGGCGACAGCTAGCTTTCGCCATTCGTTTTGGTGAAGCAAACCTCCTGCTCAGCGAATACATCACCCCCGAAACCCGCATTCTGCTGCACAGGCAGATCAAAGATCGGGTCCGGAGTATCACTCCTTTCCTGCATTTAGATAGTGATCCATACCTGATTGTTGCCGATGGACGGTTGGTATGGATGCTCGACGCCTATACCCTGAGCGGCGCTCTCCCCTACTCCACACCATCCGAGCAGGGATTCAACTATATTCGAAACCCGGTTAAGATCACCGTTGACGCCTATCATGGGACGGTTGACTACTACCTGGTCGATCCGGACGATCCGATCATCATGGCCTATGACCGCGCCTTCCCGGGTCTCTTCCAGCCCCTGGACGCTATGCCCGATTCCCTCTTGGAACACATCCGCTACCCGGAGGATTTATTCAAGGTCCAGACCCAGCAATACTTAAAGTACCATATGGATGATATCCAGACCTTCTATAACCAGGAGGATCTTTGGGAGATCCCTAAGGAGATTTTCGAAAGCGACCAGCAGCCCATTGAACCCTATCACGTGATTCTTTCGCTGCCGGGAGAAGAAGATACCGAATATCTCCTGATCCAGCCCTATGTTCCCGCAGGAAAGAATAATATGGTGGCCTGGATCGCTGCTCGAAACGATCCGCCGAATTACGGCCAACTGGTTGTCTACGAGCTGCCCAAACAGGAGCTCGTCTTCGGTCCAATTCAGGTCGAAGCTCGGATCGATCAAGATCCTGAGATCTCGGCTCAGATTTCCCTCTGGAACCAGCGAGGTTCGAAAGTTATCCGGGGTAACCTCATCGTTATCCCGATGAACAACAGCTTCCTCTATGTCGAACCCCTCTATTTACTCTCCGAGGCCAGCGAATTGCCAGAGCTGAAGCGGGTTATCGTCGCCAGTGGAGACCGCGTTGCAATGCGCGAGACATTGGAAGAGGCGCTGCTTGCCCTCATCGAGATGGCTCCCAGTGTTGTCGATACAACGGAGGTTGAGGGCCAGGAACCCGCGGAATCCGTGGGGAGTGAACCAACGCCTGCACCCGGGGAATCGGCCGCCGCAACCAGTACGCCTCAAATCGGCCAACTAGTGGATACGATCGAGAGCCTGGTCCAAGAGGCCAACGACCACTTCGAAGCAGCCGAAGAAGCTCAACGAGCTGGGGATTGGGCCACCTATGGCCGGGAGCTTAAAACCCTCCAAGATATTCTTGTCCAGCTGCTGGAGTTGACCGACTTCGAGTAAGGCCGTCTCGTGACCATCATCACCCGGCCATTTATCAGGTGACACGCTCTGAGGTGACACCCTCCGAGGTGACACCTGTCATTTACCCCTGGTGACTTTCCACACTTAAATTGAATTGAATAATGTTGTATGTTTATCTGAGGCTGCCTATCTGCCCTGTTGTTGATCCTGGTTAACTGTCGCATTAATTGATCGGGGTCACCTGGCAAGTTAATTATGCTGGGTATCATCGTGGGGCATTATTCCGCATGGGGCGGTTTGGCCTTCATCCCTCACCGCCGATCTCTCACGGCTCTTCTTCAACCTGCCACAAGTCCAAACTCTGCTTTCGAAACCAGAACCATCCTTCCACAGTTCACTCTTAGACAGCCGTCCCATGATAGGTGGAAAACACCTTCTGAGGTGACACCTTCTGAGGTGCAATCTTCCTAGATGACGGCTCCGGAGAAATACTATGGCAACAAAAGAGTCATTCCGCCGTCAGATTAATAGGTTCCATTTTGGTCGTGTCTACAAATTGGTGACCTTTGCCGTCGTCTTGACCATGGTCATCAACGCCATCTTACCCGCCGCATCCGTCTTTGCCCTGCCTACCGAGCAAACTGGCGCATCGGAGATTGCCGGAGCCTCCCCCCTCAGCGGAAAGGGACAGGTCAATTTGCCCGGTCCCATGGGCACGGCCGTGAACACTTTCAACGGCAACCTCTTCTACCAGCATCCTGGTTTCTATTTCCCCCATTCACTGCCTGTTGACACAAGGCTGACTTACAACAGTCTACGCGGTAATTTCGCATCTTCTCTTGGTTATTATGGCTGGCAATTCACCTACGACATCTCCTATCGCGTTGATGAAAACCTTGATGTCACTATCGTCTGGGGTGACGGTCGAGAGGTGCGTTTTGATTCACCATACCGGGCATTAACGTCCGTCTTTATCGCTAAGCAGGAAACTCTTGTCCCAGATGGAACTGATTTCGCGGCCCCTCCAGGGGTGAGGGACGTGCTCAGAAGCTACGAGCCTGGTAAGTTCGTTTTGACAACCCCAGACCAGACCACCTATTACTTCGACAGCGCGCGCCATCATCGGGTTACCAGGATCCAACACCCTAGCGGTCAGGCCCTGGTATTTCAATACAACAGCGCCGGTCTGCTTGACACGCTCCAACATACTTTTGGGCAGAAAGTTAAATTTCTCTACTCCACCGTGAACGATGTGCCCACTCTCACCGCGATGATCGATATCACAGGGACGCTGCACCGTTTCATCTTTTTCGCTTACGATGGCTCCGGCAACCTGTCTCAAATCACTAATCCGGAACTAGCGAAGACTCGTTTCACCTACGATGCCGGACACAAAATGACCGGGATCACCGATCCCAAAAATAACAAACTGACCATCAATTACACCGGACATTGGGTCCGGGATTTGGTCACTCCATTAAGTACGCGTTCCATATCCCATCGAGACGATAACATCCTCGGCAGGACCTACACGGGCCATACTCTCATTGTGATGGACCGGCGCCACACGACTGTCGTCGATGTGGTAAGCGGCCGAAGCCAAAGAACGGTCTACAACTATGACAGCCGAGGACGTTTGACCAACTCTGAAAACGCACTAGGTAACATCCAATATATCGAGTGGGACGATAAGGACAATGCGGTGCAATTCACCGACGAGTTGGGACGGATCACCACTTATACCCACGACGAGCGCGGTAATGTCCTCACCGTTACCGATCCCTGGTTGAGAACCAATACCTTCACCTACCATCCGGAATTTAATCATTTAACCAGTGTGAGAGATGGTAACGGCTTTTACACATCTTATAACTATGACGGGCGAGGCAACCTGATTAGGTCCGATTTACCCAACGGAGGAATCCAGCGCTTCGCCTATGATTCCTTCGGTAATGTCATCTCTGATACAACTCCTGTCGGCGATACATTTTCCTATGCGTACGATGGTTACGGCTACCTTTCCGGGATCACAGATCCATTGGGCCAATCATCAACATTCGTCAACGATCATCGCGGAAATATTCTCCTGGGAACCGATGCCAATACCAACACCTTGACGAGCCAGTATGACAACCTGGATCGAATTCTCTCCAGCACTAATGGAGAAAACAACAAAACGACCTTTGGCTATGATGCGCGAGGTAACCTGATAGAGTTCACAGATCCCAATGGTAATGGCTACCAGTACGACTACGATGCCCTAGAGCGTCTTTCGAGCGTCACCGATCCACTGGGTAGAGTAACCTGGTATGAGTACGATGAGCGTGACAATCTCATCTCCTCCACCGACGCCAATGGCCATACGACCACCTACAGCTACGATCTCATGGAGCGGTTACATACAAAGACCAATCCTCTAGGCCAGACCACATCATATCTTTATGACGCCGTTGGTAATATGTCTCAGCGCACGGACGCCAATGGAGAGTCAACCGTATTTTCCTACGGCGCCAATGATCTGCTCTCAGCCATCAACTACCCTGGTAGTGACTACGATGTGAATTTCACCTCCTTCGACGGCGCCGATAATCTATTGCGCCAGACCAGTCCAGCGGCAGATATTGATTATCGATACGATCAGGTGGACCTAATAACACAGGTTGGGGTTAGCGTATCTTCGCTTTTTACCAGGACGACCTACTACAGCTATGACAATATGGGCCGGCGTTCGACCATGACCGATCCAGATGGAGGTTTGACCAATTACACCTACAATCTTCGTGGCGATCTGGAATCAATAACCGATCCAGATGGAAACCTGACCTCATTTGACTACGATCCTGCTGGTCGACTGGAGCGCCAGAATAACGCCAACGGCACCTACGCGCTTTATACCTATGATGACGCTGACCGGCTTGTTACATTGAACAACCATAAGTCGAATGGCGTTCTCATCTCCGGCTATTCCTACACCTACGATGATGCGGGAAACTGCGTAGAAATGGTGGAGGCAGCTATTGGTACGACTTCGTACGATTATGATGCTCTGAATCAGCTCTTAGAAGTCATCTATCCTGATGGACGTAGCGTCGATTACACCTACGATGCTGTCGGCAACCGCCTAAACTCAATCGATTCCTTGATGGGCGAGACAATCTACGAATACGACGAAGCCAACCAGCTGATCTACCAGCATACACCGACTCAGACAATCACCTACTCATACGATAACAATGGCAATCTTTTAAGTAAGCAAGACGCCAGCGGTGTCGCCAGCTACACCTATGATTACGAAAATCACCTGGCAAATATTGGATATCCCGATGGCCAAAGCGAACAATTCTTTGCCTACCCTGGCCAAACAGGCTTGCAGCTGAAGTCAGGGTCAAATGGTGTTATTGACACGTATTATTTTCATGACCTTCAGAACACCCTGCTTGAGACGGATGCGGCCGGCATTACCGTAGCCCGTTACACCGCTGGACTGGGTTATGATGACTGGGTTTCTATGAAACGCGACGGCGTCAATTACGCCTACCACCCCGACGGGCTTGGCAGCATCATCGGTTTAACCGATGGAGGTGAAAACGTCGTCGCTGCCTACCGGTATGACGCTTTCGGCAATATGCTCGAGGATTCGGGTGGTATAGTTAACCCCTACCGCTACACCGGTCGGGCGTATGAGACCAAAAGCGGCCTCTATTATTACCGGGCCCGCTTCTATGATCCCACAACAGGGCGCTTCACTAGCCCAGATCCTGTAAACGGGTCTATCTCTTATCCCCACATTCGACACCCTTTCATCTACGCTCTGAATAATCCTTTCGGCTACACGGATCCAACTGGAGAGGCCGTCGTAACCATAGTCGTAGGCGCGATAATACTTGGAGGATCAATCTTTTTTATGCTCAAAAAACTCTGGAACATGGGAAACCAAACTCAGCAGAAGATGACTAATACGGCTATCGCTCGAAGGCAAATCACAAACAAGAATACGAGAAATGTTGGCAATCTGGCAAATGCGGTAGCTCGGCAGCAGGTGAAGAATAACCGCCGTAGAGTTGGTGATCTAGCTCATGGTACCGAAGAAGGTTTCAAGGCGATGGGCAAGGTGGCGACGGCAGCGTTTCCGAAACTTGAGATACCTTCAGAAATGAACTCCCAAGTGCTTGAGCTTTATGAGGATGCCAAGAAAGTCAAAGACGTCGCCGATAAGGCCGCGGCCGCCGGAGGAGCAGCGGGTAAGTTTTTCGGGCCTAAGTCGCAAGTCATGTCCTTCAACCCGGACCCAGCCGCGGACGGTGCGGGACAGGGATTTGACCCTGGATCTCCGTCAGATGGTTCATCGTCAGGCGGTTATGCAGGCGACGCACCGCCAGAAGAACAGTACTACGAGCCTCCCCCAAGACTGCCCGACCACCAGGATGACACCTTCTCTGTCGCCTCAAGACAATTCCCTTCACCAGGATCGACCGGTCTCACTACGAGTAACGCGCTGCCTCTCTGGTTTCCCCAGTCCAATCCCGAAACGACCAACCTGGAGACAACGACACTGGGAAGCGTGCTGCCAGCATACCGCCGGTCACCTCGCATCGCTGTGTTTTGGAACGGATTTGCCGAAGAAGCGGCCGCTTTCCTGACCGCATTGGGCGAACCCTTCGACACTCTGGATCCTGATTTCGCTCCCGCAATCGCTGCGACATATCCGGTCTTGCTCATCCCCTCCGCCGGCCTGATCGGATTATATGGTTCTACCAGCCTGCGTTCCCGGCTGGAAGACTATGTGAATCAAGGGGGTGTGATACTGGTCTCGACCCAGCAGCATGGTTATGAATTCTCCGCCCTACCTGGCAACCTCGGTGGCTATGGCTGGCAAGAAGACCAATCCTGCTTCGACGCCGCCGTCCGCTTCCCCCAATACCACCAGGCCCTGTCTAGCTTCCAACAAGAGTCGCTGGACCTTCTTGTGGACGGCTATTTCTCAGCCTTCCCGGAAAACGCCATCACCCTTCTGGAACGCGATAAAAACGGCTACCCAGCCGCCCTACTCTATCCCCATGGCGGCGGCTACGTCATGGCCACCACAGTCTACGCCGACTGGGGCAGCAGCAACTACCAATACTCCCGACACGACTACCAGGTCTGGCGGGATCTGGTCGCCTGGTCCACCCTTGGAGCTCTAGAAGGGTACGACCACTCCTTCCCCGACTTCGCGCCTGCCGAGCAGGTGACCGGCACCGTCCAGATGCTGAATCTGACAGGACAGGAAGCAGCGGCCGTTCGCCTTGTCACCCTGGATCCCTACAAGAACATCGCCGGAGAGCAGACCATCACCACCACGGTCACCGCCGGCGTCCCATCCAGCCTGCCTTTCACCACCACAGCCGCCAGCCCGCTGGGTGTTTGGGCCGTGGACTACGTCCTCCTTGATGGCGACGGCTACGCCATTCAAGACCAGGCCATCGGCGCGGCCTTTATCGTGAGCGATCCGGCCGAATCCATCGGGGCAAACCGGAATTGGGATTTCTGGATCACCTCCCCCACCGAGAACTTCATCAACGGCAGCACCGGCGAATTCACCATACACGCGCGCAACCGCACGGCAGGCCCCATCGACAACGTCGGCTTCCAATACTATTTCCCCCATCATGGCGCCGAACATCGTCCTGGGATCAAAAATGGTTTC
>DASRZI010000260.1:0-12559 GCA_035686605.1 Candidatus Zixiibacteriota bacterium
CAGCTGAAGCCCAAAGGGCTTTAGCCAAACATAACTGGCCGCAGGGAGTCTCAGTCCGAGTACGAATGGGCCTGCATACTGGCGAACCCTGGACAGCCGAAGAGGGCTACGTGGGCATGGACGTTCACCGGGCAGCCCGTATTGCTCACATTGGCCATGGAGGTCAGGTTCTGCTCTCAGAAACTACAGCTGCTCTGGTGGTGGGCGATCTTCCGAAAGATGTATCACTTTTGGATCTAGGACGGCATCGTCTGAAAGATATGCAGCGCCCCGAGCAGATTCGCCAATTGGTTATCAAAGGCCTGCCAGCCGAATTCCCTTTACTGAAATCCTTGGAAGCGCTTGGACCGGACATCTCAGCGCAGGAACCAGTCAGGCTGCCTGCCTTCCTAGATGAAGGCGCGGTTGAAAAACCAGTACCAGTCTTTGTTGGTCGCGAGCGGGAATTAGAGCAGCTTTTCGACCAGCTAGGTAGGGTGTTGGAAGGACAAGGAGGTATCTTCTTCCTAGCTGGAAACGCCGGCAGCGGTAAGACGGCCCTTTTGAATGCTTTCAGCCGGAAAGCCCAAGAAATAGAAGCTGATCTGCTTGTCGCCCTGGGCAATTGCGATGCCTTTAGCGGCCGCGGAGACCCCTACCTACCTTTCCGCGACGTTCTCCGATCGCTAGCAGGCGATGTAAAGACCGGCTGGGCGGCTGGGGCCATTACGACCGAGGGAGCCCGGCGGCTGTGGGAGGCCATGCCGTTGATGGCCCATATCCTGGCCGACCATGGGCCAGAACTGGTCGATACTTTCGTACGCGGCAGCGGCTTGATCTCGCGTCTCTCGAAGGCGACGCCGGCCGGCAGCCCCTTGATGGGCTGGCTGCAAACAGTGATCGAACGGAAAAAACCGGTTCCCGACGACCTGGAACAGACGCAGCTCTTTGAACAGGTCGTCGACGTATTGCATCATCTGGCCCAGGAACACCCACTCTTGGTGCTGCTGGATGATCTACAGTGGGCCGACGGTGGTTCGATAAACCTCTTATTTCATCTCGGTCGCCGTCTAGCCGGAACCAGGATCTTGCTCGTTGGGGCCTACCGGCCGGAGGAGGTTGCCCTGGGTCGCGATGCCAACCGGCATCCACTGGCGCTGGTGCTGGACGAATTTAAACGTTCCTATGGTCAGGTGTGGGTTGACCTGAACGAGAGTGAAGCCGAACGTTTTTTAAACGAGCTATTGGATAGCGATTCTAACCGCCTTGGGCCAGCGTTTCGTCAAAAAATGCTCCAGCAAACTGGCGGTCATGCCCTGTTCACCGTGGAGCTGTTACGGGATATGCAAGAAGCGGGAGATCTGGTCCGGGATGAAGAGGGACTCTGGATAACAAACCCCTCACTATCCTGGGAGAAGCTGCCGGTTCGAGTGGAGGGGGTCATATCATCGCGTATTGGACGGCTGGATGAGGGTTTACGCGAGATCCTGACCGTGGCTGCCGTTGAGGGCGAAGAATTCACCGCTCAGGTCATAGCTCAGGTACATGGCCTTCAGGAAGGTCCATTGTTGCGGACATTTTCCAGGGACCTCGAGCGACGCCACCACTTAGTAAAGGAAGGCCAGGCGCTGCAGATTGATGGCCGTTTATTGTCCCGCTACCGTTTCACCCATAGCATGTTTCAGCGCTATCTCTACCATGAACTCAGCGCCGGAGAGAGACGGTTGCTGCACGGCCAAATCGCCCCAATTTTGGAAAAACTATACGCCGGACGACTAGAACAGATAACGGTAAAACTAGCCCGGCATTATGAAGTTGCCGGTGAGACGAAGAAGGCGGCGAGATATTATCTCTCGGCCGGCGATCGCTCTCGGGCATTATACGCTCACCAGGAAGCCATAGCCCATTATCTGAGAGCGATTCCATTGCTGGAGGAAGGGGGCGACTACGAGCGGGCTGCGCAGACCCAGATGAAATTGGGATTGACCTATCACCTGTTATCCGATTTTCGCCAAGCTCGAAGAGCCTATGACAAGGGTTTCACGCTCTGGCAGCAAGCCGGTTTAACCCGACCGGCAGCCCCTCTCCCCCCGGCGCCCCATGCCTTACGTGTTGACCTGCCGGGCCAGCTGATCCTGGATCCAGCGATGACAAACTCTTATCATTACCTCAGAGTTTTTGAAAATATTTTCAGCGGGTTGGCCAAACACTCGCCGGAGATGAATGTCGTCCCTGATGTAGCTCGCAGCTGGGAACTATTGGCGGACGGCCGAAAGTACATCTTTTACCTGCGGGAGGATGTACAGTGGACAGATGGACAGCCTGTAACAGCCTATGACTTCGCCTACGCCTGGAAACGCGCGCTGAACCCGGCTACAAATAGCGACGTCGCCCCACTGCTGTATGACATCAAATGGGCCCGAGCCTTCCATCAAGGTAAGTTATCAGACCCTGACCTGGTCTGTGTAAAAGCGCTAGATCCCTTTACTCTGGAGGTAGAACTGGAAGGACCTCGGGTATATTTCCCCCACCTGGTAGCTCTGCACAGCGCTTTGCCAGTGCCTCGCCACCTTGTTGAGCTTTATGGTGATGATTGGGCCAAGCCCGAGAACCTGGCGACTAACGGGCCTTTTCAACTGGCCGCCCCACAGGTGGGCGAACCGGTGACTCTGATTCGAAACCCCACCTACCACGGCCGCTGGGATGGCAATGTGGAACGGGTGGAACTGTGCATGCCCGCCGATCGGGACCAACTATTGGTCGATTACCGGACGGACCGCCTGGACATGCTTAACCTCTTTATGCTGCCCGACCATTACTGGGCCACGGCCTTGCAGCAATTCGCCGCTGACTACCTCTCATTACCGGCTCCTGTGACCCATTTTGTGGCTCTAGACACGCGCCGGTCACCCTTCGATGATCGCCGCGTACGCCGGGCGCTAGCTCTGGCCTTTGATCCCGAATACCAAGAAGATCGGATGGGTAGTAACGTGAACTTCCCGGCAACAGGCGGCTTTCTACCCCCTGGGATGCCCGGTCATTCAGAGGGCATCGGTCTCCCCTTTGATGTCGAACAGGCCCGGGAGATCTTGGCCGCGGCCGGCTATCCTGGGGGCCAAGGATTGCCCATTCTCGAGACGCCGGTGGCGGAGGAGTACGCACCGGCGATGCAGGCTGTGTGCGATCAATGGTTAGACAATCTAGGCATTGTCGCCGGCATTCGAGTAGTGGCGCCAGAAATCTTCTACGCTCGCGAGTACGACCGGCCGCCCCATATTATGGTGACCAGTTGGACGGCCGATTATCCCGATCCCGATAATTTCTTGCGGGTGGGCGCCATCTGCCTAAATCTGTGGAAAAACGAGCGCTTCGAAGGATTGGTCCAGGAGGCCCAGCGAACAACCGATCATGAGCTGCGCATGCAGATGTACCGGCAAGCCGACCAGATTCTAATCGATGAAGCGGCCATTATTCCAATCGGCTATAGCAATATGCCGGTGCTGATCAAGCCCTGGCTTAAGCTGCGCCGGCCGTCTCTCGGCGTCCTGAATCGCTGGCAAAATCTGATCATCGAGCCTCATTAGTTAATCAGGCAGCAACCATAAACGGTCAGGCGACTGATGGTGAAGGATAAATCAGTCAGACATCTAGTTTGACCGAACACGGTTCACCCTAGATGTTTTCATCTAGACCGAGATGATTGATCGCTTACTTCTGCGTTGGCGCAGCCAAAAGGATGGCGCCATGAACCAGTTATCTGCAGAACATCCAGGTATCCTTCCCGAGGGCACTGTCACTTTCCTCTTCACCGAAATAAAAGGTTCAACTCGCCTATCGCAGATGCTAGGCGAGGAGAACATGAACTTACTCGCCGATCATCACGTAATTCTCAGATCGATATTCAAGAAGTGGCATGGTCAAGAAGTAGACACTGAAGGGGATGCCTTATTCGTGTCCTGTCCGAAAGCCACAGAAGCAGTGGCGGCCGCGGCAGGGTCGAATTTGATAACTGCCTGCATAGCGCCCAAGTCACACCGACGGAAGCGACTCCAGAGAGTTTGCCGACCTTGTGTTCGATGCCCATCCTGCAATGACGACAGATTATGGACGGACAGAAAATCATCTGAAAGTCGAATAACTGGAGCATGATTTTCGATTGCGCTTTGACTGCCACGAAATAAAGGGCAAAGGAGGTCAGGGTAGATCTCCTCCGCCCTTGGAGGTAATTCTGTGCGAGAATCGTCACCCAGTACAGCAGTGTGTAATGCCCTTTCTGAAAGGCACGACTCATGCCTAGAATGAAACCCTAGGCGCGCCGCCAGATTCTTAGTGGCCGCGCGTAGCTGGATGATAATAGTACGGCGTAGCTGGATGATAATAGTACGGCGTAGCCCCGCCTTTCCTCGATATCGTCTTCGGTTATGGGTATGACATTGAGGAAGGAGGTGCGCCTGGAAAATGCGTCCGACGGCAGCTTGCGCAGAACCTCGGTTAAGGCCCGGTCGACGGAGGTAACGAATGCTTCTTGCGCAGCCGAAGCAGAAGTTACCGAAGCCAGGAGATGAACAGTCAGATCGACATTAGAGAGATAATCTTCTGTCTCTGCGTTGGGATTGGCCGTTTCTTCAAAGAGATAGACAGCCTGGACACGCTGGTCGTAGGCTGCGATCACCTGGGCAACCTCCTGAACCAGGGCGTATTCAAAATAATCAACGAAATCTCGTCGTTCGAGCAATTTTGGCCAGTTCCGCCTCCAGTTCTCGAGGGCGCATTTTTTTACGAGCCAGATCTGGTCCTTCTAGATATTGTCCTATCAGACGATGTCGACGGTTACCAGATGTCGCAACAAATGCGGGAGTTCTCATATGTATCGATAATCATGCTAACGGCCAAGGCCAGAGAATCGGATGTCTTGGAAGGATTTGATTCAACTGCAGATGATTACATTACCAAACCCTTTAGCGCCAAGGAACTCCTAGCACGAGTGCAATCGATATTGAAGCGATCAATACGCGAAGCATCCGAAGTAACAGATGTAGACGTCTTCTGCGGTCCGCTGTATATCGACCTCGCCCGTAGGCGAGTGACTCGGGATCACGAGGAAATCCAATCATGAGGAAATCCACTTGACCAAAACTGAGTATAGCCTGTAACATGAGTTTATAAGTCATCGCAACCGGGTCATTCTTCATGAACAGCTTCTGTCGGCGGTTTGGGGACCCGAATACCGGTACGACATCGATTACCTGCGCGCTTGTATTCATCACCTCCGGCGCAAATTAGAAGCAGATCTAGAATATCCACAATTGATCGTGACCAGCCCTGGGGTAGGATACATGCTGGGGTGTCCTGACGAGAGCTAGGCAGTCAATCCTGCCTGCACCATTCCAAGCGCAACCAATAGAAGAAACTAGCCACGGCTCCTGGCTGTGGCTTTTTCATGCGTTTTTAATACAAATGGGCCTGCCTTATATGAGTCCTTAATGGATTTTATGCTAACTTGAGCTAGATGCTTTTAATGGTTTCCAAACTTTGAAAGGGATGTCCTTTCTCGATACATCGAAGATAGGAGGAAAGTAATGTCACCCAATGTTTCAAATGTCGACTGGCAGGACATACGCGTAGCAGCAGAAATAACTGACATCCAAGAACACGTCAACGCCATTCGTGATAATGCGATCGAATATGCTGTTTCCAGGCTCCCAGCGGCTAGCCGAGACGAAGATCTCGTTGCACTGAGTCAAAGACAGGATTTTCTGAGCCACCTTAAGTGTGGCTTGGCTAAGGGGGTTGGTAACCTATTGATGAAAAATGATGAGCAAATCAAAAACGTCTACTTGTATGAACCTGATACCAATCCAGAATTTGATTTAGGTGTTGTGCAGCCACTAGATGCCAATGTGCATTTACTTCTCCTGGTAAGAAAATCTTCGGCGGCGCTCGAAGCTCTCATTATCGCACTTGATCGGGCACTGACTCAAAGTCTAAAAGAATCAGAATTCCCCGTTTATGCCAAGTATCCATCAGTGTTGGATGTCGTTCCTATTACCGATGAAGATGTCAGAATGCGGCGTGGATTTGCCACGCTTTTAACCTCGATCTTCACGCCACCAATCCGGGTCTGCTAGAGAATTCACGGTCAATAGATAGAAATAGGATTTGCCGGCAGGCCCAAGCAGACAACTTTATGCCGCGATTGATACAAATGCACTCGGCAACTTTTAGGAATACCCGCATGGATGCAACGATAAGCGAGTTGTACACTATTATAGAGAGGGGAGTAGCAGGGGAAAGAGCATTGATAGCCACCCTGGAGAAAATCCAGGAGCGCTATCGGTACCTTCCCCCTGAGGCATTAGTATTGGCCAGCGCCTGGCTAGGCGTGCCGCTTTCTCAGGTCTACTCGGTAGCCACATTCTATAACGCATTTAGCCTAGTTCCGAAAGGGAAGCACTGCATGAGCGTCTGTATGGGCACGGCCTGTCACGTTCGCGGCAGCCCGCGCATCCTTGACTGGCTTGAGACCCAACTTGGAATCGAGACCGGAGGAACAACACGGGATCGGTTATTCACCCTGGAAACCGTCAATTGCCTGGGAGCTTGTGCCCTGGGACCTATTATCGTGACCGATGGGGAATATGCCGGGCAAATGACAGCCCAGAAAACTAACCGGTTGCTCAAGAACCTTAAGAGGATGGAGGTTAAACATGGTTGAACTTAGGGCCAGCTCCATTCCAGAGGTAATTGAAGAGCATCTGGCCGAATCTGGCTCGGCAGAATTAACCACGACCTACGTGACCGTCTGTGGGGGCACGGGTTGTCGCATCTATGGTAGTGATGACGTCTTTGAGGCTTTTAAGCAAGAATTTTCCCGGCTAAATCTTAATGGCGAGGTCGATTTTTCAATCAAATCTACCGGCTGTCACGGTTTCTGCGAGCAAGGACCTCTGGTCGTTATCCGTCCTCAGGAGATCATGTACGTCCACATCAGACCTAAGGATGTCCCCGAGATCATCACCAAAACGATCTTGGAAGGTGAAGTTATCGAGCGTCTTCTATACATAGACCCTCATACAGGCGAAGCGATCGCAAAAGAATCCGAGGCCTCGTTCTACAAGCACCAGAAGCGGGTCGTACTCGATTTAAATGGACTGATTGATCCTTTCGAGATCGATGAATACATCAGGGCAGGAGGGTATAAGTCCCTTGAAACTGTTCTTACCAAGATGTCGCCTGAAGATGTTATCGACGAGATCAAGTGTTCTGGTCTGAGGGGGCGTGGGGGGGCTGGTTTTCCCACCGGTTTAAAGTGGGAGCTATGTCGTCAACAACCCGAGGATATCAAGTACGTTATCTGTAATGCAGACGAGGGAGACCCAGGCGCTTATATGGATCGCTCCATCATGGAGGGAAACCCCCACCGTGTTTTAGAAGGTATGGCCATAGGCGCCTATGCTATTGGTGCCCAGCAAGGCTATGTTTACATCCGCAACGAATACCCACTGGCGGTGAGGCACCTTCGGCAAGCTATCGACCAGGCCCAGGAACGCGGGTTCCTTGGTAAAAACCTTCTTAATAGCGACTTTGACCTGAATGTCAATATTAAGCTAGGTAGCGGCGCTTTTGTCTGTGGTGAAGAAACGGCATTGATGGCTTCGATCGAAGGAAGAATTGGCGAACCGCGACCTCGTCCACCATATCCATCACAATCGGGTCTCTGGGGCCATCCGACAAATATTAACAACGTGAAGACTTGGGCCTCGGTCCCGATTATCATCAACCGTGGGGCAGATTGGTACGCCAACATCGGTACTGAGAATAGCAAAGGCACGATGATATTTTCCCTGGTGGGGAACATTTGCAATACGGGATTAGTGGAAGTGCCACTTGGTGTCTCCATGCGAGAGTTAATCTTTGACATCGGTGGTGGGATCCCAAACGGAAAGCGTTTCAAAGCAGCACAGGTCGGCGGGCCGTCGGGCGGATGCATTCCGGCCGAGCACATTGATGTCAAAATCGACTACGAGTCCTTGACATCTTTGGGAGCCATCATGGGTTCTGGGGGATTAGTAGTTGCCGACGAAGACACCTGCATGGTCGATTTTGCCCGCTACTTTATGGAGTTTACCCAGGAAGAATCCTGCGGAAAGTGCGTACCGTGCCGCCTGGGCACCAAAGCTATGCTTGCCACCCTTGAACAGATTTGTGCCGGTCAAGGTCGGCCTGGAGATATCGAATACCTGGTGGAACTAGGTCAAGAGATCAGGAAATCCTCGCTATGTGGTTTAGGACAGACGGCGCCAAATCCCGTACTTTCGACCTTGCGATATTTCCGTGATGAGTATGAGGCCCACATTTTCGAGGGAACTTGTCCGGCAAGAGTATGTAAGGGATTGATTACCTATTCGGTGATCCCAGAGAACTGCACTGGCTGTATGGTTTGCTTGCGTAATTGCCCAGAAAATGCCATCAGCGGGGTCAAACAAGAAGTCCATGTAATTGATGTTGACAAGTGTAACCGGTGTGGGACTTGCATGAGTCTGTGCAAATTCAACGCCATCTCTGTGAGCTAATTATGATTCACTTAACCATAGACGGTAGCGATATTGCAGTAGCCGATGGGCGAACATTGCTGGAAGCATGTCGTGAGAACGGCATCGATGTGCCAACGCTCTGTTATCATCCGGCCTTGGAGCCTTACGGCGCTTGCCGGCTTTGTATCGTGGAGATCGTGGAGATCGTGGAAGATACGAACTCTTCAAGACTAGTAGCTTCCTGCGCCTATCCATGTCAGGAAGGTCTGCAGGTCGAGACTAATAGTGCTGCAGTCAGACGAAACCGACGCTTGACGGCCGAGCTCCTATTAGCTGGCGCTTATCGAAATCCTGAGATTGTGGCCTTGGCGGACAAGTTGGGCGTGGAGGAACCACGCTACAGACTCCCGGATGCGGATTCGTGCGTTCTTTGCGGGTTATGTGTTAGGGCGTGCAATGAGATCGTCGGTATCAGCGCGATTAGCATGATCAATCGCGGTAGTACCAAGCAAGTAAGTGTGCCTTTTGCAACGGTCTCGTCCAGTTGCATCTCCTGCGGTACATGCGTATTGATGTGTCCCACAGGCAAATTGACTCTTAACGATGTTAGCGGGCTTCATCTTCCCCAACACCCGTTTGCCGATTACCAGCAGTTTTATTGTCAGTTATGCGATGACACAGCTCAAATTCCGATGAACGGCAGCAGAAGTGCAGGATAACAATATGGCCGAAGAGAGATTGCCACGAATAGGTGTGATCGTATGCAGGTGTGGGGGCGAAATCAACTCGACGCTTAATGTAGATTATCTCTTGCAACAAGTCGCCTCATTGCCCGGTGTAGTTTACACAAGCACGGGGGCTTACCCTTGCAGCAAAGATGGGCAGAGTAGGTTGCAGCAAGCAATTCAAGAACAGCGTTTGGAACGTCTGTTGGTTGCCGGTTGCACTGCCCAGTTAATCGAGAAGCTATTCCGAAGAATGGCTGAGATAGTCGGGCTGCATCCAAGCTATGTTACTATCGCCAATATTCGCGAGCAGTGCGTCAATGTGCATGCGGAACAGCCTGTACGAGCTCAACGGAAGGCTATCGACCTGATTGCCATGGGTGTGAATCAATTAACCACCATCCGACCGGCTCACTCGTATTCAAGCAAAATCATCCCAGCGGCGATGATTGTTGGAGGCGACATAGTCGGGCTAACTACCGCCTTAACCTTGGCCGATAACGGCATTGACGTAACGTTAGTAGAAGCCCCCAAGCAGTCGACCAGTATGACATTGCTCTACCAAGACCAAGAAGAAAACCTGCTTGCCAGTAAAGTTGGAGCTGTCCGTCAACATTCCCGCATTCACAACATAAAAGGTGCCCGACTGACCAATGTAACGGGCATTCCCGGAAATTATCATGTTACGGTGACGCAAAACGGCAAGGTTGTGCTCCACGATGTGGGTGCAGTAGTGCTCACGGGAGATTCTTTACTCAAAAGGCAGATTACCGGTCAATGGATTGGTAAAACGCCGACAATGTCTCTGTACGAAGCGCAGATGGGCTTGCCTGGTATAACGGCCAGCGGCAATGGGTCAGGGTCTCAGGTAGTCATCATTCTACCGGTTAACGATCACGGCCCAAGCGCCCGATTGAACGGCCGGCTCGCTATCCACCTGGCTATCTCCTTGAAGGAGATGGACGCGCGTTCTCACGTCACTATATTATTCCAAGATCCGGATCTAACCGACCCCAATAAGCCTGATTTCGTGGCGGCCAAAGAATCAGGTGTCTCCTTTATCCCCTATCGCGAGCACCAACCACCGGTCATCGGCGATCGTCGCGTAACTGTGGTGGATCCGATCACCGGTGAGCGAATGCACTTACCCTGTGATCAAGTTTTCGCAGCGCTGCTATACAGAGCTGACGCTTACCTTAGCAAACTGGCTGCCCTGTTCCGCCTACCCCAGGATCAGGAAAATTTCGTAATAGAGCCACGGATCCGTCTGTACCCCGAAATGGTGATAGATGACGGGGTATACGCCATCGGATTTGCTCACCAGCCATTGGATCTCGAGGCTGCGCTCCTCGAGGCCTATGTAACGTGCGGGCGAGTTCTGCATTTCTTAAGACAAGACTCCATTAGAAAAGAAACGCCGGTAGCGGAGATTGATCCGGCGCTGTGTACTGGTTGTGGAAGCTGTGTCGAGGTCTGTCCAACGCAAAGCATTGAGATGATTCAACGCTCGTCCAAATTTTCCCTGGCGGGCGTTAACTGGGCTCGCTGTATTGGCTGTGGCAACTGTGTGGTCACTTGTTCGGCAAAGGCAATCAGTTTGCCAGAGTGGGATGATCTGAGCCTGATGGGTCAGATCTCAGCCGCGTTCGGAAACGGTTACGGTCTAGAAACCGTAATCGATAGCTTAGATCCCTCACCACGGATCGTCGCGCTAGCTTGTAACTGGAGTGCAAGTATCGCAGCCGATTTGGCAGGAAGCCGTCGGATACCCTACCCACCTGGAGTCCGTCTCATCCGGCTAAATTGCTCGGCCCGAGTAGATCCCAGCATGGTGTTGTGGGCGTTGTTAAACGGCGCTGACGGGGTTGCCCTCGGCGCTTGCGGTCTGGGTGAATGTCACTACGGGCATGGGAATATCTGGGCTATGCAACGAATGGCAAACCTGAAGCAACAAATGGCTGATCGTGGTATTGATCCGCGCCGCATTCGGCTATTCATGTTGTCCGGCGATGACGCCAAGCAATTTGCTGCCGAAATGACCGAATTTGCCGAGGAAATCAAGTTAATTTGGCACACATTTAAGATACCAACACACCAAGAGCAAGCTGCCGGTTGAGTCCAGCACTCATCAAGCTGTCTCCATGGAGGTTCGCATGTCACATCGATTGGAAACTGAAGTTTGGTCACTGAATAATTGTGCAGGTTGTGGGCTCTGCGTGGCGGCCTGTTCAAAGCAGGTGCTCCACTGGGACGGGACAGACCATCCCATTAGGGATGTACCCATCAAAACAGTTGGTTATACCAAGGTCCCACTTGACAGCTGTACTTTCTGTGACGAGTTATGCGCCGAGGTTTGCCCTAGGTTGGCCCATTGGACGCCGATTGTAGCCCAGGTAGCTGTTGCAGCGCGCGCTGTTAGACCTATTCAATCAGGGATACCGAATGACGTGATTCGCAGCATCCTGGCTGCCGGGTACGTGGCAGGTCTGCTAGATGGGGTTGTTACGCTTGATGTCGAACCATGGAGCCTGAAACCAGTCGCCCGAGTCGCGGAAAGTGTCGAAGAAATTGTGTCTGGCATCGGCCCGCAGTACCTGTGGGCACCTGTCTTGGACGTCTTGAATGAAGCGATATTTGTCAGGCGAATGGAGAAGGTTGCTGTAGTCGGCACGCCTTGCACAGCCCAGGCGATCCGCAAGCTTAAGGAAACAAGCAATCCACGGCTGAGATTTTATCGAGAAGCGATCACTTTGAGCATCGCGATATTTTGCACCGGCACCTACCAGCCAGCACTCATAGATGAACTCCTCGTCCGGCAGGGTGGGATTTTTCCTGAGCATGTCAGGCGTGTCGAGGTCTCGCCCGATGGCCAATGGCTCCAGATGTTGTTGTGGGATGGCACCGTGTCACGCATCTCCCGCCAAGAGGCGGAAGCCTACTCCCGCGCTGGTTGTGCTAGTTGCACCGACTATTCGGGCGAATCAGCCGACCTCGCTGTTGGTCAGTTGTCCACCGCTGATGAAGAGTCAACTTTGCTGATCAGGACGCGGACAGGGGATATCTTTATCCGGAACGCGATTCTGATGAATATGCTGGAAACCAATGAAGATGTGGACAGAGATGCGCTGGCAGCTATCGACGATGAAAAAGAAAAACGGGACCGTGCCCTGGCATTCAAAGAAACACAGGTGCTGATGCTGGATGCTCTTGCCGATCCTGACAGACGTAATGAAGCCGTGCAACAATTCACCCGTCTCTATCTCACAACAGCTCGCAAGAAGAGCGAACGGATGGTGTTAGATAGCTGCACTGGTTGTTAGG
>DASRZI010000261.1:0-17690 GCA_035686605.1 Candidatus Zixiibacteriota bacterium
CGGTGATGTCGTTGGCACCGATATCGATAGCGACTTGGCGGTGCTGGAGGTAGATTCATTGCCTGAAAGTTCCAGGCCGGTCGTTTTGGGTGATTCGGACGAGCTGCTTGTGGGCCAGTTGGTAATCGCCATTGGCAATCCGTTCGGCGAGCAAGGTTCAATGTCTTTGGGAATCATCAGCGGGCTTGGTAGGAGCCTTGAGTCACAACGTCAGCCAACCAACACCCTTGGACACTACTCTTTACCCCAGGTTATTCAGACCGATGCTCCAATTAATCCAGGAAATTCTGGAGGACCATTGTTAAATCTGCATGGGGAGGTAGTTGGGGTTAACAGCGCGATCCGGACGACAACGGGTGTTAATTCGGGAGTCGGCTTTTCGATTCCAGTCAACGCGGTTAGCCGTATCGTGCCCACGTTAATCGAACATGGCGAATATATATATTCTTATCTGGGGGTACAGATTCAGTCACTGAATTTGAACTTACAGGAGAGATTTGCTCTGCCCCAGTTTAGAGGGGCTTATGTTACTGGTATTACGCCCGGTGGTCCGGCTGATGACGCTGGTTTGGTATCAGCGCGCGAAAGCGACCGGCGCGGAGGCGACCTGATTGTGGCCATCGACGGGCAGCCCGTGCAGGATACGGAAGAATTGATCGCTTATCTTGTATTCAACACTGCTGTGGGCCAGACGGTTGATCTATCGGTTATTCGAGATGGAGAGACGGTTATCGTTCCCCTGACGCTCGGGGCGCGACCATAGGGTCTGATCTGAACTCTGTATTCTTTGTTTACTTTGTTTATACGGCGCTAGAGAGCTCTATATCAGCACGAGTCTATTTACATAATATGTTTACATAATGTTGTTACACAATGTGACTCTGGTAAAGAGTCATGTGTTTATCAATCTCTAACCAAATATTTGCGACCAAGGAGGTATTGATGGTCACCCAGGAGGATCTGCAGGAGTTGTTGGCCTTTGACGCGGAGGGCGCAAAGGTGGTAAGTCTATATCTGGATTCCGATACGTCACAGCAGACCAGCGAAACGGTAAAGCTGCAAGTGCGGACGATGTTCAAAGATGTTGGTGGACTTGAGGACGATGCAGCAGCGATTGAGCGGTATCTCGACTTCTCCCACGACTGGGGCATACCAGGACTGGCTATGTTTTCCTGCGCGGACAAGGATCTGTTCCGGGCTTATCCGTCGGCAATTTCATTTCGGAATAGGATGCAGATTGGGCGAAGGCCGCATGTAAAACCTCTCTCTCACCTGCTGGATTATTATGCCCACTATGCGGTGATCGTCGTGGACCGGGTCGGAGCTCAGTTTTTTGAATATCACCTGGGTGAGCTGCAGAAAGTGGCCGGGACGATGGGCGAAGATGTGCGTAAACAGAAGCACGGTGGCGGGTCCGCCAGAAGTGGCGGCGCGACAGCCGCGACCGGTCAGAGAGGCGGACAGGGTGGTAAGCACGAAGAGGAAGTCGCCCAGAGAAACATGCGAGACGCTGCGGAGGCGGCCCAGATGTTCTTTGCTAACAGGCCAATTCGGCGTTTATTCTTAGGAGGAACGGCTGAGAATATAGCCCAGTTTCGCGAGAATCTTTCAAAACAGCTGCAGAGTCGCGTCGCCGGTACTTTTGCGGTGGACATGAACGCCCGTGAACGGGAAGTTCACCAACTTGCGCTTGGCCTCCTTGAACAAGCCAATACCGAACGAGAAGAGAAAGTGGTGCAAAACCTGATCACCACTGCCGCTAAAGGGGGTAATGCCGTCACCGGTTTGGATCCAACGCTGCGAAAAATCGGAGAAGGACGCGTTCAGACCCTGATCATCAGCGATGGTTTCCGAACTCCGGGATTTATTGACGAGAGCTCGAAATACCTGACCATCTACGAGAACGCTGCTTCACCATTTGGAGACAGTCAATTGTTGGCGGTGGAAGACGTGATAGAAGAAGCTGTATCTAGCACGCTTGGGCAGGGAGGAACCGTCGAGGTAGTGAAAGACAATCCCGATCTGGAAAAAATCGGTCAGATCGGCGCCCTGCTTCGATATTAAAAGCGCCTAACTCCGTCTAATTTCGGCTGTAGATTTTTCGCCAGCCTAAGGGCGCAGAATACGGAGTCATCATGTATTCCTTGCGACTCCAACTAGTATTTATGTAAAGTAACATCCGAAGGTAGCGGTACTTTCCGATTTCGACCGGCAGGCATTTTGATTTATACTTCGAGGATGCGTATTCAGGGTGGGTTACTGCTTTTGCTTCTGTTAATACTCACCGGTTGCGGGGCTTCTGGTGTGGACTCAGAAGAACCTGCCGCCACTCTTGAATCGGACGAGCCGACACCAGTCGCAACTCCTACCCTGATGACTATCCCCCAGTCAACCCTAATATCAGGTCTCTTTTCTCCCACTACTCTCAATGTCTGGATCGCCAACCAATTTTCCCAAGTAAATGATCCAGAGGGTGGACCCATATTGGCAGATCAATTCTCGTCATTCCAGACCATCCATCCAGAGATATCTGTTGAGGTTGAAGGCAAAGTCCCAACCGGACCTGGTGGAATTCTGAGCTACCTTCAAGCTGGGAGCGGTCTTGCATCTGAAATCTTGCCAGATCTCGTCATGCTGCCATCTGAGGAAGTAGAATACGCGGTATCGCAGGGACTCATCTTTCCATTGGACGCAATGATCGACCAGGAGATGGTGGATGATTTGTTTCCCGCGGCGAGGATTATTAGCCAGGTTGACGGGGCCACAATCGCTTATCCGTTTGCCTTTACGGATATGCGCCATCTTGTCTTTGATAGCGAATCAATCGACGAACCGTTCCCAGACACATGGAATGATCTACTCGACATTGAGGATGCACAGTTTGCTTTCCCGGCAAGGGGAATGGATGGGGCGGAGATGGCCCTCCAGCTTTATCTGGCTGCTGGAGGATCGCTCATTGATGAAGCGAATCAACCAATTCTTGAGGTGGATCCTCTGACTCAAGCTCTCAGCCAAATTAATAGGGGAGCAACCCGGCGAGTCATTGAAAGACAAAGCGCTAATTTGTCCACCGATGGCGAAGCCTGGGAGCTGCTCATCGATGGCGATGCCAATATCATTCAAAGCAGAGCGAGCACGTACCTGGCTAATCGTTTGAGTGAAGCCGAAATCGAACCTGCGCGGGTTCCCGGATTCGATAGCGCTCTCAGGCCGTTCGTAAACGGATGGGTCTGGGCCATCAGCACGCCCGAGCCAGCCAGGCAGTTGTTGGCAATGGAGCTGTTGTCTTCAATAGCTTCCGGTCCAAATATCGGTGAATGGAGTATCAGCGCAGGACAGCTGCCAGCACGCCGGTCCGCATACAGCCGATGGCCTCTGAACAGTTCCCTCACCGAGTTCTACCTCCAGGCGTCTGAGCATGCCCATCAATTTCCAGAAGATGCTACTGACGAGATAATGAACGCCCTAAATGATGCGGTGCTGCAAATGATCGTTTTGTCGCAATCACCTCGATCTGCGGCTGAGGAAGCAGCACAAGCCGTCGGCCGCTAAGTTGACATAAGTGTCGTACTGTGAACAGCACTTCCCCGATTTTCGCCGAGTACCCACGGCACATACAGGCCTTGATCAGCGCTGCCCTGGACGCAGTTGATCCTCAGAAAGCCGTGCAGAGAAACCTCAGACTGGACAGCACGAGACTAACAGCAGGTTTCGTTGATTTTGCACTCCGCCAAGGCAAGATATTTCTCGTCGGAGCTGGAAAGGCGAGCATGAGTATGGGCCTGGCGGCTATGCAGATCCTGGGGAATCTTGTGGGCGAAGGGATTCTCATCACCAAGGACACGGGAGACGAGTCTTCGAGGTTAGCCCAAGAACTGAACTCTTTTGATCAGGTTAAGGTATTCAAAGCCAGCCATCCTGTGTCAGATATTCGTGGGGTTAAGGCGACGGAAGGGATAGTAAGCATGCTCTCGCGTACGACCGAAAGTGACCTGGTCTTATGCCTGATTTCTGGGGGCGCTTCGGCTTTATTGACCCGTCCCATCATACCCCTGGAGGAATGGCAGCACCTTGTCAAGGTGTTGCTAGCCAGTGGATGTACTATCAATGAGCTGAATTCAGTTCGGCGGCAGCTTGACTCCGTCAAAGGAGGAGGGCTGCTCGATTTCGCAGCCCCTGCGCCATGTATCTCGCTCATACTTAGCGACGTCGTCGGTAATCCGCTGGAGGTAATCGGCAGCGGCCCAACGGTGGTCATTGACGAAAATCCAGAAGTAGCCCGGCAGATACTAAAGCGATACGGGGTTAGGGAGTCACTGCCGGAAGAGGTTTGGATAAGACTGGACGAGTCGTTGAATGAGGTGGAAGAGAAAGAAGTGGTTGATAGGCCTCGACCATACAATCACATACTCGGGGATGTTCGCCAGGCTGCTGAGGCAGCTCATGAAGCTGCTTCAAAATTGGGCTTTTCAACCCAGGTTCTTACTTGTCATTTGGAGGGAGAAGCAAGAGAGGTAGGCAAGGTAGCAGCCTCGCTGGCAAAGGACGCTCAGCCTGGAACGTGCCTGATTCTTGGCGGAGAAACCACTGTAACTGTCAGAGGAAATGGGCTTGGCGGCCGAAACCAGGAGGTCGCCCTGTCGGCGGCCATCTCGGTTGATTCGGTGGAAAACGTCGTCGTCGCCAGCTTCGCCACCGATGGCGAGGATGGCCCGACAACTTCGGCCGGCGCAATCACGACTGGCTCGACTATTCCTGATGCCCGGAATGCGAACCTAGATCCCCAGCAATACCTAGCCAACAATGACTCCAACACCTTCTTTGAGCGTGTTGGCGGTCTGATAAACACCGGTTCGACAGGCACAAATGTCAACGACCTAATAATTGTTCTCAGATACTAGGCTTGATGTAGAAGGTTTTCAAACCATCGCCTTTTACGACATAAGGGCAGCCTGTTAGTAACAGCAGCTGTAATCGAAGAATAACCAGCCCATCTGGAGCCGCATAATGGCTGCATACACCTCCAGATCATGGTTTTTTCCTAAACTTGCCTTTCGTCGAATATTTAACATAATGTGCGGCAGTGCACTTGCGTTTCTAGAAATCCAAAGGAGTCGGAATGACCATCAAATTCGGGACGGATGGCTGGCGAGCCGTAATTAGCGAGACCTTTACCTTTGGAAACCTCCGGTTGGTCGCCCAGGCAATCGCCGACTTTGTCAAAGAGCAGGATGGCATCGATCCCTGTGTCGTAGTCGGCTTTGATACGCGGTTTCTGTCAGACCGCTATGCAACTGAAGTATCGCGTGTGATGGCGGCGAATGGGGTCCGGACCTGGCTTGCAAGGGCTGACACGCCAACTCCGGCAGTCAGCTATTCGGTCGTCAACAAGAAAGCGACAGCCGGCATCATGATCACAGCCAGCCACAATGCTCCCCGCTACAACGGCGTAAAGCTCAAAGCAAGTTATGGAGGCAGCGCTAACGACGATCAAAACAGCCGCGTTGAGAAACACCTCGAGCGCAACCTGGCTTCTGCTCATGGACCAAACCTGATGGACTTTGAAGCGGCGCTGAAAAGCGGGCGAATTAATCGGTTCGATCCCTCCTGGTCTTATTACGAGCACCTGAGCACGTTGGTCGATCTCGACACCATATCTTCAGGAGAGCTTCGCCTCGTCGCTGACGGCATGTTCGGCGCAGGTCGTGGTGTTTTTGGAGAAGTACTGGCCCGTGGTCGCACCCACATTCACAATATTCGCCATGAGATGAATCCAGGATTCGGCGGTATTCATCCCGAACCCATCGCCAAGCACCTCGGATTACTTATGTCAACTATTCAAGCCGGGCACTGGGATGTTGGCCTGGCAACTGATGGTGATGCAGACCGGATTGGAGCGGTGGACAACCAAGGCGAATTTGTCGATCCCCACCGAATCTTCGCCTTGGTCCTGCGATACCTGCTGGAAAAGCGCGGATGGAGAGGTCGAGTTGTCCGTTCCGTGTCGACAACCCGAATGATCGACCGATTGGCAGCAAAGTACGATCTAACCCTGGTAGAAACACCAGTCGGGTTTAACCACATCGCTGATGAAATGCTTGTAGGTGATGTGCTTATGGGGGGCGAGGAATCTGGAGGAATTAGCATAAAGGGACACATACCAGAGGGCGATGGTATTCTTATGGGACTCCTCCTCCTCGAGGTGATGGCCGATGCCGGGGTGCCATTGCACGAGATCATCGCCGATCTCCTGTCCGATGTTGGCCCGGCTTTCTACTCCCGCAAAGACCTTCGATTATCTCGTCCCGTTTCAAAAACCGATATGGTTCAAATGCTGGTCAATGACTCTCCCTCAAAAATCGACGGCGTTGAGGTTGAGGATATTCAGACGACAGACGGTGTGAAATACTACCTGGCGGACGGAAGTTGGCTGCTCATCAGACCATCTGGTACAGAGCCCGTGCTGAGGGTATATGCTGAAGCGCTCGAGGAAGACCGGGTGAAATGTTTGCTTGAATTCGGGGAAAACATCGCCGAAACAGTCTAGAGGGCTTTGAATTGCTCGAAGGGTTGTTGGCAGGAATTACAATAATAGATCGACCGGCAGAGGGTCGGTCCAAAATCATTCTTTAGAACGGTCCTCTGCGAATCGCAGTAAGGGCAGGCAGCACTCTCAAAGAATGTCACTTCTATTCGCCCCCCGTGTTTTGGAGGCGGCGCCAAGCCGAATTTCCTTAGCTTCTCCCGGCCTTGATCTGTAATCCAGTCGCTCGACCAGGGAGGATCAAGTACAGTTTCGACAACCACTTTTTCTCCGCCCAGATCACGCACGCAGCGCTCAATATCAGCTTTGATCGTCTGGAGAGCTGGGCACCCCGAAAATGTAGGCGTCATTTGGACGGTAATGTGAACCTGTCCAACGGAAACATTTCGAATCAATCCCATCTCTACGATTGAGATGACCGGAATCTCCGGATCCATCACCTTTTCAAGAGCCTCCAGAATGGTGGAAGGCGACAACTGCTTGTTATTGCTCACCATGCGGCTACTGATATTGTTCCTTCACGAGATCTGCTTCTCTCTACCATTTGGCGCTCGGATCCGTTCTGGCCACTTCCTGCATCTCAGCCAACAAGCTTGTTAGGTTTCCCGTATGATCGCCCCTGATTGCGTCTACAGGCTCAGCGGATGGGATCAGAAATCCAGAATCTTGAAGGAAGGGGACGACGATCTCCTCCCATTCTTGCCTCAGGATCTCGCTCCGGGGCGCCACACCTGAATCCGCCAGCATCTGGATCGAAGGAGAGTCGATAAACAGTTGGCCTGCGAATGACCAAAGTTCATTTAAGGCTTTTTGCGTTCGCATGTTGCTCTCTTCTGTTCCCAACCCGAGTCGCTTGATCCAGCTGCTCGTATGGCGGTAATGGTAAATCTCCTCGGTCCTGATCTTGCCCGCAACCTCAGCGATGGGTCGATATGTGGAATTTACCAGGTTATTCAGGCTTACGAGCTCGTAGGCATCAAACAAGTACTGGCGGGCGATCGTGAATGCCCAGTCGCTTTTTGGTAGTTCGACCATAAGTACATTCCTGTACTCGTCAGGGGTGCGAAAGAATACCAGACGATCCGGATCGTCATCAGATAGGTTGCAGCATAAGTCGTACCATAGAGAAGCGTGGCCTAGTTCGTCCTGGGCGATGTTGGAGAAGGCAATATCCTCCTCCAGTATCGGCGCATGACCTGTCCACTCTGAGTTGCGATGAGCCAAAATGAGCTCATCATCGGCCATGGATAGAGTGAACTGCACCAATTGTTCGTCGATGCGCGCGTCCGTTGTTTCCTTCACCGACCCCCCTTCCCTGGCTGTTCTCTTTTTACCTCCTGCATCGCGCTAACCACCTTGTAATCACGGGGCTGCCTGTATTCCTTGTCCTTTGCAGGCGCGAACATGGATGGTATGTCTGACTCCTGGCTGCGAAGGATTATACGCTCCGGGCAAACCCACCAGACATAGGTTGTTCCATCGCCAAATATCTCGATTGCTTTCTGGAGAGCTAGTTCTGGTGAAGTTGCTTCAACTTGTCCGGTATAAATCACGAAAGTCATTGCTCGACGTTGGCTTGACTTTCGAAAGATGTCGTATTTGTCTACAGATGATTCGTCACCAAGGCGGTCTCTGAACAATTCAGGGTCCGCCTCAATCTCCTGCACTGTCTTGGCATAGATCGCGTCGACTGGAACAACCCAGAGACTAATGCAGGAAGGCCGGCGCACAAAGACATCGCGAGCGTTCATCATGGCCATCTCGATGTCCGGAGCGTGGACGGAACCGATATTACGGTGGGAAGTTTCGGGCCTATCTTGCAGAAAAACTTCGAATCGCGGCCATTGTGTATCCGTCACGCTTCTGCCCTCTTCTGCATTCTTTCTGCATAAGCGCTGAGCGCTTCTCGGACCCAAAGACCATCGTCATGTGCTTTCTGCCGCGTCTCCATCCTCTCCTTGTTACAGGGCCCGTCACCCCGAATGACGCGCCAGAATTCGTCCCAATCTATGTCGCCGCTCACCCAGTTGCCAGACTCTTCGTCAAAGGTCAGATCGTCGTCAGGTACGTTAAATCCCAGGAGATACAGCTCGGGAATCAGTTCGTTGATGAACTCCTGGCGCAGCGTGTCGTTGCTGCGGGTCTTTATTCCCCATCGCTTCAGCGCGGGGGAGTTGGTAGAAACATCATCAGGTAATCCAAACATCATCAAAGTAGGCCACCACCATCGGTCAAGAGCATCCTGGGTCATTATGCGCTGCTCGTCGGTTCCCTGAGCGTAGCGCATCACCATTTCCTTACCCTGCTTCATGTGGAAGCCTTCTTCAGCGCAGATGCGGACCATGGCCCGCGAATAGGGACCATAAGAACACTGGGCAAGCATCGTCTGGTTTTTGATTGCCGCGCCGTCGACGAGCCAGCCAATGACACCCATATCAGCCCAGTTCAAAGTCGGGTAATTGAAGACGCTGGCGTATTTAGCCTTCCCGCTAAGCAAGGCATCTATCATCTCCTCTCTCGTTGCTCCTAAGGTTTCTGCAGCATGGTAGAGATACTGCCCATGACCACCTTCGTCCTGGACCTTAGCCAGCAAGACCATTTTTCGGCGCAGGTTGGGGGCCCTAGTGATCCAGGCGCCTTCAGGAAGCATGCCTACAATCTCGCTGTGCGCGTGCTGCGAGATCATTCGAATGAGCTGCTGGCGATATTCATCGGGCATCCAATCGCCAGGCTCAATCTTCTCGCCTGAGGCTATCCGTCCTTCAAATTCCCTGAGCTTAACCTGGTACGCTTGATTCTCTTCTTCCATATTAATCTTTCTATTCCCAAAGAAAAGATGAATTCCAGTATAGATCACCTGGTCGCGTCATACTGTGACGATTAGATCCAGATGTGGAACAGCTTCGTATTCGTTTTTCCGGTCGAAGGGGAGCGTTGTTGGCTTTAATGCTTGACCGCGTTTAGCTGTGAAAGTTCTAAATGAATGCGCCAATCACATAGAGAAGATTAGGGGACCAGACAGGTCACAGCCTATTGACAACATTTATCAAGACAACCCGCAGCAATTGAGCGAGGATCAGAACGATGAACGGGCTAAAGTCAAGACCACTCATCGGCGGTAGTATCCGCCGGATCGGTTCAATAATCGGATCAGTGATCCGAAAAATCAGGTCGCGGATCTCATAAGATCCGATTCTGACCCAAGAAAGAACAATCCTTGCCAGGATTAATGCAAACAATGCCCAATAGAGGACATTTATCACCGTTACTAAGATATCACCCATATCTATTTACCCTTAATCAGCGTCGTGGCCCGAGGATGGCTCTACCAATACGCACATGGGTCGCTCCTTCCTCAATGGCTATTTCGAAATCATCCGTCATACCCATGGAAAGTGAGCTCCAACTGGCTGTTGGCAGAGATTCGTTCAGCCAGGTCGAAAGCTGAGAGGTTCGCCGGAATACATCCCGCAGTATTGACTCATCGGCGGTCCAAGGCGCCATGGTCATCAATCCTGTAGGAACTAGACCGGGGAGCTGTTGAATAGAAGATGCAGCTTCGAGGAACTCATTTCTTTGCCCTTCATCATCCTCCCACTGCCGGCAGTCGAAACCAGCCTTCGACAACTCGCCTGAGATATTTACCTCAAGGAAAACCGGGAGGTTCTTATCTGTTTCCTCCAGTCGTTGCGAGAGTCGCCTGGCGATCTTCATGCGGTCAAGAGCATGGAATTGATCGGCATGGTCTGCGGCTACTGTGGTTTTTCTACTTTGGAGGTCACCAATCAGGTGCCAAGTGATGCCGTTCCCAGGTCCGAGAACAGCCTCAACATCCGGGCGTTTACCAGCCAATTCTTCGGCCCGGTTCTCGCCAAAATGCCTGGCGCCGGCCTCATAAGCCGCTACCACAACTTCGGCCGGCCAAGTCTTGGTGACAACAACCAGCGTCACATCATCTGGATCACGACCGGCTCTGGCAGCCGCGTCAATTATTCGCTGGCGAACTTCCGCCAACCGATCGGAGATGGAAATAGTCATTGATGAGTTTTAATCCTGCTGGCGCGTCGCACCGTCTTAGGAAAGGTCCGAATTAGTAGATCCCTGGTCTGTGCATTTGGTTCCCCTGAAGTATACCACGTGCGCCAATTCGATCAGTAGAGTAGATGCCATTTCTCGCCGGAGCTGTTACCAGGTCCTGATCTCCTGGACTATTATTATCGCTCAATCATCAGTGTGACTGGACCATCGTTAACTATCTCGACCGACATCATCGCCCCAAACACACCGGTTTCTACCGGAATGCCCCTGGCTCGTATTTCATCGGCCAAGAAGGAAACGAGGGGTTCAGCCTGGTCGGGGTGAGCTGCGGCGGTGAACGAAGGCCTTCGACCTTTGCTGGCATTGGCATATAGCGTAAATTGCGAAACTAACAGTATGCTGCCGCCGACATCAACAATCGACAGATTCATCTTGCCAGCGTCATCTTCAAACAGCCGCAGGCCAACGATTTTATTGGCCAGCCATTCTGCTTCACGATATGAATCATCATGGGTAACGCCCACCAATATGGCGTAACCACGGCCGATGGATCCGGTCACACGTCCCTCGACAGTGACGCTTGCCTTACTTACGCGCTGTACGAGGGCTCGCATATTCGATCGATTGTGAGTGAACTAGAGGAGACCCAACTGGCTATGATCGCCAAGGGTTAGTTGGTGGGATTTTGGTTTCATCGGAGACCGTTTAATCGTCACATAGCGGCCAATCAAGCTATCCTGAATTCGCGCTTCGATATCTGAAATTTGGCTGTGCTCGAGGACCATCGAATGCTCGATATCACTATTCTCCACGGTTACATGATGATATATGCTCGTGAAAGGCCCGATATAGCTGTTAACAATGCGAGAGTCGCGGCCTATGATTGACGGACCTCTGACGACGCTGTTGATTATTTCGGCGCCTTTTTCAACGGTGACTCTCCGGCCAACGGTGCTGGCCCTATCGACATAGCCATCGATCCGATAGTCCAATTCTTCGAGGATCAAATCGTTGGCTTCCAGCATATCATCTGGCGCACCCGTATCTATCCACCAGCCTTGGTGTACGTAAGGATGAACAGATCGACCGCTGTCGACAAGCCACTGAATGGCGTCAGTGATCTCTAATTCTCCCCGCCATGAGGGCGCTATCGCATTGACGGCTTCAAGAACGGTTGAATCGAACATGTAGATCCCAACCAGGGCCAGATCGCTTGGTGGATTTTTAGGCTTTTCCACCATTCTCAAGATGCTGCCGTCTTCCCCAAGTTCGGCGACGCCATACTGCTCCGGATTCTCTACGCTGGTCAATACTATCTGGCTGTTCCAGCCGCTGGCGGCAAAATCCTTGACTAGGTCGCTGATTCCTCCTTGAATAACGTTGTCGCCCAAGTACATGACGAAATGATCGTCTTGTAGGAAATCGGCCGAGACCTGGACAGCATGGGCCAAGCCCAGGGGCGCTTCCTGTTTAATATAGGTCACATTGACGCCGAACCGGTTCCCGTCCCCCACTGCCTCGCGTATTTCTGCGGCTGTATCACCGACGACGATGCCTATTTCAGTAATGCCAGCATCTCGGATCGATTCTATCACCCAGTAAAGAACCGGTTTGTTGGCAACGGGAATCAGCTGCTTGGCGCTGGTATATGTCAGGGGATACAGGCGAGTCCCCTTACCTCCACTAAGTATAAGTCCTTTCACAAATCACTCTCCCTGCAAACTATTCGCTGAATTTTAAACCAAGGACAGTCAAGACCAAAATCTGTTAGACCAATCTCGTTTGTGACCAGTGCTAATCATGTCAATGCACATAACAATTATGCGGCTTTCATCCTGCTTCGATATCCTCAGCGAAGTGATTTAGGCGATTAGGATTCGTCCAATTGATAGAGTTTAGTTGATTGCTTTACATAACTAATAGACATAATACTACTCTTCGTTGATTTGGGATCTAAACCACAATGTACGGACTATGGATTATCTTTTAATCTGTAGAGCGTGTACAACTCATCGCCAATGGTTGTAATCGGGACCAGATAGTTCTGGCGGAGATCGACCAAGACAGGTGGTTCTTCCAGGGGATCGTCGCTCGGCGAGTTCGCCTCAAGTACGAAATCAAGCCCCTTTTCAAAGACGAGAACATGGGTAATCCCCTTGTCCTGCATCGCTTTAGCGATGTTTTGAGCGTCCCCGTACTGGTATTGAAGATGGCCGAACTCGTCGAGGATGCTATCTGGCCGGCAATCGCGCTGGCAGTAGTAGCTTCGCGGCTCCCATAGGAAGGCCACTACCGCGTCTTCCGGCGTCTCGGTATTGATGAATTCCATCGCCTCGAAGTGCGAGGTCAGCCGCCGCTGCAGGTTTTCTTCCTCTGATTCATCGCCGACAAGAATTCCCCATGGTTGTTGGGGAAGCCAGTTGATGGTTTGTATGACCAGGCCAGCCAGTAAAACGAGACCAATCACCAGATACAGCTGGCGCTGCAAGGAGAATCGAGGATGGTCAAGATGGGCCAGGTCCTCGAGCAGCCAGCTCATCGCTGGACAGAGGGCGATCATTGCCGGAAGCAGCAGACGAGATTGCCAAAGGGCAGCCGATCCGGTGACGCCGATGATCCAGAAGGCGTATTGGGTCAGGGCAAAGAAGAGCAGCCCACCAAGGGCCGATGGTCTGCCCGGCCTTTTTTTGAAGACGCCATAGATGAGCAGCAGAGGCAAGAATATCAGCAGCAGCGGGCCGATGGGACCATCCTGGCTGGCGTCCCGGATGCCGAGGGTGATGTCGTAAGGTAGAAGGAGCAGGCGTGTTCCCAGAGAAACGGGATCGATATCGCACCCTGTTGGGTGCTGGCCCACCAGGAAGTCTGGACTATATTCGGTACATGAATCCGGATCAAAGGCGATTCCAGTGCCACCCTCGCTGTATGCCGCCGAGCGAAATTCATCCCAGTATTCACCGCCAAATACGAATGGATAGACAGGATTTCCGGTGAAAATCAGGTTCTTGATAAACCAGGGCGAGGAAACCAGGATGGCCATTCCGAGGAAAAGAAGAAGCGGTCGAAATGCTTGCTTCAGCTTCTTCCTATACCACCAACCGATCAAGGCGGCCAAGGAGATCAGGGCGACGACGCTCGTATATTTGAGACCCATAGCCAAGCCGAGCATGATGCCGCTCAGAATCAGCCAAGAATTACTCGGAATGGCCGGCTCAGGTGCTGACTCGTTAGATTCTCCATTTCCGGAGAGAGATTGCTCCTCTGCATCGTAGGCTGGCCGGTGCTGACGCCATTTTAAAAGAGCGTAAAGAGCTGCCACCTCATAAAAAGCTAAGGCCAGATCGTTGTAGGCCCAGCCAGCCAGGATGAAGATCATAGGGATGGTTAGAAGGAATATGACGGCCGACCAGGCGTTTTTCACTCCTAACAGTTCCTTGGCCGATATATAGACCAATCCCATCAGCATCAGGGCAAATACAAAATGCAGAAGAACGGCCGCCGCACCTCCTCGGATGCCCAGGGCTAACAGATAAAGCATCTCGAATAGAGAGGGGAAACTAAGGTGGGGGATATCGAGGCCTGAGACGATTCGCCCCTGTTCGAGAAAGAGCTTGGGGCCGGTCAGGTGGTAGAAAAGCCCATCCCAACTGGTTGGCGGAAGGAGAGCGACGGTTAAGGCCAACAGGAGCGAGACCACGAGGAAGAGTGCGATTAGCCGACTCGGGCGCGGTCGAGGTAGGGTTGAAATAAAACGCAGGTTGGAGCGACCGGTTAAAATTGTCAAGCCTGCCACCAGGAGCAAAAGGACAGGACGCGAGATGAATCCAGCTAGACCGAGGACAAGAACTAGAATTCCGAGAACTCCGAATCCAAGACCTAGACCGAAAAGCAGTTCCTCAAGCGCAGAAAGAGTGAAGGTGAAGAATCGACCAAGCAGCCACCTCCCCACCCCGAGCGCAGCGAAGGATATCCAAAATGCGGTGAGCAAATCAAGGGCTGTGCGGCCAATAGAAGTTGGCGAAAGTTGAAAAGATAGCCAGCCATCAGACTCCCTCAATCCTTCCAAGACTGGCTGAAGATATGCGTTCTGGACCAGGAAGTAGCTTGCCAGGACAAAAGCCAACCATAGAAGAAACAGGATGATGAAGAACCACTTAAGAGGCCATTTTTCTCGATCTCGCAGGTTCATGTTGAGATTCGGCTGTAAAGAGAAAGAGTGCGCACAATGTAGAAAAACGCCGGAGTAAGGCAAGAGTCCTACTGACAGACTATTTTATGTAACATTGGGTAGGTGTACAATATTGCTGTACTCCTACGTTCTCGAGTTGGTTGAAAGAACTACCATTGTCTGCAATGAATTGCCTACAATGAAATGACCACAATTAATTTCGAAGCTATGAACCAGAATGAACATGCCGCACTCACTCTGATATTCATCATCAATAAAAGCTGCGGCCATTATCGCGCGGAAATCCAATTGCCCAGCCTGAGCGCTCCAATAAGCTAGCCGAAGCGTCCTTATGCAATTCAAATGACGACGTCTAACCGATTTCGAAATCTCATTCCTGTGCTATCAACGATCCTTCTTGGTTCGGCACTCAGGATAATCAATATCGGCCATCAGAGTCTATGGCTGGACGAATTCTTCAGCTACTTCCTGGCAAGAAAGGATCTAGCCGCAATAATTGAGGGAACCACTCAGGACGTCCTCCCCCCACTCTATTATTTTTTCCTGCACTACACTTTGAACTTCGGTTCAGATGAGACGGCCGTTCGGGCGGTATCATTGATCTTCTCTGTCCTTACTCTGCCGGTTGTTTATATCCTGGCAAAATCGCTCTTTAGCCGGCGAGTAGCCCTGGCCTCGACATTTCTGCTTGCCATCAGCCCTCTACATGTGCTCTTCGCCCAGGAAGCGCGGATGTATACGATGTTCGCATTTTTCTCAGCAGTCGCGCTGCTGTTCTTTTGGAGATCATGGCAAGACAATCGCCTCGTCGATTGGCTATTGTTTGCTCTATCTATTACAGCGACGCTCTATTCACATAGTCTGGCCATCTTCAATCTACTAGCCATTGACGCCTTCTGCTTGATCCAATTTCGCGTACTTCGAGAGCGCTTGCGTGGGCTTCTGTTGGCCCACATCATCAGCATTATGCTGTTCTTGCCATGGATTGTGACTATGGTGGGCCAGATACCTCGTCTCCAATCAGAATTCGCTGGGGCGAGCCAATCTATCTTCACCCTCATCACGACCCCGTATCTGTTTTTGTTTGGCGTTTCGCTAAAACCAGCATTGGTGCCATTGGCTCTCTTCGCCGGACTTGCCCTGGTGGCTTTTACAATACTCTCTTTATGGTACGCGATCCGCGAGCGCAAACCCGAATCGGAAAGTCTGATTCTGGCACTCTGTATCCTCGTGGTGCCAGTTCTTGGGGTTTATCTTATGTCCTTCATCCAGCCGGTCTTTGTATTACGCCGGCTCCTGCCCGCGTCCCTGGGATTAATTTTCCTCGTCTCATGGACTGTGATGGAAGCTAAACCCAGATGGCTCAATCTTGCGGCGGGATTTAGCGTCGCTCTACTAATGCTGGCGGCACTGTTCAATTACTATCTGGATCCGGATGTTCAAAAAGTCCGTCTCCGAGAAGTGGTTCAGGTCTTATCTGAAAAGACAAGCGAGGGAGATATCTTTATTCACGCAACCGATACGTCGGCTCTGGCCTTTGCCTACTATGCACCTGAGCTGAAGAGCCATTTTCTCGCCGGAGATCCCGACTATATCGCAGAGACCAATCGAGGAAGAGCCCAGAGGATCGCCGGGCTCGAACCCGAAACGCTGAATTCCATTATCGGTCTAGGGGATATCTTCTGGCTCGTCGTCGTGATGGACCACAATTTGGAGTACCAGACAGATCTGGTAGAAAGATTCGATCAAGAATTCGTAAAGCTCTCACAAGAGAATATCCATGGAGTGGATGTTCTCCGGTACTCTAGAGAAATGGGATCCGAGACCAATTAACTCAGTGGATCTGCCGCCGCTTTAACTGCCTGGCAGATGGTAATTGGCTCCGATATTCTTCAGCCTCGCCCGTATTGATGTTTGTCCAAACTGAATCCAAGCCCTGCGTGATTACTACTTAGCGACTGTGATCGATGAGGCCAAATCAATCCCGTTCGATCTCGTACACCCTGACAAAATATCCCCTGACATAGTAGGTCTGGATCAGATGGAGATTTTTGACGAATTCTGACGCATTTTTCCGCATTTCCACATCGTTGATTGGAATGTCTCCAAAAATACTCGACGACTCCATGGCCAGGTGAGTTAGTCCAGAATCGAGGACTTTCTGCTGAAACTCCGGGCTCCTTAATGGAATCTCAAAAAATAGTTGACCAGGATTGTCGTTTTCTAGTCCTAAGATGGCAGCATAAGCGCCCCCCAGAACGGCTTCATCGCCAAAATCCTCTTTGAATTGTCGTGAGGCCTCGACAATCGAATATTCGGGCTCTTGGGCCCATGATAGATATTGAAACAGATCTCCGGCGATGAGGATGGCGATTAGAACGACTACGATATATCCCAGACGGCGTCTGGAATATAGTTTGTTCAGCCAATCTCCAGAGCTTGACAGGAGAACAAGAATGAAGAATGTAGCCAGAATTGCCGGGACCAAAGCCACAAACATGGTTGCCTGGAGGATTGGCATTGGGGTTATAGTGCTATAATCACCAACGCTAGTTCCCAATCTCATGGCAACGACCAGCCTGAATAGAGCAGCAAATACCTGGTAGAACAGGTACGCAAGTCCGACAAAAACAACGATTGGGAACAAATATCCGAGATTCTTTGCAGTACCGATTCGTTCCACCCGTAGAATCCTATCAATCGCCATAGCGCTAACTAAGCTCATTGGGGGAATCAGCAAGATCAGGTGACGAGTCGGCTGCTGGTTGGATAGCATCAGCATGCCCACAACACCCAGCAAATACATTAGAGCCATCATCTCGCCGAAAGAGATGTTCCCCTGTTTTCTGGCAACCAGTTGGGCTGCACGGAATAGCACGTAGCCGAAGGAAAATAGCAATAATGGCAGCATCCGGACAA
>DASRZI010000262.1:0-3059 GCA_035686605.1 Candidatus Zixiibacteriota bacterium
AGAGTGAACGCGACCGTAGCGCCCGAACTAGCCCCAACCATCGTTTACTTCTTCGCTTCGGCACCGAATCAAGCCCAAGCAGCAGATGGAATCCACTATTTCTTAAACTGGACGACTCAGAATGCCAACCGGGTTGAGATATTCGGCCAGGTGATGGACAATCCCGTCGAAGGAAGCTGGGCGGTCTACAATGACTCCAATCATTGGGTGCTGTGGGCTGCCAATGACCAGGCCTGGGTAGAGTCGTTCTTGGATGTGGTTCCTGATTCGGATACAGGCGCGACTCTGCAGAACATCACGGTCAACAGCCGGAATATCAGCCTTTCATTTCGCGATCCGCAGTTCGTGGATGGCGACCAGATCGCCGTTAACGTCAACAACGTCGCCTTTATAAACGGCTATATCACCTCAGGACGGAGTGTGGTTTTTCCCCTATCACTCCAACCCGGCGTCAACACGATATCAATCGTGACCCAGAACTCTGGTGTTACGCCCCCGATGGTGGCTGAGGTTACAGTTAGCAATGTGACCGCCGGTCTCGCTACCCAGCGAACACGGGGAATGAATCCCGGGGAGCGCCAGGACTTCACTATTACAGGTCCCTAGTTCTCACAAGAGAAAGGGTGGGCCGGCGATCTTTATGCCGGCCCACCCTATTTTTGATCTTAGATTGAAGCCCGACATTCGAGCGATGCCCCAGCCCTGGTTTGCTTTTAAGACTGTACCAGATGGCTCTTTTGCTTAACCGGCGAATCTCATCTGAAGCTTCTGATCCTCTTCCTTTTTACTAGTTTGGTCGTTCAATTTTAACGGCGTCCCCGTACTCAAATTCAATCAGAGTGTGGTTCTCATAGTCGCCAACGATTCCTTGAATCTCTTGACGATATAGCAGTCCATCGTTTACCCCGATCCACATCCGCACTAAACTGTAGAAATCATCTCCGCTGTCTTCTTCTATTTCGTAGCCCTTGGTTTCGATACCATTGATGGTTTCGGTCCCTAACGACTTGACCCCCGACATGTCTGATGATACGTCATCCAACCGCGCTTGAATCGCAGAACTGCTAGCGTAGGCCTGCAGAGCTTCCTCAACCGTGCTGCTCATACTGGTTGGTGTCTCAACCCAATCGGCGCCTGGAGTTCTTATCCAGGACGTGTCACCGATGACGATGACTTCAACATCATCAGTGGTCATCTCATATTGATCGGGACGAACGAAGGCCAGTGTGACGTTTGTTATCAGATCATTGGTAAGATCCTCACTCCTGATACGGATGCGCATAGATTCTTGAGTCAGGCTCGAGCTGAGAGCGGAAGTTATGGCATCTGGCGAATCATCTGAGCCCACTTCCGCGGAAGAGGTCTTGTCGTCTTTTCCTGTATCAGAGGATTGGCCGTCAGAGGAATTACCGCTTGCCGAGTCCGACTCAGAGGAGCTGTCCGTTTGATTATCGATAACCTCCTCGCTGACTTTTTCGACGATGTCTCCGACTAGCTCCGCAGCATTCTCAGATACTTTCTCCTCAGCCTTCGACAACGTATTACAGGCCAAGGCAGGCAAAGCCATTATCATTAAAAATACGAATACCCGTCGGAATCGAGACAGGGATACAGGTGTCATCGCAATCTCCTTCTGTGCAATTGAGGATCTGTCTGTGCAATTAGGCGCTCATTGTATCACAGGTTATCAGGCAGACGTTCGACAATGGGTAAATCGGACGTCAAGGATTCATCGGGAGTGATTCCGTAGGTATTTTTCGGGATATTCACAGACACTTACGATTCCCCTTTGCTAATATGGGATTCACGAATATTCCGGCATTATTGGCTAGAATTGAGACGGTTTTCGGGGTAGAAATGTCCCAGCCAGGGTCACACTAACAGCTCGCATCTTACTAGATGGCGCACACCCCTGAACTGACCGCTGGGAAAGGAGAAAGTTGATGAGAGAGGTTATAGAGATGGAAAGTCCAGTCGAAGTTGCATCTGAGATCCATCGCCAGATCCAGGCCCTACCTGTTCAAAATACGCACAGTGTGAGGACTATCCGGCGCGAATATACCGGCTTTTTGAGGTCTGAAGATCGGGCATTCATCCTTGAATTAGCAGGCATTCTAATCCATGAATATGCCTTTTGGGCTTTGCCCTGTGAGCTTGTGCGATACCACCCTTCGGCTTTCGGCACTCTTACCGGTGTGGAGATTGAAACGCTCGGACAGGGTATCGACAGCTGGTGGTCGGTGGACTCGTTTGCCAGGACTATCTCCGGTCCTGCCTGGCTCAGGGGACTTGTCAGCGATGAGTTTATTCACAGCTGGGCATGCTCAGAGGATCGATGGTGGAGACGAGCAGCCTTGGTTAGCACTGTAGCTCTCAACCTAAGATCAAAAGGGGGTTTTGGCGACCCGGTCCGAACCCTAGCTGTCTGCGATAATCTTGTTTCTGACCGCGACGACATGGTAGTCAAGGCTATGTCTTGGGCTCTGCGAGAGCTAGCCGCTGTCGATCCTGATTCTGCCCGTTCATACCTCCAGGAGCACGAAGGGGAACTGGCTGCTCGAGTTCGACGCGAAGTTCGAAACAAACTTGATACTGGTCTGAAAAATCCACGTCGCGATGCTATGGATAGCTGAAGCTAGGCTTAAGAACGGTACAGGGCCTTTTCCCAACGGTCTAGCCGAATGAGCCAAGAGCCTCTTCAGCATCATCGAAGATATCGAAAATCTCCTTGAATCCCGCCAAAGCCAATGTGCCATCGACTCGAGGCTGTGGACTTAGAAGCTTGCAGTGTTTCTCGTGTTCGATTTCATGACCGGCCTGGACATGGTCAGTACGGAACGTGCTCCATCCCGCCTTGGGATCTGGCGGCTGCTCACCCCTCATGATCAGAGCGATGCTGTGAAGAGCAACCAATCCCGAGCTAGCCATGAAGCTAACATCTTTCATATCAATTAAGAGATCTCTTGTCCCCTCATCGTAAAGTTTTTTAGCCTCTACGATCACATCCATATAGCGTCGGGCATCCAATTCGCCATCGAGCTTCATGATAGAAACTGAAA
>DASRZI010000263.1:0-22573 GCA_035686605.1 Candidatus Zixiibacteriota bacterium
CTGCCGCTGTTCGCCAGGCTCAAGAGCGACCTGGACGTGATGAGAGCCCATGGGCGCCCATCCATTGGCGATGCTGTTCCGAGCCGCCCCGACTTCAACAACCTTTGGTTGGTCCCATCCGCGATTCGGTCCCAGAAAGACCTCGCGCTGGGTGTCAAATCCCGAAATTTCCTCAGAACAGGCAAAGAAAGCAAAGTGATTTCGCCTTTCGCGATACTCGGTCGTGTGATAGATCACGCCTTGGTCGACCTCGACCTCTCCGGTATTGAAGTTTCTCTGAAAGTTGGTCATATCGTCGTAAGCGTCCCATAGAGCAAACTCGATACACGAGAATACCGAAAGAGAAGCTGTCTTTGGCCGGCTATTGGTCAAGGTAAGATGCCAAATTTCTAAGTTTTCATTCAACGGGACAAAATATCTCGTGACCGATTCAACGCCGTGGTTGCTCGAGCTAATAGTGGTGTACCCGAGTCCATGACGACATGAGTAAGATTCAAGATTGCCTCTGGTTGGCTGCCAGGATGGTGACCAGAACTCCGAAGTTTCTTCATCGCGCAGGTAGATATATCGCCCTCCGACATCTGGAGGTACATTGTTATAACGGTACCGGGTGATTCGGCGAAGCCGGGCGTCGCGATAAAAGGAATATCCACCTGCCGTATTGGTGATTATTCCGAAGTAATCCTGGGCACCCAGATAATTCATCCATGGTAATGGTGTGTCAGGACGTTCAATAACGTATTCCCGGTTCTTATCGTCAAAATAACCATATTGCATAATGATGCTCGCTCAACTTAACAGCAATCGAGACCAATATTCCATTGGTAGATTTGAAGTGGTTGTTTCTGAACCAATATTACAGAGTACAGCTTGATCATAATCGCGGGACTTTGCGGTGTCTGACCTGCGCCAGGAGTGGTTGGGTGAACGATATACACAGATCTCCAGACCTGGTTCGAATCAGAGTGTCCACTCAATACCTCCGTTCTATCATTCCGGCAATTTCTGCTACCGACGACTCCTCGGGCTCAATATCTATATCCGAGATCAATAACCACCTCTCTTTGTGAGATACTGATTGTCCGGGCGCCAGCGAGGTTACGGGTCCAAGAGTTTCCAATTCCAGGAATTGAGGATCACAATAACATTCGCTCGAGCTGCCGAAATCAAGGTAATCCGATTGAGGCTGATACTCCGCATACTTAACAAAAAGGGTCCCAGCGATCCAATATGCCAACCAGCCCACCGGGTTAGCCCAACCAATCTTCAACTTCCCAGAGTGCATCGTGGCTAGGACAAACGTATACTTATCGCCCCAAATGAGATGAGGTGAATTGATAGATGTATATGGCCAAATAGCGAGTCGACGATTGGGCAGCAATCCCGTCGTATGTACCGCTTGAGGCAAGATGGCAAATCCCCCCGGTTTAAGTTGGGTTATAGCCCAAGGCGTCAAACTCACCCTCTGCGGGCCACGGTTGGTGAGGGTGTGATTCAGCGTGACGAGAGGCTCCTTCTCAGAAAGAGTCACCTCCATCACCTTCTGAATACCCGTTAATCCTTCGACCGGTTGTTTGGCTAGTAGACCGCCATCGATCTGCTGAACCGAGACCGGCTTGTCGTCTGGCACATAAGTTCGCTCGGGATCTTCTGGCCCGTGCCAGAGACGGTGACCACCACGGAAATGATAGTCGCTGCCCGATGGGATCCTGTAGGTCGCATTGGGTAGGAGTGCCATCAGGTTATCTTGCCCATGAAGATTCAACCCAATTATACGCGGGCCGCAAGATTCTGTGATCCATAGTTTCAGGACCTGATTCTCCAAACGTATGCAATCATAACCTTCGAATCTTGTTTCTTCGTACCTTATAGACATGTTGTTTAGCTTTCGTCTGCTCCCATTTTGAGGTCGCAGACATAGTCCGGAGCGGAGTCGTTCGCCGGCGCGTCATGCCCCACGTGTGCCGAATTCAAATTCATGGGCTAGTTCGTTACCAACCTAGCTGGGCGAATAATTCATCGCCTCCGTGCAGCCATGAAACGCTGCTCAGTTCGGACTTCCACTGGTCCAGGATGGTCTCATTAGCCTGCACCCGGGAGTCACCCCAGTAACCCGAATCATAAGGGGGGCCTCACATCAACTGGTCTTCCCAACGAGCGTTGATATAGATTATGGCCCTGACTACGTCCGAATTTGAATGGATGAAATCAAAGTAGGGTTCAAACCACTCTTGCCAAATAGTCTCGGCCGTTCTATCTTCATATTTGCGACCATCTTAGCTATAAGTAAGCTCTTGGAGGCGGAGATTCAGCTAGCTTTTGATTCACTGAAAAACGCTTTATCAACGTCGGGAATTCGCGCCTTTTCAGCGACCCGGACAGTTGTTTGAAAAGGAAGATCGGTCGAGGAAGTACCCAGGAAGATATGGTAGACACCCGCTTCAAGGATGTATTCCGCATCCAGGTTATAGAATCCGAGTTGGTTTATCTGTAGTTTGAAGGTTATTCTGCGTCTTTGGCCAGGATCGAGGTGGATCCGGCGGAATCCTACCAGCACTTTTTCCGGTCTCGGCGTGTCCGATTCCGGTTGGCGAATATAGAGCTGAATGACCTCGTCACCCGGGCGATCTCCACTATTTACCACATCGGCGATGACCTCGACCACATCCCCACCCTCTACTTCGACAAGATCCACATTGAAATTGTCAATCTGAAACGTGGTGTAGCTCAAGCCGAAGCCAAAGGGGAAAAGGGGCTCCTGACGAAAATAACGATAGGTGCGATCTGCCAAGCTGTAGTCCTCGAATGATGGCAGATCCTCAACGGACTTGTAGAAGGTTACAGGTAGTTTTCCGGCGGGATTATAGTCACCAAAAATAACGTCCGCGATCGCTTCGCCACCCTCCTGGCCGGGATACCAGGCTTCGACGATGGCTGGAATGTGTTCGGCAGCCCAGTTGATAGCCAGGGCGCTTCCATTCAGAAGAACCAGAATCACTGGTTTACCTAGGGCGTAAATCTCCTTAAGTAGATCCTCCTGGGACGCGGGCAAACAGATATCGGTCCGATCACCACCACTGAATCCCTCAATATTCACCGGCATTTCTTCGCCTTCTAAGGCCGGAGATAGACCCATTACGGCGATGACGACATCCGCGTTCTCGGCCGCAGCCAAGGCGGGCGTTTTGTAGTCGACCTCAAGAGGGGCCCATAGGAGTTGAATCTGCGGATCGAGCCCTGTATTGGCATACTCCAAGCGGATTGGGACTTCACTTCCGGCTTCCAACTCAAAATCGACCGTCCTCAGTTCTGGATGGTGGATAAGACTAGTCTCAAAGACGGTCTTGCCGTCCAAAATAAGCCTGTATGCGTTGAAACCGTTCACCCCTATTCGGTAAATCCCGCTCGCCGCGGGGACAACAAAACCTTCCCAAACAACACTGAAGTTATCTCCCCATGGGGCGGAAATTGGTGACGTGTCTCTCCATACAAAATCCACTTCATCGTCTACCCGTCTAAATGCTGGTTCACCAGCAAGGATGGGGTTGTTGTAGTAGGCGGCCGATAATCCAAAAGCAGCCTCGCTCGAATCAGCTGGCTTGAGATTTGAAGATGGAATAGCTTTAAGTGGAAGGATGCCTTTCGTGATTTCACAGCCTTGGCTGAACTCAACTCTTGTACTAGGCGATACCTTGTTGCGAATACCTTCCAAAGGTGTCTTAGCCTGCCTCGGCGTTCCATTGTAGTTACCCAGAAGAGAGATAAGCTCATCCGCGTTTGGTCCCACTACGGCGATTAAGCTTAAATCCTTCGGTAAGGGAAGAATGTTGTCCTCATTTTTCAGCAGGATGATGGATTCCCTGGCTGCCTGCAGCGAAATAGACCTGTGCGGCGGTGAGTTTACAATCTCATATGGGACTTGGGCGTATTGCACCTCATGGTCCGGCTCAAACATCCCCAAGCGCAGTCGAGCAGTCATCAAGCGCCTGACCGCCTTGTCAATCTCCTGTTCGGAGATGATGCCTTGTTGGTTCGCTTCTAGGAGAGAGTGATAGACTATTCCGCAGTTGAGATCGCAGCCATTAATGACGGCTAGAGCGGCAGCTTCGGCAGCGCTGTTGGCAACCTGGTGATTTTCAAAGATATCTCGTATCGCCTCACAGTCGGATACGACATAGCCGTCAAATCCCCACTCCTGGCGAAGGATCTGCTCCAGAAGGGTCTTGCTCGCACAGCATGGCTCGCTGTTAACCCGATTGTATGCCCCCATGACCGAAGCCACTTTGGCCACTTTAACACAGGCTTCAAAAGCAAATAGGTAAAACTCGCGCAATTCCCATTCCTCCACCTGCGCATCAAAATAGTGCCTTGAGGATTCGGGACCGCCATGGACAGCATAGTGCTTGGCAGTGGCAATCACCTTGTATAGGAGTGGATCATCTCCCTGTAGACCCTTGACAAAGGCGACAGCCATGGCTGCTGTCAGGTACGGATCTTCGCCGTAGGTCTCCTGTCCTCTACCCCACCTGGGGTCACGGAAGATGTTGATTGTTGGTGACCAAAACGTCAATCCCGCGTAAATGCCTCGCATCTCATGGCGCTTGGCCTCATGATGTTTAGCCCGGGCTTCATCAGATATTGCCAGCGCGACTTTGTTGAGGAGCTCGGGATTCCAGGTGGCGGCTAAACCGATAGATTGGGGAAATACCGTTGCCACCCCGGCCCGGCCGAGTCCGTGCAGGCACTCATTCCACCAGTTGTATGAGGCGATGCCTAATCGCTCGATGGCAGGGGCTTCAAAGAGCGTTTGAGAGATCTTCTCTTCGAGAGTCATCTCGGACAGTAAACCTTCTACATATTTTTCAGTGATTTTACGTTCAATGCTATTCACGGATTGCCTGACAACCTCTTTTCTTCCGTCGGTCGACTACTACCCCGGATTCGATGACATTCCGGTACCAATAGGCGCTATCTTTTGGTATTCGCTGCTGGTTTTCAAAGTCAATGTATACCTGGCCAAAGCGCTTGCTGTAACCACAAGTCCACTCTGACTCGTCCACGAAGGACCAGGCAAAGTAACCTTTCAGAGGGATACCGGCCAGACTCACAATGCCCTTTCCCCCGGGCAAGACTCTGAGAAGTGGAAGGCGTTCATGCCCATCGAACGCATGAGGCCGACATCTCCGGCCAGCTGTAGAAGTGGTTGCATGCCTTGTCGCCAGCGCTCCCGTCTTCAATTTTCCCGGGAGTATGTGCAAAACGGTCCCAGATTGACTCCCCTTTCCCTTCCCGACCGCCCTCTATTTGAATGGACGAGGTAGCGACGCCCCAAACAAAATCCTTTGGAAAAGCAGATGATGTCATGACCTATCGTCCGTCCTAAGCCGTGTGAAGTGCGGCGAGGAAAACCGAAAATGGAAAGCCAGGAAATGCGGGCTAACAATGGAAAATACTATGGGTAGCTGAGCAAAAGACCGGAGGAGTTGCATGGCGCTATTACCCAACTATTAAGATATGCGAGGTCTTATTCCTTCACCGAGCCCATAGCGATACCGTTGATAATGTATCGAGAAAGAAAGATATAGATGAGGATAACCGGCACGATGGTGATGGCGAGTCCCAAGTAGATGGCCCCGTATTCTGTCCGGTAAACATCGCCTCGCAGCGTCTGCACCAACATAGGCAATGTATACTTCTCGATCGATGAAAGCAATATGAATGGGTTAAAGAAGTTGTTCCAGGATGCGATGAAGGCGAAGATTCCCAAGGTAACTGCTCCGGGCATGGCCAGGGGCATCATAATTCGATGAAAAATGCCGATTTCACTGGCACCATCAACTCTTCCGGCGTCGATGAGATCTTGGATGACGACCGACTGAAAATATTGAATGCCAAAGAATACGGCAAATGCAGAGGCAATGGACGGTAATATCAGGGCTGCATAATTATCGGTAAGCCCCAGGCGGGACATATATTGAAAGAAGCCAATGATGGATAGCTGCAATGGGATCAGAACCAAGACAACGACAAAACCTGCGAACAGCTTTTTCCCCCTGAAATTGTAGACGACGATGCCGTAGGAGGCTAAAAAGGCGAAGTAAACCGTTAACACCGTGACAGAAACAGCTATAAAAAGGCTGTTAAGAAAGCCTCTTACCAGGTCAAGGCCTCTGCCGGTCAGGATTTCATAGTTTTCGACAATATGCGTGCTGGGTAAAAAACCAACACCCTGTTGGATTTCAGATGTTGAGCGGGTTGCATTGACCAACAGCAGCCAGATTGGAAGAATAGTAACGAGCAATAATATTCCAAGAAAAATGTATATCAGCACCCGAATTGCTTTGGTATTGAAGTTGTAATTCTTTGTCATAATTCCAACCCTATTTGTAAGCGATTTTCTTCCAGTATTAAGCTACTTGTTTCTATCCCTCAAGACGAAGTAGATGCCCAGGGCGACTATAGTGGTCATGATGAAGACCACGACACCAACAGTGGCCGCAGCACCGATATGGCCTCTTGTACTGCTAAACTTCAAATACATGAGTATGTTGTTGGTCATGATCGAGCCGCCAGGAGACCCCCTTCCATCGGTTAATAGATAGGGTATGTCAAACATCTGCATACCCCCGACCAACGAGGTGATAAAGATAAATATAAGGATGGGTTTTAATAGGGGCAGGGTAATCCGGGTAAACATCTGCCAGGCATTAGCGCCGTCAACCATGGCCGACTCGTATAGAGAAATGGATATCGCTGTCATACCAGCCATGATGATAATCACAGTCTGTCCGAACCACATCCACCATTGGATGAAAACAACAAGCCCGCGCGTTATGGTTGGATCTTGTAAATAATGCTTCGCCTCAGGAAGGAAACCAGACCTAACCATAAATTGATTGACCGGACCATAGAAGGAAAAAAGGCTAAAAAACAAGGCGGCTATCGCGGCTGGCATGAGCAAGTTCGGCAAGAAGTACAAGGCGCGCCATGCCCCCACTCCACGCAATTTCAACCTGGTATTGGTGAACCAAATAGATAAGAGCAAAGCAATTCCAATCTGGGGAATAAAATTCAATATCCAGATCTTCCAGGTGTTTAAAACAGCGGTGGTGAAGACGTCATCGGCAAACAGACGTTCAAAATTCTGCAGCCCAACCCAAGTTGCCTCGCTGCTCATTAAGGTCGTATCGGTAAAGCTAAGGTAGAAGGTGTTGTAAACGGGATAGAGGCCGAATATTAGGAAAGCGATGACAAAAGGCGCGATAAAGAGGTATCCATAGTGGTCTCTTTTGAATTTCAAAACACCCATGCTATTCCCCTTCTACACATGCGACGGATAAAAAGTGGGTCAGTGCATATACTATACACTGACCCACTTTTGAAATCTACATAGTTGTTACTAGTTGACGATCAGATCGGGGAATTCAATGCGAACGCCGTCTTTCCATTGGGCCCACATTTCTTCAATCGTGATCTCGCCATTAAGGTAAGCATTCAGCGGGTCATTGAGCGCCCGTTGGATGGCGTCATCAGCACCAGTCATCAACCGGGCGTTGACTGCTGGGGCCGCAGCGGCGAATCCACCGTACGAGTTTTGGCCGCCCAGGAAGGCGCTTAACTCTGAGTCATCGAAAAGCGAGATGATCTCGTTGACGACAACCTGGCTGGAGACGAAGTCTCCTGGAGCCTGTTGTTGATCTTCAGGTACGTCAGGATCGATCGCTTTTAGGTACTCATTGGTGTATACACCGGTCGCCCATTTCTTGAGATGCTCGGTGTCTAATGTGGAGAACCGAACAAACTCTTTTGCCAATTCCAGGTTGGGGCTATCTTTCAGAGCGCCAATCCAGGTGCCACCCCACTGGTAGGGCAGAGGTCCTTCAACTACGCCCCAGTCGCCAGAAGTATCAGCGGTGCCGTCGGAAGCGACAGCGTTTGGCGCCAAGACATAGGGAAGACCCCAGGTGGGCAAGAAGTAAGAGAAGATCTGCTTGGCATTGCCTTCGGCATCAGCCAGGGTATCGTTCATGCCGGCAAACCAACCCTCTTGCCATTGGGTCGCTTGGGCTTCGAAGCCCTCGTCACGGAAAGTCTTGGCAATACTTACGAATTCCTCAACCATCGGATCCAGAACCAATTCGCCGTCGACGATCCAAGGCTGTTCGCGATTAGCATAGAACAGGGCTCCGAAGTCACCAGGGGAAGCAACCATGTAGGTGTTTCCGTCTGATTTTTCCTTAACAACCGCGGCTGCGGCTGCGAATTTGTCGAAATCACCCAACAGTGCCTGAATTTCCACAGGGTCATCGGTGCCGAAGTATTCCTTGGCCAGGCTTCGACGATAGAAGAGAGCGCCCGGAGTGGCCTGGAAAGCATATGCTTTGGTCACGCCATTGTCGGTACCAACGTCGATAACAAACTGGTAGGTTCCGGCAGCTTCTGCATCGGCCATCAGTTCACCCACATCGGCCAGGAAATCGCTTTCCACATACTCTTTTACGAAAGCAGCTTCCAGTGCTATGACATCGGGAGCTTCGTCAGTCCCAAGGGAGGCCAATAGCTTTGTCTGGTATTCGCCATTGGTCATGGGGATCATGGTGTAGTTAACGTCCACATTGGGATGCAGTTCCTGGAAGGCAATGGCCATGGTATTTAGCTCATTGGTGAAAGACCAGAAATCCAAAGTGACAGGTTCCATCATTTCTTCAGCTGGTTCTTCAGCTGGTTCTTCAGCCGGTTCATCAGCCGGTTCATCAGCCGGTTGTTCGACGGCCTGCTCCTCAGCTGGCTCTTCGGTCTCGTCCCCGCCGCATGCGACCAGCAGCAGGCTAAAAATCAACATCATACTCAGAAACAGCGCTAATTTCCTGTACATTATTCTTCTCCTATACCTATATGCTAACGATATTTAACCATCAACTATGCGGAAACTGATACCGCAACCTCTTGGTGCCGATCTTCAATCCTTCATGTTCGTGTAAGGTAAAGATCTACACATCCTTCAACCTCTTCTTCGGTGAATAACCACCTCCTTCAATTGCGATCTGTTTATATGTCCGACTGTAATATGCCCTAAATTGGCTGGGCTGAATTACGAACGATTAGCTGTGTATCGATGATCTCTCGCTCGGCGGCCAGTGGCCTGCCATGTATTAAGTCATGCAGCATCCGGGCGCCGATATAGCCCATTCGATCTACGAATTGGTCAACGGTCGTCAGGTCATAGAATGACGACTCTGGTATATTGTCGAACCCGATAACAGACAAATTCTCGGGTATTGAAATGCCAAGCTGTATTGCCTCCTCATAAACCCCAATAGCTGTCTGGTCATTGGAGGCAAAAATGGCTGTCGGGGGATCATCCATGGATAACAACTGGCGGGCCCGAATCCTTCCCGTTGCCGTCGTGAAATCTCCAGGTGTGATCAGTTGCGGATCAATACAAATGCCGGCGCCAGTCAATGCGGCTTGATATCCTTCCAGTCTTTGGTGGGTGCACAGCAATTCAACTCGGCCACTGATGTACCCAATTCGTTTGTGGCCTGAGGCAATAAGATGTTCGGTCGCCTCAACAGCTCCTTTGAAGTTCGTTGAGGCAACCGTTGGACCGTTGGGATTGTCGATATTAGGATCGACCGTGACAACCGGCGATGACGAAGAATAGGCAGGAGCCACTGGGGTGACGACGATGACGCCGTCGGTGACGCTGCTGTTCAATAATGAAATGTACTGCTGTTCGGTTACAGTCGAGGCGCTCCTTCCGATCTCGCCGTTGGTGTAGATGAGCAGATCGTAATCAAGCTCCACGATGGCCCGGTTAACTCCTTTCATCACCAGGATCGAGAATGGGTCCTCGACGTCGGGCATGATCAGCCCGATCACATTTGTCATTCGGCTCCTCATACTCTTTGCCGCGAGACTTGAGGAGTAGGCTAATTCGTCGATGACTGAGCTAACATGCCTGAACGTCGCGTCAGAGACATCATCTTTATTATTTAACACTCTAGAGACCGTGGAGACGGAAACCCCGGCTGCTTTGGCTACATCGATGATGGTGACAGAGTTCTTCATATCTGGCATTCTTCGCCTATTTGGTAACGTTACCGGTAACGTTACCGGAGCCTACTATTATTGTGCATATATTCACAACAATGTCAAGTCCGTGGCGTATTGGGATCTGGGAACGGTTTTTCTTAGTCGTAAACGAGAGTTCGCAAAACGATCTTCTTAACATTTAGCCTAACGCCCCATTTTCTGCTTGGCGCCACAGGAATCTCGGATAATGAGCTGCGTATCCAGTACGATTCGCCTTGGTGGCGAGTCGCCGTGTTCGAGAATATCTACCAGCGTGTCTACAGCAATCTGGCCCGTAAGCTGTACCGGTTGGCGAACCACGGTCAGAGGAGGTCGTGTTCGTCTGGATGGCGGCAGATCATCAAATCCTACAATGGCGATATCGTTTGGAACGCGAAGACCAACCTCCTCGATAGCTCTCAGCGCTCCGAGGGCCATCGTATCGGAAGCGATAAAGACCGCATCTGGTTTAGAACGGAGCAGAAGGTGCATTGCCGAATAACCGCCTGCTTCCGAGAAGTCACCTTCGACGATGAGCTCGCTCCGCTCGGAAATTCCCCATAGCTTGAGAGCATCGAGATATCCTTGCAAGCGATCCACGCCTGGGGACATGTCAAGACGTCCAGTGATAGTGCTTACCCGCTTGTATCCTAGCCGAAGCAAATGGCTTACGGCCGATTTCGCACCGCCGATGTTGGCTGCATCTACATAGCTCGCCACCGAGTTTTTGTCAGGTCGGCCAATCACCACGACCGGAGCGCCCTGCTCGATTAGCTTAGGGATAAGCGGATCGTCAACGAGGGACGATGCCACGATTACCCCGTCAATTAGTCCGGTTCGAAGGACCCGGCGATGGATCATTTGTTCCTCGTCCTCTGAGTGGAACAGGAAGAGGGACAAGGTCAAGTTGTTGGCGTTGCAGCCTTGGCTGATGCCTTGGATAAGAAAGGGGAAATAGGGATCGGCAAAGAGAGAGGCGACAACTCGGGGGATGACTAAGGCAATTACACCCGAGCGGTTGGATGCGAGCGTCCGGGCTGCCATATTGGGTTGGTAGCCGGTATCCTCAATAACTTCCCAGACACGCTGGCGTACTTCAGGACGTACACTTTGATGCTGGTTTACGACACGCGAAACCGTGGATCGAGATACACCGGACATCTTTGCGACTTGTTCGAGGGTAATCCTGGTCATCTTGTCGATTCGTAAACCATATTTTCCGAGAGCGTTCACTCCGAGAGGTATCTCTTCGAGATCCTTCTCTTCGAGATCATTCTCTTCGAGAGCGCTCCCATTCATGGCAAAAACGCGAACATTCTAGCTTGAAACTGCGGGAATTTACCGAGGAGCATTATTTAAAACTTCGACTTCTCCTCTTCCCGGCTTGGGAGCGCTCCCAAGCTTGTGAATATCTTAACAAAGCCCTCTCGCTTTGTCAATAGTTTGTTCCCGATCTATGATCCTGATTGGTTGTGTTTTTGGCAGCGATACAGGGTGAAACTGCTAGCTGATCGAGCGGTACGGAGATCGTTCAATACACGATTACCATGGAGTAAATTGGATTTTCGGTTGCTGGCTTTTCCCTCTTAAACCCGGGCAAATTCATGACCGTGTCACCTTAACGACGGAGCGGGCACCGGGATTGGTCAATATCAGGTATCATTCGAATTGAGAACTTTGTTCTCCAGTGGATTTCAACCTTTTAAGGAGCAAATGAAGATGATTGAAAAGAAACCTTTTGGCAATACCGGTCATAACAGCACGCGCGTCATATTCGGCGCAGCCGCTCTCGGTCGGGTTACTCAAGATGAAGCAGACCAGGCGCTGCAGCAGCTGCTCGATTACGGCATAAACCATATCGACACCGCGCCCAGCTACGGGGATGCGGAAGTACGCCTGGGTCCCTGGATGCCAGCCCATCGAAGTGATTTCTTTTTGGCTACCAAGACTTTGGAACGAACCCGCGAAGGAGCCTGGAAAGAGCTCAACCAATCTTTCGAACGCATGCAGGTCGATTCGGTCGATCATTGGCAGATGCATTATCTCGTCGACCCGCAAGAATGGGAGATAGCCTTCGGACCGGGTGGAGCAATAGAGGCGATGGTAGAAGCGCGAGAACAGGGCTTGGTCCGCCATCTGGGTGTTACTGGGCACGACGTAGCGATAGCCGAAATGCACTTGCGCAGCCTTGATCGTTTCGCCTTTGACTCCGTGCTCCTCCCCTACAACTATATGATGATGCACAACCCAAAGTACGCGGCCGATTTCGAAGCCCTCATTCAGCTCTGTTCCGAACGCAGCGTGGCTGTGCAGACGATCAAATCCCTTGTCAAGGCCCCTTGGAGGGACGAACAGAAAAGTGCGGCGACCTGGTACGAACCCCTGACCGATCAAGAAGACATCGACCGGGCTGTAAGCTGGGTGCTCAGCCGTCCAGGACTGTTCCTGATAAGCGCATCCGATGTCAAACTTCTTCCAAAAGTCCTCCTCGCTGCCAGCCGGGCGACAGCCTCCCCCACTGAAGCGGAGATGGCAGAGGCCAGCGAACGGCTTTCAATGAAACCCTTGTTTCTGTAGCGATATAGCCAACATCGCGACTCTTTAGGTCTCATTCCCTTTTCACGCCCGCTGCGTGCTGCCCCATGCGTGCTGCCCGATTATCGCAGCCATCCGGTCGCCATCAGGGGGCGCAGCTCCTCAGTAGTCAGCTGTAAATTCGGCAAGTGATCACTCATCTCCTTGACTGGTATTAATCAAATCCAGTACAATTCAGTGGGCATTTGTTACACCTTTCACAATCGCTTTCACTGTACGAGACCAGGGGTTCAGGATATGCCAAGGCCAATCACTCCCGCTGCTATGCTAGACCTTCCAAGCCTGATAACCCGACTGGGCGGTGTTTCGCACTTCAGCCATTTGTCCGAAGTGGATCGGACCAGGATCGTGTCCGCTGGACAGGTCCATTTCTACCCAGCGGATTCCATGATTTTCGAAGAAGGGAGCGACTGTGCCGGTCTTTTCGTCCTTTTCAAAGGCTGTGTAAATCTCTGTAAATTAGGCTTACAGGGACAAGAGACCATCATCGCGGTCATCAAGCCGATCATCATGTTCAACGAAGTCGCCGTTCTCGATGGAGGGCCGAACCCGCTATCCGCAATGGCAGTCGAGAAGTGCGCATCCTGGCGGCTAAGCCACGAAGCCTTCATTTCATTGGCTAAAAACTATCCGGAAGTCGGCACCGGCCTATTACGTGTTCTTGCCAGCCGCTTCAGGGCCATTTTAATCCAGTACGAAGATCTTCTCAGCCGGCCTGTTTGCGCTCGTACAGCGAAGGTGATTTTGGACCTGTCAAAACACGGTAGTCTGCCTATAGACAGGCGTGATCACTCCAACCAGGAACTTGCCGCGATGGCTGCCACCGGTCCAGAGGTCTTCAGCAGGGCATTAAAGAGGCTTCGCGAAGCCAATGTCATCGATTGCACTCGTGCTGAGATACGAGTCAGAAAACCCACTCGTCTGGCCGAAATCGCCCTCCTCTCTCCTGAATCGGCCATGGAGTTCTACTCCGACAATTAAGCCTCACCTCGATCCATTTAGAGCAAAACTTGCTGTTGTCATTTTCCGTCTAGCTCGGGGAGCATTTCCTTCTACTACGTTCGCAGTAAACAGAAATAGATAGAGCCCCATCCGGCTTTGGATGGGGCTCCGATAAGCGTTCCAGGGCGGATCGCGCTTAAAAAAATTCTGGCGATTAGACCGTTCTGCTTTGCCAGAAGATACGGCCCAATCGGATGTTTCTAGATTTAAAAATCTTTTGGAATTGACTGGGTCGCTCTTTTTGCGCTTGCTCTGGACAATTCATCTCTCAGAACATGAGCGCTAACCCAAGCCAATACCCCAATGCCACCTATAAGAAATAGCAGACCACTGAACTCAAGCGGTTGCTTTAACACAAGCACCCAGTTGGTTCCCTCATATGTATGAGAAGACGCGGCCCAGGTCGGCACGGTCAGCACAAGCAGTCCTGCCACGATGGCGGCCATACCGCCAGCCGTAGCTCCATCGATCCGTTCCTCCGGTTCCGAAAAGTCAAGCGATTTCCAAATACTCGGTATCCTCAGAACCAGGAAGTAAATTAGGGTAGCGGCGTTGGCCAGGAACTTCACATTGGCTGGAGTAGCCTCACCACGAAGGACCATTGACGCAGCAAACTGCACGCCACCTAGGATAGTACCAACCACCAAAATGATCATGGCGTTGCGAAATGCCTTTTGCTTGCCTTTAGCCAGGGCGTAGGTGACCCAGGCCCCGATGATTCCAATGAGAATCGTGGCAACTACAAGGAACTGGTAAAGCCATTTGTACTCATGTAGATCGGCGAAGGCTATCCGGTATTCTCGGGTAAAACCGAAAGCTGCGCATGTGGTGCCAATTCCCCCAAGGAGATTCATCGCAGCCGTGAGGCCTATAAAGACGATGGCAATTGTGCGTAGAACTCGTCCGGTTTTCTTGCTCATAGATTTCTCCTATGGAAATTGTTTTCAGCAGCAAAACCACTGCTGCCTGCCAATGCTGATTGGCTTCACTTGATTATTCGCCAGCGACCTCCTCAGATAATCCCCAGGGATTGGCGCTAAAATGGCAGCGTTCGCAGGTCACCTGGGACTGGAAGGCGTGGGAGGAATGGGGAAGGAGAATCTCTTCGCCATCCACCGGAACCGCAATATGTGTCACCCACAACTGACTCTCTTCTTCTGGACCGACCTCCAGACCAGCCGCGTCATGGCATGCCCAACAAGAAACGGAGCTATGATCAACGTCATGACCAGCCACCGGTTCAGTACTGGTCAGGACCTCCTCATGACAATTGGAAGTCGCGCAGGTGATCATTTTCGTCGCGTGGGCATCATGACACTGGGTGCATGTCAATTCCGCGTGCTCTTCGGATAGTTCAATCACGGGTTTGTGGTCTGACATCTCCGCCAACTCGTGACATTTCCGGCATAATTCGGTGGTCGATTCCAGATCGACGTATTCCTCTATGACGGCGATATCCAGCCAGGTAAATTCTGGCTCGGCCTCGTCTCCATCCATCCGGTGACATACTTTGCAGCTAATATGACCCCAATCTTTTTCTGAGATTAAGGGTGGCGGAACATCGACATCAAACTTGCAGGTAAGGCAGGACTCGGGAATATCATCCGGACCCGGCAGCCACTCGGCCGCGGAATGGCAGCGGGCGCACGAGTCATTTCGACCGTTGGTATCAATGACATAACTATTAGAATGGGCGCTTGCCGCCCAACCCTCCTCAGGGGAAAGACGCACTACCTGGGGAATCGCAGCTTGCGTTTCAGACCCGTCACTTTGGGAATCACCAACGGTGTCGGCGGCGGTGCCACCACCGGTTTCAGCGGCGACGGCGTCTGAGCTTTCTTTTTCTTCAACATCGGTTGACGATGCTTGAGACTCTGTTGCCGCTGGCTGGTCATCTCCTGCCTGGCAACCAACCATGAGTAACAGACACAGCACAATCGCAACGACGCAGGAAAAACTATCGCCTCTCAGAGTACTGAGTACTCTAATAACTGATCCTTCCGGTTTGGACTTCATGCTTCCCTCAGACCTGGTCGATCTATCGCAGAATATCGCCAACCTCAGAAGAGGATGCCATCGCAACTTACCAACCCTCAAAGAGTTTAGAGAACATTGCTATAGGGTGAGATTAATGCTCACCCTATAGCAACCTGTATATTCCTTATCTCGTACCCTGACCATACGGGAGAAGGAATCCTATATTATTGTGATCTCGTTAACCTCCGCCCGGAGGACCACCAGCGGGAGGTTCGTCCGAGGGAATTTCCCCAGTGGCCGTTAGCTCGATGAGCTCATATGCGTTCTCCGCAGAATGGCAACGATCACAGGCAACTGCCCACTGCACACTGTGGGAGATGATTGGAGCCAGCGCCAGTTCACCACTGCGGTCAATGCTGCTTAGAACCGTCGTCCACGTGCCGCCCATTTCCTCAGAAGGATGCGGTCCAACGTCTGCTCCGCTGGAGTCATGGCAAGCTATGCAGCTCACGTTTCCGTGGGCCGCATTATTGCCCATGATGTGATCATCCGAAGTAAGGACAGATGGATGGCAATCAGCGCAGCCCATAGGCTCTTGGGTATGAGGATCATGGCAATCTGAGCAATATTCCGGCCTTCGAGTATCGTCCAGCATGCCAGCCCAGTTTTTGTGGGCAGGTCCATCCAGGAGGATCTGATGTGCGACGCCGGTACCACCAGTCCACGACACCGCAGAATCTGTGTGGCACTTTTCGCACAGTTCATTAGGCGTGTTTATTGGTTCCTGCTCTCCGGTCCTGGTGTTGAGCCAGGCTAACTGCCCGGTCGACTGGTCACCTTGCATGATGTGGCAGTTCTCGCAGTTAATACCAACCCAATCCTCCTCGGCCACAAAATCCATGAATGGGGTTTCACGGACCGCTTCGTCTGTCGGGAACTTGCAGGTTATGCAAGTGGGGGGTGGGCCAGGCTTTGATTCCGGATCCCAGTTTTGGGGCGAGTGACAGCGAGAGCAATAGGTGTTCGGACCTTTGCCTACATCGTAGGTATTGGCCATGGCGCTACCTTCCCAGGCTGTTAGAATGGCCCCTTGTTCGGGGATTTCCACAGCCGGTGCTTCAGGTTCGACCATAACTTCCACGATGCGAGTCACTTCGACCTCTGCTCCTGGAACCTCGACCTCGGTCTCGGTCTCGACAATTCGGGTCACTTCGACCTGGGCTCCAGGAACCTCAACCACTCTGGTGACTTCTGTCGGCTCACTATCCGCACAGGCACTTAGAAGCAGTGCCAGTGCGAGCATGATTCCAACAGCTGCGGTGAATCTAGAAACAGTAGGGGATCTCGATCTCTTCGACATATATGCCTCCAGTGCCTTCATGCCTTTTTACAGACAGGCCAGACTATTTAGAGCAGCCCCTCTCTTATTGTGCATATTATCACAAACAGTTGTTCAAGTAATTGACGGCGGTCAAGTTCCAACAATTGACCGTCAAGTTCCAGGAATTGACCGTCACCTTGAAGGTGACGGTCAATTCCTGCTTGCGACATGACGATGGTCATTGATCTAAGGGTGATAATAGTAGAGAATGATGGTGAGGTGGGAGGTGTGCGCTACACCGATTCTGCATGTTTTTGGCGGCATACTCTATAAAGAGTGCCGACTAAAACACTTTTATCCGTCGATTCGGGATGCGTTCAGATACGGAGCAATCCGCAATGGAAGCCATATCGTTAAGATTTAATTACCTGTTCCGTTCCACGAAAGGCCTGGTCTTGGTTGCCATCTGCATGATAGCCTTGTCAACGGCGTTCTTTGGCTTGATTTCTGGGCCAATGGAAGAATTCGGCATAAAGGAAGTTGTCATCCGGATCACAGGGATGAGCATTATCGAGGCGGAGCGCGAGGGCCGCATCATTATGCTCTACCACTCCATCGCCATGGCCGTGGTCGCTCTTGAAGTGTACTTCATCACCAATCTGGTAAAGATGAAGGAGAACCAGCACAGCACGATCAATGCCGTCGTAACAGCCGGATACATGGTGACGATGATTTTTGGACTATGGTTCGGTTACTTCGGACACAATCCCGTCTTTCATGGTCTGTTTCTATTTGGCCAGTCTCTCATGTTCCTCGCTGGCATCATGTTGGCGGCTGCCCTTTGGCCTTGGAAGAAAGAATACTACGTCACCAATCCTGCTTACTCACACACAAAGAAGGGTGTCGACCTCGAGCGAGTTGCCTTCTTCACCATGGCAGTGGCCACCTTGGGCTCATCCCTCTTCGGCGCTGTGGCTGGGTCCTACCTGGGCAGTGGATTTGAAACATTCCTGGCCGAAGACATCGTCCGCGAACCTGCCAAGACCCTTTTACAAAAATCTATCATCGGCCACCTGCACATCATGCTTACCTTGGTCGCCGTCGCCGTCACCTTGATTGTCGGAAAGTGGCTAGGTTTTAAGGGAAAGCTTCACAAGATAGCCATGCCACTGATGATTATCGGCACTATCGTTATCTCCCTGGGAGCATGGTCGGTCGTACTGTTCGCCTGGGCCCATACCATAATCTACGTTGGTTCAGTGTTGGTCATGTTGGCCGCCCTCATGTTTGTGATCTATTCCTGGGACATGCTGATCCAGACTGGATTGCAGGAAAGGGGTGATAATAAGAGGGGGGTTGGTCAAAAGATCCGGGCCTTGCTGCGAGATCCGTTGAAGTTCGGCATTGGCTGGCAGATGGTGTTTATGAATTTCACCGTTAGCTTCGTCGGCATCTTTATGGCCGCCAAATTGGATGAGATCTTTCGAGTATGGCCCTGGCGAGATGAGCGAGTCACTCTGACCGGCCACTGGCATATCCTCTCGGCATTGGTGGCAACCATCATCCTTCTGTATTACGGCGATATGGTTGGCTTAAAGGGTAGAGCTCGTAAGTGGTATGGGTGGTTGATCATCGTCGCATCGAATGTTGCTTTCGCTGCTACGACCATATTCTCGATGAAGCGGCTTTTTGTTGATGAGTCGGCTCAGCAGCCGTTGGTCAACTGGACGATGCTGATGGTGGATATCGGGCTTGCCTTGCTCCTGGTGATATTGGCCCTTTTCTTGATTTGGCAGCTGTATGATTTCCTCAGAAAGGATGGTCGCTGGCGAGAAGATGTCGCTGAGCTGGGCTTGGATCAGACTGTCGAGACTGAAGCCGGGTTGTCGCAAGAGGTATCGTCATGAAGCGAATGTTGATTTTCCTTTGTGTTGTCTCACTGCTGGTAATAGGCTGTAGCTCTGATGAAGGTGGTGGCGAACCGCCGCCATTCATCGATACGGGTATCGATCCAGAGAGTTGGGCCAGTGTTCCGGCAGGTGATTTTCTGAAAGGCCAGCATGATCATGAGACAGCTGTTGCGCAAGACTACGAGATCATGGTCACGAATGTTACGAATGAGCAATATGCCAGCTACCTGAACGATGCTTTGGCTGATGGTTCAGTCAAACGCGAGGATAATGAGATAGTCGGTTATTATCCTGGCGATGAGTTCAATGCCTACCGGCATGAAGAGGAAATAACGGCCGGGGACTATCACCATTTGTCTGTGGATCAGGAAGGTCTAAGGCTTGATTTCAATGGTCAAGAGTTTGAAGCTCAAGCCGGCTACGAAAACCACCCCATGACGCAGGTGACATGGTTCGGGGCCAAAGCCTTTTGCGACTATTATGACCAGAGGCTTCCGACCGAGAATGAATGGGAGAAGGCAGCTCGTGGCACAGATAACAGACCCTACCCATGGGGCGATGGTATCGAACGCAATAATGCCAACTATTACAGCAGCCATGATATCTTCGAGAAGATAGCAGGCAGCTTGGGTGACACCACACCCGTCGGCTTTTATAATGGCCAGACATATGATGGGTATGAAACTCTTGACTCCCCCAGCCCGTACGGCCTTTATGATATGGCCGGCAACGTATGGCAGTGGACGAGCGATGATTACGAGGATCAACACTACCGTTATTTGCGAGGCGGTGCGAAAGATAATTATGCTTATAATCTGCGGGTCTGGACCCGAAATAGCGCTGGACCGGAACACTTTGGACCGAATATTGGCTTCCGCTGCGCAAGAGACGCATAAATAAATTTCAATGTTGACGACCGATTATTTAATGATAAGCACAGTTTAAATGGCTCGTGAAAGAACGCAGACGATGCGAGTAAAGTTACGCCTATACTGGTCGCTGGTAAAAGGCCTTCAGACCGGCCTGCTTTTGGCCACTGGATTGGCCGGATATATTAGCGCCAGGTGTCCTGTGTTGAGCTGGCCGACCCTTATTGGGCTCATGGGCAGCTTGTTCCTGGCCATTGGCGGCAGCACCATTATCAATATGTGGTATGACCGCGATATTGACGCCAAGATGGACCGGGCCTGCCGCCGGCCACTACCTTCAGGCAAGATTAAGGCAAATGAAGCGCTGGTTGTCGGTCTAGTTATCGCCTTTATCGGCGTCCTTTGGGCTGTGGCTCTGGATCCCCTGTTCGGGACAATCGTTCTGGCCGGCCTTTTCTTCGACGTCGTCATCTATACAATCTGGTTGAAACGACGCACCGCCTGGTCCATCGTTTTCGGCGGGGTTGCAGGTGGCATGCCGGTCTTAGCCGGTAGGGCGCTGGGATTGGGAGCTGTAGACTGGATTGGCATCGTCTTGGCCATGGCCGTTCTATTTTGGATACCAACCCATATCCTCACATACAGTATGCGCTATTTCGATGACTATCAACGAGCTGGGCTGCCGACCTTTCCATCAACCTACGGATTCAGGACAACACGCAAGGTCATCTCACTCTCGAGTATCTTAGCAGGTGTCTGCATGGTAGTGGCTACCGTCGGAATCGGGATGGAAAGCGGTTATCTCCGTCTGTTGGGGGTCCTATCCGCCGGTCTTTTGCTGATGGCCTTGGGAACATTGGTCCGACCCTCGGATCGATTGAATTTCGGCCTATTCAAATACGCCTCCTTTTACATGCTTGGCGCAATGTTGGTCGTCGTTTTGGGGGTCTTATAGTTGGGGCGAATCTCCACCCTTGACCGGCTGCTTTTATTACTCACTGCGGTATCTGCAGCTTATCAGGTGGTCAAGGGCATCGAGGGTTTAGATACCTTCTCCATTGTCTGCTATACAGTTGCCTTCGGCGTTATTCTGATTGCCGCCTTGCTGCTGCTGATTCTGGGTCTGGAGATCCTGGATAGCCCTCTCGTGGTCATTGTCTCGACCATAATTCCACTGTCGTTGTCCCTGGGGTTGGTGTCGCAGTTTCTACCTGACTACAGCGCCCTATACCTGGTCTTCACCCTCATAGGTTTCACGGCTGTCGTGCTAACCAGGTTCTTTATTCCCGGTAAAATTGCCGTAATTGTCTTGGCTGTGATTCATGGGATAGCTGGACTAACGATCTTTCTCCTCCCCATAGTTCTAACTCTTCAGGACAAGACGCCAACGGGTTTCTTGCTGGTCAGCCTAGGTGGGGCGCTAATAGGTGTAGGTGGTTTACTTCTTGCTTTTCTGAAGACCGGTAAACCGATTCTTCCACGGGAGACGATTCTCCGGGTCCTGCCCGGCCTCTTGTTACTGATGACCCTTTCTTTCGTAGCTGGCTTCGCCTTCCTCTAAGTTTCTCGCCAAGATTATCCCTGTAATTATCACACTTGGATCTACCCCATTTTGTTTATACAGTCTCGCTCATACAGGGCGTAGCTTCTCCAGGCGGCTAATGCCATCCAGATAACCATGTACCCCGTTGTGAAACAAAAGAGAAAGGAGTCAGCTTCAACTCAACCACCGATTACCATGCAAGTCACCATACGGGAAGGAACATATAGCAGCGATGCCGCCAGGCCGAGTTGCCAGGGACACCTTCCCGCCGGCCCAAGCCCAGAGCTATGGCGAACAGGGCGAGGGTGCCCAGTAGAACAAACACCCCGTAGGAAAAAATGGGTATTGGCCCAATGTAAAATAGAACTGGGTTCAAGGCGCACCTCCCATATTAATCAGGTCACCAAAGTAACTGGCTCAGATTTATGAGTCAGCACGTTCGCCGGTCTGAAGACCAGCTTCCTATCAAATATTAGGGGGATTGGTGTGCGCTAGCCTGTAGAAAGTATGCGAGTTTGTACACGAACATCGTAATGTGCCCGATGGCGTCCTTCCCTTATAATTGGCGACCGGAACAGAAAACAAATCGATCGTCGTTTGTTGCCGTCTTTTGCAGCAGGATCGACTTGCGCCGAAAAAAACCGGCTCGGATCAAAAAGCTGTCGGAGAAGAAATGCCAGAGATCAGACAAACCAAAAAAGATGGAGTCTACCAAATGTCTGTTTCGGTGAACGGCCGTTCAATCGAGACCAGATCGTTCACTTTTATCCGCCATGCGCGTACACATGAAATAGCCTGTCTTGAGATGCTTTCTATCCCACTAATCAGACTCTTGATGCGCAACCGAACAGCCTGTGCTAACCAGATCGTTCAACAACAACCATCTTGGTTAAACCACTTATCTTGATCCAATAGCAAAAAACGAGCAACCACACCTTATGTCCAATCCAATACCAGCTTCAGATCCGCTTATAGATCCTCTGGAAATACTTCAGCGTTTAATTCGGTTCGACACGACCAATCCCCCCGGAAATGAAGCGGCCTGCATCGCCTATGTTCGTGATTTGCTTGAGGGATATGGAATTGAGTCGAGTGTCTTTGAAAGCCAGCCCGGACGGGCGAACCTGGTCAGCCGTATAAAGGGAAGAGGAATTGCTCCGCCGTTGCTTCTCTATGGGCATGTCGATGTGGTAACGATCGATGGCCAAGTTTGGGATCAACCCCCTTTCGAAGCCAACATCGTCAATGGCCTTATCTGGGGTCGAGGCACGCTGGACATGAA
>DASRZI010000264.1:0-8930 GCA_035686605.1 Candidatus Zixiibacteriota bacterium
TAGGTAACTGGACCGCTAAAACCTAGATAGTAGCCCATATCCAGAGCAGCGACCGCTGTCTGCCAACTGGTTGAAAATGAGTGAAATACGCCTGGAGAATACTGGCCCGATTTCCCTGATTTCTTCAAGGTATCGAGTAGATCGCCGTCGGATTCCCGGTTGTGCAAAACCACAGGAAGCTCCAGTTCAGCCGCTAACTGAAGCTGAGCTTCCAAAGCACGCAGCTGCAGCTCTTTTGATGAATAATCCCTGTAATAGTCCAGTCCGATTTCTCCGATAGCGACGACTTTATCGTTGTGGGCTAGCTGCCGAAGCTCTTCAATCCACTCTTCTTGCCAATCCATTGAATAATTGGGGTGAATTCCGACTGCCGCAAACACTCCAGGGAACTCACCAGTCAGCCCTATGACCGTCCCGCAGTTGTCCAGGCCCAGTGACGGAACAACAACACGGGATACGCCCGCTTCCCCCGCCCTTTGCATCACTTGTTCCCGGTCTACGTCAAATGATTCAAAATCAAGATGACAATGACTATCAATCAACATGATCAAACAGTCCAATTAAAGCCGAAATAATGTCCGGATTCAGCACTAATTCTATTTCTATGCTACAGATAATTTAGCGCTGGTCTTTCTCCTGCGCCGCACCCATTTCTCGATCTCGGTAGCCCAGAAAACGACGGTGCTCAAAACAATACATACGATGAGTTCGAATGCTGATAATGGTTCGGTATTGAACAGCTGCTGCAAAAATGGGAGATATATAACCGCCAACTGTAGAGCAAACGTCAGTAGTACAGCACCAAGCATGGCCCGATTTGAAGTGATCCCTATGGCAAATAACGAGTAATCCTTAGAACGAGTCGCCAGAGCGTTGCCCATTTGAGCAAGCGTGAGCGTCGTGAATATCATCGTCTGCCAGGTTCCTCCAGCAATTCGACCCTGGGAAATGTAGGCAGCTAATCCGACACCCAAAGATACCGCGCCCATCAGAATCCCAATCCAAATAATCTGGATAGCGATACCCTGGCTAAATACACTCTCGCCGGGTTTGAAAGGCGGGCGACTCATGGTTCCTTTTTCAGCAGGCTCTACTGCCAACGCGAGCCCAGGCAATCCATCCGTCACCAGGTTAATCCACAGAATCTGAAGGGGCAGCAATGGCAATGGCATGCCTAAGAAAGGCGCAACCAGCATCACCCAGATTTCACCAGTATTGCTTGAAAGAATATATTTGATGAACTTCCTGATGTTATCATAGATTACACGCCCTTCTTCGATTGCCGAAACGATAGTGGCGAAATTATCATCTAAAAGGACCATATCGGAGGCTTCCTTGGACACGTCGGTTCCAGTGATTCCCATAGCCACGCCGATATCAGCCTTTTTTAAGGCTGGGGCATCGTTCACTCCATCCCCCGTCATGGCGACAACTTCACCCCTTTCTTGAAGGACTCTGACGATATCCAACTTATGCTCCGGAGAAACGCGAGCGAAGACCGATACATCCGCCACGCTTTCTGAAAGTTCCTCCTTCGACATTGTCGACAGGTCGGCGCCGGTGAGAATATGACCACTGGTTGAGATGCCAAGTTTGTCGGCGATATGCTTAGCCGTGAGGGGGTGGTCCCCTGTGATCATGATCGACCGGATACCTGCCGAACGGCTGGTCGATACGGCCTCTTTAACCTCCGGTCGAGGTGGGTCTAGCATGCCTATTAGTCCGATGAATGTCAGATCGCTCTCGAACTCCTCATCGTGATCACCGCCTCGAAGATCGTCAATGGGCTTAAAGGCCAGACCGAGCACCCGCTGACCGGTATCTGCCAACTGCTCATAGGAGCTGCTGATTCTCCTTTTAAGCTCATCGTCCAAGGGCAAATATTCTTGTCCATTCCAGACCGACCCTGTGATATCAAGCAAGCTATCAGGTGCTCCCTTAACAAAGGCAACGAATGGCGCTTCATGCCATGGCGCGAGCGAGGGATCTGGCTCAGCGGTCACCTGATGGATGGTCATCATCCTTTTTCGCTCTGAACTGAAAGGTATTTCGCCAACCCTTGGAAGTCTTTTCTCCAACTCCGGTTTCATGACGCCGAGTTGGGCAGCGGCGACGACCAAGGCGCTTTCGGTTGGATCGCCTATTGCTCTGAGTCCTCGGGTTCCATCCTTAACAGGCTGCAGCAGCGCATCGTTGCAGAGCGCAGCGGCTCTCAGGAGCAGGCTAATACTTTTTCGTGGAGGTTCGGCCGATCTATCAAATTCGGCATCCAGGATGGGCATGCCTTCGTCGAGCAATGTATCTATATCGCGCTTTTCGCCGACGACATCCAGGATGGTGACTGTCATCCGATTTTCGGTAAGGGTACCGGTCTTGTCCGAGCAGATGACGGTAACTGAACCCAACGTTTCGACGGCGGGAAGCTTTCGAATCAGTGCATGGCGCTGGAGCATTCGCCGAGAACCCAGGGCAAGGGTAATGGTTACCACCGCTGGCAGCCCTTCGGGAATGGCGGCAACAGCCAGGCTGATGCCCGTCAGCAGCATCAGTTTGACATCCTCACCTCTGAGGAGGCCGAGGACAAAAACAATTCCAATAATGGCTAATGTTACCCAGGCCAGATTCTTGCCCAAACGGTCTAGGCGTCGTTGAAGCGGGGTCGGCTCCCGCTCCACTGATTGCAGGAGTTCGGCAATGTTACCCAGCTCAGTAGCCATGCCGGTTTCAGTGACGATTGCCGCACCTCGCCCATAAGTAATCGTGGTGCCCATGAATACCATGTTCCGCCTGTCACCAACGGGCAGATCATAGGTCGCCACATCTGTTAGGGATTTTTCGACTGCTTCAGATTCACCGGTCAAAGCCGATTCTTGGGCTTGAAGGTTGACGCAATTAAATAATCGCCCATCGGCCGATACTTTGTTTCCTGCCTCGAGGAGCATGACATCTCCGGGCACGAGTTCAGTCGCAGGAATTTCCTTTATCTCCCCGTCCCGTCGAACTCGCACCGTTGGCACGGCCATCCTTTTCAGGGCTGCGATGGCCTTCTCCGCCCGGTAATCCTGGCTAAAACCAAGAACGGCATTTAGTATGACGATGGCAATAATAACAGCGGCGTCATCCCACTCCTGCAATAGCATGGATACGATCGCGGCCACAATCAGAATCAGGACCATGACAGCCGCGAGCTGCTCCCAGATAATCTTGAGGGGGCTTTTGATATCCCTTTCGACCAGTTCGTTTAGTCCAATCTCAACGAGCCGGCGATTGGCTTCCCCTGTGCTAAGACCTTCGGAGGTATCGGTGTGCAGGCTTTGCACTACCTCACTTTCGTCTAGCTGATACCAGTCTTTCATAGACGCTACAACAACGCGCTTATCGTATTTGCCAATCGTAGAGTATAACACAGGAAGGTGATTTATCATCCAGCGCTCGACGTACTACCAGGCGTACAATCTCATTGGCTTGAATACCGTTCTGATTTCCGGCGTCATTATCAAATAGCTTTGTAACCACAGGCTTCTCCGCCGATTGTATCTAACCCGATATCGTTAAAACTAGGTTATAATGGCCGAGCCTGTCTCTATCTAGCCGCCAGAAGTTCGTCGAATTTATCTGCCGTATTTGCAAGGTCTGATCTTCCAATTGCGAGCTATCCACATATTCCAGTAACAGCATATATTGAGAAGGATTTCGTAACTAAATGAATGACACTTATACACCAAAGCGAGCAATGCTGATTTATGCCCATCCCGATGATATAGAGTTTACCGTAGCTGGCACTGTCGCCCGCTGGGTCAGTAAAGGAAGTGAAGTCTTTTACGTCGTCATAACAGATGGGAATGTCGGTAGTCATGATGAAGGTATGACTACCGATCGATTGATTGAAACGCGGCGAGCTGAACAGCGCGCAGCGGCAGATGTCGTTGGGGCAAAGGATTGCATATTTCTTGGTTACCAAGATGGTTTGCTGCAGCCAACTCTAGAGCTTAGGAAAGAACTGGTGAGATTGATCCGCTCCATCAAACCAAATGTAGTTGTGTGTGGTGATCCAACTAATTTTTTCCCCAGTGAGAATTGGATCAATCACCCGGATCACAGAGCGGCAGGTCAGGCGGCTCTTGACGCAACATTTCCAGCGGCGGAAATGCGGCTGCTTTATCCTGACTTAGAGGCTGAGGGATTGACTCCTCATAAGGTCAATTACGTTTATGTCAGCAATCCCCTACAAGAGCCGAATTACTATATTGAGACGACAGATACGATCGATCTGAAGATCAAAGCCCTTCGCCAACACAAGAGCCAAATGGGTGAGTGGGATCCTGAAGAACCCATCAAGAATTGGAACGCCGAAACGGGTAAGAAAGTTGGATTCGCATATGCCGAGAGGTTCTTACGCATTACCTTGCGCGAGCCAGAGACCGAGGCAGAAGCAGGTTCCGCAAACGAGTAGCATGTCATTAACCATCATGACGGAGGTAAACGGTGAAGTTTCGAACGATTATTGAACCCTTTCGGATAAAAGCGGTAGAACCAATCCGGCACACTACGCGAGAGGAACGGGTTGCCGCTCTCGAAGCTGCCGGTTACAACATGTTTCTGCTGCGAGCTGAGGATGTTTTGATCGATCTGCTTACTGACTCGGGGACCGGCGCCATGTCTTCGCATCAATGGGCGGGCATGATGCGAGGTGATGAATCATATGCCGGAGCACGCTCATTTTACGAATTCGAGACGGCAGTTCAAGACATCACCAATTTCAAATACGTCATCCCAACCCATCAGGGCCGAGCTGCCGAAAGGATCCTGTTCGGGAATGCCTTGAAACCGGGAGATATTGTCCCCAACAATACCCATTTCGATACCACCAGGGCAAACGTAGAACACCAGCAGGCAACAGCGCTCGATATTCCCATACCTGAGGGAAACCAGCCCCAGCTTTATCATAAGTTCAAGGGAAACATCGACCTAAACAAGCTGGAGCGCTTGCTTAAAGAAAAGCAAAATCAGGTTCCTTTGTCCATGATAACGGTGACCAATAATTCAGGTGGGGGTCAGCCAGTGAGCATGGCTAATATTCGTGAGGCTAGCAGGATCTGCCGGAGTTACGATACGCCTCTATTTCTTGACGCCTGCCGCTTTGCCGAGAACTCCTGGTTTATCAAACTCCGGGAAGAAGGCTACAGCGACCATACACCCCTAGAAATAGCTCAGGAAATGTTCAGCTACGTCGATGGCTGCACCATGAGTGCGAAAAAGGACGGGATGTCGAATATCGGCGGTTTCCTCGCCTTGAACGACGACGATCTAGCTCAAAGGTGCAAGAACACGCTGATCATGACCGAGGGTTTTCCCACATATGGTGGCCTGGCGGGCTATGATTTAGAGGCTATTGCCATTGGAATTCGGGAAGCCTTACAGGAAGACTACCTCGAATACCGAATTCGATCTGTTGAGTACCTGGGTAAGGCTTTAACCAATGAGGGTGTACCCATTGTGCACCCACCAGGAGGGCATGCCATCTATATCGATGCTAAGGGTATGCTGCCCCATATCCCCCAGAGCGAATTCCCAGCCTGGGCTCTTTCGCTTGTATTGTACCTGGAGGGTGGGATTCGCTCTGTCGAGATAGGATCGGTGATGTTTGGTCGACAGCCTGATGGCAGCGAAAAACCGGCATCGATGGAACTGGTTCGCTTGGCTTTCCCCAGGCGCGTATACACCCAAAGCCATGTCGACTACTTGGCTGAGGTTATTTGCTACGTCAACAAAATGCGGAATGATATTCGGGGGGTTGAGATAGTGAGGGCTCCCGATGTTCTGCGGCATTTCAGCGCACAATTCAGGCCTATTGGAGGCCATTTGATCGCCGGCTAATATCAATCTTGAATAAAAAAAAGCCCATGGCAGAGTCCTGCTCTTGCCACGGGCCTTGTCTACTTCCCGTTTACTTCCCCCAACCGATTTGAACTGATCAGGGACATAGTCGGCGCATGGTGTTAGGGCAGAGCCGTCACCTCGAACCAATCGAAGTGAGCCTCTAATCCAGCATATTCATCGGTTGAAGAGAACGAGCCAAAATAGGGTTGATCGATATAGTTTGTATCTACCGTCTCGGCGAAAAATGTTCCATTTTCAAACAACCGTATGGTCCCATTCGGGTAAACCTCAACTGACCACTCCTGAAAACCTGACGACGGATGATTCACACCTACATCCATACTGATGAGGGTCTCACCGCGTCCATGGTTATTTCGCGGATCATGTGAATCGATCCGTTTTAGGACCGCCCTTAATTGTGGTGAAGAGGGATCATCACCGAACCATATCATGTTTAGTCGATAATATTGGTTGAAGCAGGTAGAGAAATCAGGAGCAGGACAACCAGACTGGGCATCCCAATCCCCACCAAAGATTATTCCATAGCTGTTGAGGTTACCGGGCTCAACATGCCTGGCTCTCATAGTTATCCGGTAAGGCGGGGTTGGAATGAAGGCCATCGGTCCGGAAAGCAGGTAATCCCAACTGCTATCCATCTCATGGACGAATTCGCCATTCTCGTACCTGGTCTGATTTTCAATATGGTCCGTATCCTCTCGGCGCATGGTCCAACCAGTCCCAGGATTGTTAAAATCATCGCGATAATTTGCAACAACTGCTCTTGGTTTTGACCACTCGCCAACCCCGTACACTCCAACCGCCCTTACCCGGTAGAAATACACGTTGATATTGCTTACCGGCGGTTGACGGTCCAGGTACAGCTGAGATGAACCAGTGTCGTAGTACGAAGGATTCGGGAAGTTTGAATCGTTGTCTTCCTGGATTTCGTATCCCGTCGTTCCTATGGGGTCCGATACTGACCAGGTAACGCGCCAGGAATTAGCTGAAGTCGGCCTGCCAATTTGATTGACCGTGACTAGCGGTAGCGACTTCGCTATTATCGGCAGATAGACAAAAGATTCCGTTTGGCTAACGACATTCGTCGTCGCCGGCAGTTCAATTGAACTACCGTTGTATGCGACGACCGCTGTATTTGTCACGCTGGTACCTGAGGCGATAGTATCAGACAACCTGGCATCAAAATTGATGACAATCTGGGCGTCATTGTTGACAGCACCAGTCCAGGTGATAACCCCGTTACTCTCACCATAGAGCCCACCACCACTGACAGACAGACTCCCGCTTATATAGGTTGTCTCTGAGCTTAAGGTGTCGGTGAGGGCTACGTCAAAGGCGGGTTGATTACCAGAGTTGCTAATGATCACGGAATATTGCAGCTGGCTCCCTGGCAGGGCTTCCTCCTTATCTACTTCTTTAATAGATCCTGACAGGTCTGGAGGTAATACTTCCAGCTCCTGAGCAAAGAGGAATTGAAACACGATTACGGTGAGCACAACGGCGAGTATTGAGCTGAAAATGACGCGCAATCTTCGCTCGCCTACTTTAGTCGCACTATTCATTTCGGTTACTCCTTGTTAGCTGGTCCAGCGATTTTTTTGGCAACAACTACAAAAAAACGCAGACGCGCAATAGTATCTCTGAGGATCAGCAGCGTCAACCAGGACATTCGTGCTATCTTTACATAACCGGTCACGATTGCCGGATGCTTATCCGGTCACGATTGCCGGATGCTTAACCGGTCACGATTGCCGGTTGGAGCCGCCTAATTTATAATCTTCGCCATCTTGCGACTATTATCCAAGAATGAACAGCCGTCGCAAATCGTAGCCATCGTATTTTGGCCCGATCACCACCATCGATAGAAGTTTACGTCAGGCACGAGATTGATTCGATTATGACAGAATCAGCGAAAGCACCTCCAATACTTTCCCGGTTCAAATATGAGATCCGGATAGTGCTGCTGTCACTTCTCCTGATCGTTGTCTATCTAACCATAGCCTACCTCGTTCACGAACCTCGGGGCTACTACGGGACGATTGATCAGCCTCGTTTTGCGGATCCATGGATTGCTCGATCGGAGACTCTCTTGAATGGCGGTTTGCTGTATAAAGACACCTTTACCGCCACCCCGCCCTTGACCAACTTCTTACTCGTGCTGCCCTCGCTAGTACCCATCTATTTTGGCAATGTGAATCCCTGGTCAACTCTATCCTATATGCTGTTCTTCTCTCTTTTCAACATCTTCACGGCCTTCGTGGTCTTTAGGATGATCCCGGATCGCTCAACGGGCTTTAAGGCTGCCGTTCTATTCCTATTGAATCCACTGACATTTGGCAACACAATACTTCGAAGACAGGACGAATCTATCGTCGTATTCTTCATCGCCTTGTCGATTTTGTTTATGTTCCAAGAGCGTCATACAGTGGCTTCAATCGCGATTGGCGTCTCCACTCTTATAAAGCTCAGCGGCGCCTTCATCATTCCTATTGCACTTCTCCATTTTCGCGACTGGAGGTACCTCGTCATTCCCGCTTTGGTCTTTATTCTCGTCATGGCTCCCTTCCTTTTGCTTGCCAGATCCGACGCAATATTCTTCAATCCAGGTACAGATCGTGGGCAACATCCTTTTCAGTTTAAAGGCGTTAGTCTGCCTGCGCTCTGGAATCAAATGAACGGTGATTCTGGACAAATTACCCTCTTGCCGGTCTCAGCAGCAATGGTTTTGGCGACTTGCATCACTCTGCTCATCATTGCCTGGAAGCGATTTGGTTTGCTTGAAGATATGATCTTGCTGACAACTGCTATCTATGTCTTCAGCCCAAAGCTGCATACTGGATATTTTTCTTTATTGATAATGTTGATGGCTCCCCTGATACGCAACAAAGTAACCGCCGTTGTGTACATGGCGTTTGGTGCGATTGCCGTTATAGCAGACTTTTACAAATGGCCCATCGCAAATTTTCAGATGGCCTTTTGGTTGATGGTTCTTGCGCTGGTATTGCTCATTGGCCTGGCAATTTATCTAGTCA
>DASRZI010000265.1:0-9326 GCA_035686605.1 Candidatus Zixiibacteriota bacterium
CCGCCATATTTGAGCCATTGAACTGGAAAAAGTCCAGTATGGATGATATGAACCGCCACCTAAAGGTTAATCTCATAGCGCCTTTCTTACTCAGCCAGGCTTTTGCTCAGTCTCTTAGTCCGGAAGAAAGCGGGCGGATCATTAACATGCTGGGGTTTTTTGCATAACGCCCAACAAAGGTCAATTCAGATAAATTTCCCATACATTACCTCTGGGGAGTGTACAGGTTGTCTTGTCCGAGAACTAGACAAATTTGCGTGCTTGATTTAAAACTGTACCTCTGGAAAGTTTCCTGGAGTGAACCCTATTGGGGGACTTGCAAAAACCCCCATATTGACGACTTCATCGCCATTTCAATCTCTTCCAAGCGGGCGCGGCGGGCGCGGCGTATCGATGAGCTGCTGCAGAAGCTGTCCGATGGCGATACGTTGATCGTTACCGAACTCAGCCGGTTGGGGCGCAGTACGGGCGAGGTAATCGACCTGATTGATGAGTTGGTTCAGGGTGGGGTCCAGGTCATTGTCCACAAGCAGAATCTGACCTTGGACAAAGATCAGGATGATATTCAGTCGCTGACGATGATTACGCTGCTCTCGTTGTTCGCTCAGATGGAGCGGATGATGATTAGCAAACGGACGAAAGAAGCGTTGGCAGCCCGCAAGGCGCAGGGCGTGACCCTGGGCAAGCCAAAGGGGACCATTCAAAACAGCATATATGATGCAGACCGAGAGCGCATTATTGAATTGTTGCGCCTGGGTGTGTCTGCTCTCCAGATCTCGGCAAGGCACTTGGGGTATGGAACGCCGTCAAGCCTGAATTACTACATCAAGACACGAGAGCTAAGGGAAAGTTCGGTAGTAAATTGAGCGGGAATAATGAAAAAACCGGTTTCAACGGCAGGTTTTTACACGTATTCCGAAACAAGGCCGAAATGGTCTCCCTGTGGGAGGCACACAAAGGCTAAACTCCTCTAACTGGTTCTCTTCAGGAAGGGGGATCGCACCAAGTTGTTGCCTGGTGTCCGCACTGTAGGATGTCTTGATTATCTTTACCCAAATGGGCTAACGATAGGAGCGCGTCTAACTGCGCGGCTACATAGGCGGAACCGCGCCAAGCTGCTGCATCAGGCCCAGGTCATCCTGGTGAACCCAGCGTTCCGCAATTCTGCCATCTTTGATGCGCTCGATAGATACGATGCTGACTACTACTGGCTTACCAGTTGGGGCCAGACCAAAAAAGTCGCCAGTGTGGGTGCCCCCCCAGGTTAAGCGCGTTACGACCTTGTCGCCCTCGGCGATCTGGTCTTCTATAGTGCCACGGAGCTCACTGAAAGCCGCGGTAAGCGTGCCAATTCGTTGCGCAACTGTTTCTCGGTCCAACGGACCAGGCGCACCAGGTGCATGCGCCGCGTAGTCAGGTGCCAACACCTCCTTTATCGTGGCCTGGTCGTTCGCAACAAAGGCATTGAAAAAACGGCGCACAATGGCTTTATGTTCTTCGTTCGTCATGGCTAGTTCCCTCTTAGGATTTCGCTAAAGACCTGCTCGGTTTTGTTCAGCTTATCTGCGGAAGTAGACTACTGCTATTCCAACTGTCGCGCAAGGATTACCCAATGTGCTCAAAACCATCGCCGAAGCCTCGCCTGAATTGTTCCATTTTGTCGAAGCCCTCAATCCTCCGCTGAACACACTACGGCCCCATCACTTCAGTCAGTTTGCTGATGATATCAATATCACCCAGGGCAGCAGAACAAGGCCTGAGCTTTAAATGTTTCGTCGGGACTGCAGTCAGTAAGCCGCGCTTAGCGGACAATTACGCGCATTTTTGGGAGATACCTAAATAAGTCTATGCTGGCGTCTTCGATACTGTAATCGCCGAGGAACTGAACTGCAAATCACGTGGGTGGAAAGATCTCGCAGATGCCGGCTGATTGGGGGGGATGCAACCCTATTATACTATTTCGCACGAAAATGGGAGATACCCAATATGTGGGAGACCAGGGCAGAACGGGGGCAAGAAAAGGATCAAGACTGCAAATAAATCAGAATTCACCGATGGTCACGGAGTTAGTTTTGTTGCTGACTCCGTCCTGACTACCAGAGGTAGCCCCCACTTTGGCCTGGTCTCCTAGTTCGGGTGGCAGATCTGTCATTGGCTGAAATTCTATCCCACTTATTCTCAGGAAGCTGTCACAGGACCAGAACCACCGGCAAAAAGGCATAGTGTGGAACATTTTGAGGCACACATTATAGGTGCCGGCAGAATCAATCGTCCAAATTTTATCATCCGCGAGTGTGCTTGCGCTTCGAGTCGCTAGCTGGCAGCCAGCAGCGCCTCCACTTCCCACCGTTCAGGCATACTGGGCGCCGTCCCTCGCTTCGTCACACACAGCGCGGCCGTGGCATTGGCGAAGGCAATAGCCTCCATTTGATCCATACCCTCGGCCAGGCCCACAGCCAAACCACCGTTAAAGGCGTCCCCTGCTCCGGTCGTATCAACGACATCCACCTTGAAAGACGGGATTAGTGCTGAGCCACCCTGGTTAACCAATCGCGCGCCTTGGGCGCCCAGGGTGATGATAATTTGCTGCCGATCATTCTTTAGCAATGAACCGGCCGCTTCTTCCGGGTTCGCCCCTGTCAAACCGGCCAATACCTCCAGTTCCGTTTCGTTAGGTGTGATGATATCGGCCAGGGCAATCACCGCATCTGGCAGTTTTCCGGCCGGAGCCGGGTTCAAAATAGTCCTGGCGCCCCTTTCTTTAGCCACTCGAAGCGCGTAACCGGCCGTCCCGTAATCGATCTCCAGTTGGGTAAGCAAAATATCGGCCCCGGCGATGACCTCGGCCGCAGCATCAACATCTTCCCGGCTGACAAACAAATTGGCGCCCAATACCACGACAATACTGTTTTCTCCGGTTTCGTCGACGAAAATCGGCGCCACCCCCGTAGCATGTTCTGGGTCCTGAATGACGTAATCTGTGTTGATCCCCGCCTCTTTCCAGCAATCCAAGGCAATGGACGCGAATACATCCTGCCCGATGCGGCCGACAAAGGTCACCTCAGCCCCTAACCGGGCGGCCGCCACGGCCTGGTTAGAGCCTTTTCCACCCGGCCCGGTAACAAATCTACGCCCGGTCACCGTCTCCCCTGGCCTGGGCATCCGATCCATATAGGAAGTCAGGTCTGCATTAAAACTACCGATGACAACGATCTTGGCCGCCATCTATCCCCTCCTTTTATAGCACGCCCCGCACTTTGTTATCTCTGGCCACATTGAGAACTTTCATGAATTCCCGCATCCACTCTGTATTGTCTTGGGCAACACGGGCCGTGACCAGGTTCCCATCAACAACCACCGCTTCATCCAACCAGATCCCCCCGCACACTTCAGCGTCAAATTTACATTTGGGCACACATGTCAACCGCCTCCCCCTGATAATATCCGCCATAGCCACAATCTCAATGCCATGACACACCGAACCGATGGGTTTGCCCGCCTCGTCAAACTGTTTCACGAGACGGATCAGGTCCTCATCATAGCGCAGGTATTCAGGAGCCCGCCCACCTGAAATAACCATGCCCAAGAATTGGTCCGGGTCAATATCCCGAAAGGCGATATCCGACTTCATATGATATCCTGGCATCTCGACCGTGATATCCCAGTCCGGGCGGAGTTCGTGCTGGACCAGATGATATAGTCGTTTCTCCGGGGCGGCTACGACAATCTCATAACCATCCTCTGGCACCCGGTAATAAGGATAAATAGTGTCGCCCACTTCGGCCGCGTCCCCAATTACCAACAATACTTTTTCCCTGGTTCCACTTTCGCTCATCTTCAACCTCTCTTTCCCCTACTAAGATAAACATTACCCACTATTGCCCGATTTATCTCCACTGGCTACCTTAGTCGCCGGCTGATTCCAATCAACTATCAAATCGGCAACCGCAATGCTATTGACTCACCTCAGAAGCCTATGATATAGTTAGTTAAACGTTTACGCAAACGATTACGTAACTGTTTCTGCGGCTTCTTTGGTACTGGCTTTCGGCAACCAGGTGCTTCCAAGAACAGCCATCATCAGGCTCTATTATCATACACTGAACAACTATGACTGAAACAAAAAAACCTACTATGCGCGATGTCGCCAGGCAAGCCGGGGTTTCAGTTGCAACCGTATCTCACGTCGTCAACAACACACGTTTCGTATCCGAAGAAGCCAGCCAGCGCGTCCTCGACGCCATGGAGGCGCTTGATTACCGCTCCAACGAATTGGCTCGTTCACTACGGCGTGGTCAGACAAATACTATTGGCCTCATTCTAATTGACAGTGCCAATCCTTATTTCGCCATGGTCGGCCGCCATGTTGAGGCCGTTCTTTACGAACACAATTACAACATGATCCTGTGCAACACGGAAGGGGATCCCAATCGAGAAGAGCTTTATCTAAACGTGCTTAGGAGCAGACAGGTAGACGGGATTATCTTCTACGGCGCCCGCACAGATCTCAGCGCGTTGCAAAGATACCTCCAAACTGATGATCGGCCTATTGTCGTCATCGATCAAGATTTATCCGCCATTGGCTCGAGCGTCCCCAACCTACTCGTCGACAACCAGCAAGGAGCATACATAGCAACCCAACATCTCTATAGCTTGGGTCATGAGCGTATTGCTTGCCTTGCCGGTCCTGCAAATTCATTCGCCGCCCTTGAACGGGTGCGCGGCTATAAGAAGGCTATGGAAGAGATCGGGCTGGTCATAACGGACGGATATTTAATTCCTACCCCTGATTTTCACCCTCCCTCAGGTTACGATGCCACATTGGAGTTGTTAGCTCTTCCGCAACCACCCACCGCCATATTCTCCTGCAATGACCTGATGGCCATAGGCGGGATGAGCGCCGCCCACCAACAAGGTCTACGTGTTCCCCAGGATCTGGCTTTCGTCGGTTATGATGACATCAGACTCAGTTCATACACGCTCCCCCGACTAACGACGATGGCCCAGCCGACTCGGGACATGGCTGAGATTGCCGTAGAGATGTTGTTTGAGCGCATTAAGAATCCCCAACTGCCCCCGCGCAAAGAAATATTATCTTCTCATCTGGTTGTTCGCGACTCATGCGGGGCCAAATCATGATTGGAAAACCAATATCTGGAGGAACCGCATGAAGATTGCCGGCCATACACTAGGTACCCCCGGTATGACCGTCGGGGAGGCCTTGCATCTGTTCCACAACGCCGGCATCCAGGCCGCGGAGATCATCTGGCAAGATGGCTATTCGGCCGCTTTGCCAGAAAGCGGCGGCGCCATCGTCAGAGAAGTGAGCGCTATTGCCGGCGAACTGGGGATGGAGATCGCCGCTCTGACGCCTTATCAAAGTGGCTTCAACAGTCTTGACCCCAATGAACGAAAACACAATATCGCTACTCTGAGTCGCTGCATTGACGACGCCTTTGAGCTAGATTGCCATCATATTCGTGTCTACGCCGGCAGCTTCAAACCAACCGACCGGGATCGATCCGAAAAATGGGCCATGCTGGTCGATTCATTGCAAATTCTTGGCCAACGGGCAGCCCAAAAAGATGTAACGCTCTGTATCGAAAATCACTTCAACACCATGACTGTTACTGCGGCCGAAACCATTGCCCTCGTCAAGGAAGTGGATTCGCCCGGCGTAGGCATTCTTTATGACCAGGCCAACCTCACCTTCACCCACAGCGAGCCTTACCAGGAGGCGATCCCCTTGCAGAAGGGTTGGATTCGCTACGTGCATGCGAAAGATTTGATCTTCATTGATCCAAACAAGCCCTTTATCGCCGACGCTGTAGCCACAGTTAAGGTCGAAGAACGCGCCGTTCGTTCCCGCGTTGTTGGCCAGGGCATTTTGGATTGGCCGGGTATATTGGCCCAGCTTAAAGACCTTGGTTATGACGGCTATCTTTCCCTGGAGTACGAATATCGTTGGCACCCTCAAGACCTACCAGAACCTGCTGAAGGTTTTCGACTTGGTGCAGAAGCTCTCCGGCATATGCTTGAAGAACTGGCATAATAAACGTGAATCTATCTGTCGTTACCGACGAAATTAGTGCGGACTTGGAAACAGCCCTGGAGCTTGCTCAGAATTGGGGCCTTGATGGCGTTGAACTGCGGGGCATCGGTGGACAGCGCTATCCAAACTTATCCGATTTTTGGCTCGCTCGTGTGCCAGAGCTTCTATCAGAATTCCAATTGCCGGTAGTCGCCCTTTCCCCTGGTTTATTCAAGATCCCCTACCCTACACCCCCATCGGCTGCTACCCGCATCCTGCGTTGGGAAGACGAGATGGTTTTCCAGCGCTATCGCACGGCCGAAGAGCTGGTCCGCTTCCATCTCGAAGAATTCCTTCCGGAGACTATCACAGCGGCGAAACAACTCGGAGCACAGATCATCGTTGCCTTCAGCTTTGATCGCGGTGAAGGGATTCCCCCTACGGCCCCAGTACCTGAAGCGGTCATTGACGCGCTCAAAGAAGCAGCTCGACTGGTCCAGGCGGCCGATCTGACCTTGGCCATCGAGGTCGAGCATATTTGCTGGGGAAACATTGGCAGCCGGACGGCCGCGATAATCAGACGGATTGATAACCCCGCCGTTGGCATCAATTGGGACCCGGCAAACGCCTACCGGGCTGGATCCGACTTGCCCTACCCTGAGGGATATGACGCTGTTCGCGACCTTATCCGGCATGTTCACTATAAAGATGCCGCTATCGTCAATTCAGCTACCGGAGAACGTGGATTTGTATTTGACGGCGCCGTCGACTGGCCGGGGCAGATAAAGGCACTGCTCAACGATGGCTACGATGGCTACATGTCTATTGAAACCCACGCCCGGCCAAAGGTAGAGATGGCCCGTCGCTCCATAGAACTTGTCCGAAGATGGATGGAGGAAGCATGAATTTAGCCAGGCCGTCAGGCCTCATTTGCCCCATCGCCACGCCACTAAACGATGACGAAACGTTAGATGTCCAGGCGTACCAACAATTGATCGATCGCATCATAAATAATGTAGACGGCATACTCGTCCTGGGCACAACCGGTGAATTCGCCCTCCTCCGTGATGAGGTCGCCGCCCATACAGTCCAGGTGACGATCGAGCGCGCAAACGGCCGGAAACCGGTCTATGTTGGCATAGGCGACACCGGCACAAAACGGGTGCTTGAGAAGCTGCAATTTATCAATGGAACTGGAGCCGACTACGGATTGGTAACCAGCCCTTACTATTACTCAGTAAATGATGAAGACGCATTAGCCCAACATTTCCTGACCGTCGCCGATGCCGCCACTGTGCCCATATTGATCTACAATATTCCCCAACATACCCACGTAAATCTCCCACCGAAATTGGTTGGACGGCTGGCCAACCATCCCAATATCGTCGGCTTGAAGGATAGCTGGGGAGATTTTTTTCAGTTTCAGGAGTTTCTAAAACTCAAAAAAGACGGTTTCAGTGTTTTTATGGGCCCCGAACAACTTGCAGCCGCATCTTTATGGTTGGGCGCAGACGGAATTGTCTCGGCGCTTTCCAACTTTGTTCCGGATTTGCTGCAACGCCTCGTATCTGCTGTTAATGCTGGCGATCAACTCAAAGCCCGGGCCACTCAACAGGCAATCACCAACCTGGCCTCGCTTTTCCAATACGGCTCCGTAAGCAGTGCTTTGAAGGTAGTCCTGTCAGAGTTGGGAATATGTAGCGATCGGGTCGCCTCGCCCTTACCGCCCTGCACACCAGAACAAAAGGAAACGATCCGCCACATACTTCAAAAAGAGAATTTAATTAACTGAAGGGAAAAGAGATGTCTCAAACTGATATCGAAACTGAGGTCAAAGCACCCTCCCTTATTGGCAAAAAAAGGCCATCGTCGAGAAAAGAGATTTTTCAACGAATATGGCCTCCGATTTTTTCCTTTATTTTGCTGCTCATCGTTTGGCAGGTTCTGGTTGTGGGATTTGAAGTACCAGAGTACATCATGCCTCCTCCTAGCGATTTTTTGGCCCGCCTGGTTGAATCACGCTCTTTGTTATTTGATCACATGTTGCGCACGGCGACCGAGGTAGCCTTGGGCTTCCTGCTTGCTACAGCCATAAGCGTCCCCCTGGGCTACCTGATCGCTTCGGTTAACTTCGTTGAACGGTCAGTTTACCCTTTGATCGTCTTTGTCCAATTAACACCCAAAATCGCTATCGCCCCGTTATTCATCGTCTGGTTCGGCTTTGGGATGACGCCTAAGATCTTTATCACCTTCCTGCTTTGCTTTTTCCCAACCCTCGTCGCCAGCATGGCTGGGTTCAAATCTCTGGACGAACGAATCCTTTTTCTATCGCGATCGATGGGTGCAACGCCTAAACAAACGTTCCGTTACATTCAACTTCCAACTGCGATGCCCTATATTTTTGCGGGGTTGCGCGTATCCATTGTCTTTGCTGCGACCGGGGCTATTGTCGGCGAGTTTGTCGGTGCGAATAAGGGGCTTGGTTACCTGTTGTTACGAGGTAGCGCCTACCTCGACACAGCGCTCATCTTCGCCGTCTTGATTGTATTAGCACTCATGGGGTTATTTTTCAGTTATGCAGTCCAATTTACTGAGCAGATTTTCATGCCTTGGAAAAGAAAGGGAGGAAAGTGATTGAAGAGATAAAACGAGTAATAGTCAAAGATTCTGTTATGGGGTTTACCGTGCAGTTAGATTGCAGATGTAAGGAGAAGGAAGAATGAAGAAAATGAAGAAAGTTACAATTTTGATCGGACTACTACTGGTGGTTGCCCTCGTCCTGGTGGCCTGCAGCCAAGATGAGGCCACCGAGGAGCCCGCCGCGGAAGTAACAGTAGCGGCCACGGAAGTGGCTGATGCTCCTGAAGCACCTACCGAAGAACCAGCACCTGCTGAAGAAGTAATGGCTGATGAGCCATTCGAAATGAAGTTAACCCTGAACTACCTGGCCGGTGGCCCTCAGGCTGGCTTCACCTACGCCAAAGAGCTGGGTTACTACGATGACGCCGGCCTGGACGTGACCATCGAGGAAGGCCAGGGCTCGGGTACAACCGCCCAGTTGGTGGCCACCGAAGGCACCGATATCGGCTATGCCGATGGCGCAGCCGCCATGGCCGTTCGCTCCAAGGGCGGTGAAATCAAGATCGTCGCCCCTATCCTCCAGACCAATGGTTTCGCCATCATCTCCCTGGCCGAAACCGGCATCGAGGAGCCGGCCGATCTTGTGGGCAAAACCATCGCCATTCAGGCCGGCTCGGCCCACACGGCCCTGTTAGATGCTATCTTGGAAGCCAAC
>DASRZI010000266.1:0-18150 GCA_035686605.1 Candidatus Zixiibacteriota bacterium
TCAGGCGGTGGATGGTAGCATCCACCGCCTGTTTTACTTCAATTGAAAGATCTATATTTTGGGAATAATCGTTTGACTCTTGGGCAAAACGTCAATCCGCAAGTGAGAATGATGAGAGATGCCTATACGGAAAGTATAAAGGCTGCCAGTAATCCCCTAATCCCCTAATCCCGGCTACTCTTATAGGACCAACCTATGAAACCCCTATCCGGCACTGAATTGAAGCGATTCCTTCGCGACTACAAGCGTCTTAACCGACCGCAGCGAGAGATCACCGCCTTGCTGCACAGCGTGGAGTATCCCTACAATGTCGGTGCAATCTTCCGCCTGGCCGATGGCGTTGGAGTAACCAAACTGGTCTTGTCAGGGATAACTCCTACACCGCCTAATCCGACTATCGCCAAAGTCGGCCGGTCGAAGGATAGGAACGTCCTTTGGTTCTACGAACAAGATCCTGAGAGGCCAATATCAGATCTTCGGGAAGACGGAAACCGGATTATTGCCGTCGAGCTTACGGCTGAAGCAGTCCCATATGATGAGTACGATTATCCCGAAAAGTCTTGCCTGGTTTTTGGGAATGAGGATCATGGGGTGACCAAGGCTGTGCTGGCTCGTTGTGATGGAGCTGTATTCATCCCCATGTACGGAAAGGGTCGCTCCCTCAATGTGAGCGCCGCCTTTGGCATTGTCGCCTACCATATACGTCATCTCGACGGACAATCATCTTCCGGCGATGTTCGAATTGACTAAGAGAAGCAGCATACTTTTTCATTAGTCGGTTCGTTTTAGAATTTCGATTGGCGGGAAAATCGATCCTGTACCGGGGTGAAGATGGATAGCTATCTTGCCCTGTGATAGCCGATTTAGTATACTGACCCGGATGGTCATGCGGGCTAACACAACAGAACATCTTTGGATGGAACGTTCGTGTCTTTCCACCCTAAAAAAAACCTGGCCAACGTGACACAACTTGACATAAAAATAATGCTTCTGATCTCGTTTCTTTATTATATTCGCCAAGTTTTCTAGTGAATCAACGTTCAGCGATTACATGGAGATCAGAAAAGTTATGACGCTTAACAATCTCGAAATCTCCAAATCCCCGCAATATCTTTAGGAGAAACGAAATGAAGGTTTCATGCCTGCAAGAAAACCTGGCCAAAGGGCTTGGTGTCGTAAGTCGAGCCGTAAGTACGCGTTCAACTCTACCGGTCCTGGCAAATGTCCTTCTCGCAACGGATGGAGGTCGATTGAAGCTGTCCGCCACCAATCTTGAGATCGTCATCACCTGCTGGATTGGTGCAAAGGTAACTGAGGAGGGTTCAATAACAGTTCCGGCGAGGACTCTGAACGATTTGGTCAATACACTGCCTCCGGACCAAGTTGAGATGGAACTGGATACGAAGACCCAAACCCTTCACTTAATCTGTGCTCGAACTGAAGCCAATATAAAAGGGATAGACTCGACTGAGTTCCCGCTTGTTCCGGAACCAGGTGAAGATTCGCGGCATCGCATCGAGGCTAAGGTTCTGAAAACCATGATAAACCAGGTAGCCTTTGCGGCGGCAACGGATGATGCGAGACCCACCCTCACTGGTGTTCTTACCAAGATGAAGGGAAGCACGATCTCCATGGCGGCTACGGATGGATTTAGACTTTCGGTCCGCACAGCCCAATTCCCTGGTGACGCCGTAGAACCGATGGAAGTTATCATCCCGGCCCGGGCTCTTAACGAACTCGCTCGCATAGCCGACGATACAGAGACGGTAGCGATATCGATGCCGGAGGGGCGAAACCAGGTGATTTTCGACATGGAGAACATCGTCCTGGTCACCCAGCTCATCGATGGGAATTTTCCAGATTACGAACCTGTCATTCCTCAGCGGCATGCCACCCGAACGGTGCTCAATGCCGGCGAATTTGCTAAGGCCTGCAAAATGGCGGAGATTTTCGCACGTGAGGCCAGCCACACCGCTCGTGTCCGTATAGAACCGGGCAACGAGCTGATGCCAGGTTACGCCACGATCTCGGCAGTCAGCTCTGAGACTGGAGACAACGTGGCTCAAATTGATGCTGTGGTCGAAGGTGAAGGGGTGGAAATCGCCTTTAACGTTCGCTATATGAGCCAGGTGTTGAGCGTCATCGATTCCCCTCAGGTCGCCTTGGAAACCACGAAATCAACGGATCCTGGCGTGATCAGGCCTGTGGGTGATGACGACTACCTGCACATCATCATGCCCATGCATTTCGGGCGATAGCAACCACGAAAGGAGTTCAATCTAGCTGTTCAAGCACCTTCTGGTAGAGGCTCTCGGCATGGAGCTCTTCCAAAGTGTGGCAGGGAGCTTCCAGGTTGTCGGCTAGAAGTTGGGCAAGACCCTGATCGAAGGCGGCGTGCTCCATATTGATCACCACCGAGCGAATACCTGCGTCTTCGATCTGCCGGGCAATCCGATGGGCCTCTTCTTGTGGGGGCAGCTCAGTCATGCTAACGTTTCCGGCGCCATCAGTCAGCAGAATCATCAGGGGCATGACGTCAGGGTGTATATTGGACTCCTGGCGAAACACATTGTAGGCCAACATCAAGCCGGCTGAGAGGGGAGTTTTACCACCAACGGCAATATCAGCCAGAGCCTTTCGGGCCAAGTGGACAGAGCTGGTCGGCGGGAGTACCAGGGTAGCTTCGTTCTTGTTAAAGACAACCAATCCGACCCGATCTCGACGCTGGTAAGCGTCGGTGAGCAGGGACATGATGGCTCCCTTGGTCGCTTCCATCCGTTCGGCGACCGCCATGCTCCAGCTAGCGTCCACGACGAAAAGAACAAGATTGGCCGATCTTCTAACCCGGACCTTTTCTCGCAAGTCGCTCTTTCTCACAGCAAGGGCCATGGATGACCGGTCACGACTGATCTGGTGGGGTGCGGCCGCCCGCAAGGTGGCGTCAAAAGCGAGATCAGTGACCTTACTTCCGCGTGGAATTCGGGACTGGATATAGCGCCCGCGTTTTCTATCGGTCTTGGTGCGCGATCGTCGACCGGCCGAATGCCGGGTTAATCGATCCAATTGGGTATCCAGGCGTCTAGCCGTAAACTCCTGGCTTGATTCGACCTGCTGTCCCCCCTCCCACCATTGACTGTCTTGCGGCGACTTTGGAACAGATTGAGGTCCGGCTTCACTCTGCCCTACGTCTGCGCCCTCAGAGAGCTCATCATCTACGGTTTTTTTTTACCTTCCGCGCCTTGTTCGCTATCTTCAACCTGTTCGCCGGTTCCATCCCTATCCCAGTCGCCCTGGGCCTCTTCCAGACGTTCTTCCAGCTCGAAGGTATTGATAGCCGCCTCTTGGAAAGGTCGTGATTTGATCCGGTGGGGTAGGGCTAGCTCTGCGGCTAGGACAATGTCTTCGTCCGTAATCTGCTCTCTACCCTGGAAGGCGGCGTGAGCCTGGGCGCCGCGAAGGGTTACAAGGTCTGCCCTGTGCCCGTCTACCTTTAACGAAGCCGTTAATCCTGCAATGGAAGCCAGGTCTCTTCGCGTGTATCGAACATGGTGAACGCGTTCTTTCCCTCGCGCGATCTGCTGCGACAGATGCGCCTCTTTCTCCGCCCACTTATCTCGGAAGGATTCAGGATCTCCTTCGAAATTGATCCGGCGTTCCATGATCTGCATGCGCTGCTCCATATCAAGCAGACCGCTAATTTGAACCGAAAACGCGAACCTGTCTAGAAGCTGAGGTCGAATGTCCCCCTCTTCAGGATTCATCGTACCGACCAGGATGAATTTCGCTGGGTGACTGAAACTGATCCCCTCGCGCTCGACGACGTTCACGCCCATGGCGGCTGAGTCGAGCAATAGGTCCACCACGTGATCGTCCAGGAGGTTCACCTCATCGACATACAGGAGTCCACGGTTGGCCGAGGCTAAAACGCCTGGCTCGAAATGTTTCTCACCTTTTTGAATGGCCTGCTCGATGTCGAGAGTTCCGACCACTCGATCTTCCGTCGCGCTAACTGGCAGATCGACAAAGGAAGTTTTTCGGATTACGGTCGTAAGCTGGTTTCCCGCGTGGCGTATCCGGCAGTCGTCACACCATTCGTTTGGACGATTGGGATCGCATCCGAATCGACAGCCGGAAACGACTTCGATATCGGGCAGCAAGGCTGCCAGGGCCCGGGCGGCCGTAGACTTTGCCGTGCCGCGCTCTCCCCGGATAAGCACTCCTCCAATCTGGGGGCTGACTGCGTTGAGGATGAGGGCACGTTTCATGCGCTCTTGGCCGACGATGGCGGTAAATGGAAATACAGCTCTAGACATCAATTTGCTCCGGATTCTATACCGGTGTGATTATACTGGAAGCATGTTGCCAGACAAAAGCAACGCTGGCTAAAGTATCTCGCGGTCAACTGCCTCAGCAATCGCCTTCATCTCGGTCACGAGTTTTGCAAAACGCTCGGGCTTCAGAGATTGGGCTCCATCAGACAAAGCTTCTTCAGGTCGATAATGCACCTCCACCAGGAGACCATCGGCCCCTGCTGCGACACTTGCTCTAGCAGCGGCTGATACATATTCCCAGCTCCCGGTCGCATGACTTGGATCGGCGATGATTGGCAAATGTGATAGGTGCTTGATGACAGGAATGGCGTTGATGTCAAAGGTATTGCGGGTATAGTGTTCGAAGGTTCGAATCCCCCGCTCGCACATCATGACCCGCTTATTGCCATGGCTTAATACGTATTCGGCGCTCATCAGCCACTCTTCCATGAGGCTGCTCATACCGCGTTTGAGGAGTACCGGGTGTTGAGATTCGCCGACGGCGTGAAGCAAGGCGTAGTTTTGCATGTTCCTTGCCCCGATCTGAAGTATGTCGGCGTACTCGCATACCACGGGTACCAGGCCTGGTTCCATCACCTCGGTTATGATGGGCATGCCGGTCTGCTCGCGCGCTTCTGCCAGGAGTTCCAGACCTTTAACACCGAGTCCCTGGAAGGAGTAGGGGGAGGATCGGGGTTTGTAAGCTCCGCCGCGCAGCACGTGGGCGCCAGCTTCTTTGCAAGCATGGGCGGTCTCGAGAAGTTGTGTTCGATTCTCGACCGAGCATGGACCTGCCATCAGGATTATTTCTTTGCCTCCGACGATATGATCGCCGATGGGGAAGGTGGTGCCGTCGGGTTTGAAATCACGACTGGCCAGTTTGAAAGGTTGAATGATCGGAACGCATCTTTCGACACCTGTCATGCGTTCGATTTGACCGGTATCAACGGCTTGGCCATCGCCAATGAGGCCGATGATTGTTCGCCCATCGCCCTCTGACAGATGAACCTCGTATCCTAGATCCTCGATACGAGCTATCACGGCCGAGATTTCGCGCATTCTGGCCTGCGATTTCATGATAACGATGACCATATTTAGTCCTTCACAAGACAGCTGCTCTTAACATTGCGCCCCAGGTGGATAACTATTCGAGCAAGTAAAAGGGCTCGTTTTTAATTACCCACATGTAGGCCATTGATCATACCAGGGCCAAGGGAGGACTGCCAGAGGCAATAATAGTATCTGGAAATATAAGCGGCCGCTATCAGAAGTTTTAACTGACCTGGCTAAATCTGCTTATGGCTCGGGGGTAGGAACGATTTCAATTGGAAATTCGTAAGACGGAATGAGATCGATGATCGCCATATACATCTCTATGATGGTTTGGCTGCTGGTGAAATAGCCGCTGAGCATCTCCTGGAGCATGGTTGGAAGGATTAACTCCTCGTGGAGAGTGGTAATAATCACACCCTGCCTCTCCGGAAAGCCCCAGCGGCTTGATGTGGCGATTCCCTGACTTAGTTTCTCGGTTATTTCCTCGCCGTAAACATCGGCCAATGTCGAGCTCCCATTCTCGAGAGGGAGTTCGGTCCAAGAATCGATGAAGGAATTTGGAGAATTAACCGTTCCCAGACGCATGGGAACCCGCCTCTCTGGAGCAAGGGCTATCCAGTTCGAGTAGCCTTCATTAAACCAATAGTCAACAAATTCATCGGCCGCGGCTCGGTCCGCATTGGTTGTGATGCCAACGTTGGTGATGGCTCCGAAGTTTGCCTCGGCTGCATATTCGCCAATACCGGAAAGATCGGTGATGATGCCGGTGTTCTCCGCCAGATAACCCGGAGTAGAACACGACGGGCAGTTTGGCTTAAACACGTCGTCGAGACCGGCAATTATGGGCAGAGCGGCAGGTGAGGCAACAATCATGCTGGTCCGACCGGAAAGAAATGCGTTCAGTGAACTGATGTCAGTTTGGACGCCGATCGGACTGAACTCATTGACCAGCGACCGGTAGAACTCGAGTGCTTCGAGACAAGCGGGATGCAGAATCGTAATCTCACCATCGGCATCGACCAGCTCACAGCTATTAGCGGCTGCGATATGCTCGAAGGCCCGCTGCGTTGAAATTAGCGATGAATCGGTTGGTATCACAATCCCGGAGACGGCGCTGTCAGGCTGATAGAAATGTTCCGCTGCGGCCAAGATCGATTCGTAGTTATCTGGTGGATCGAGTTCTGCATCAGAGAACCAATCAGAACGATAGAGGAAAAGCTGCTTCCATCCATCACTTGGAATCGCCGGAATAAGCCCGGTCTCATCCAGATAAAGCAAATCGAGGGCATCGGAATCGAAGGTACTGGGATCCAGGCGATCCAGGGCGTCGGTCGCAGCCTCCGGATCCAGAATCCCATCATTCGACCATCCAGCACTATATTCAAATGGGTGAATGATCACATCAGGAAGCGTTCCAGACACGGCAGCGGTTTGAACGAGTTCGGGCAAGAGATCTGGGGCTATTAATACAAGATCCAAATCTATGCCACTTCTAGCTGTGAAATCTTCGGCCATTTCATTGAGATGCTGCCCGTTCGAGTCTGGCGATTCGTTGATCCAGACCGATAACACTTTTCCAGGATCTTCCGTAGAGGAGCTGGGTTCCGTTGTTGCTCCTATATGCTCCGGATCAAATGTTGGTGTTGGAACCAGGGAGATCACAGGCGTTCCGGGAGGTGTTGGAGTATGGGCTCGAACGGCCGTCTGGGTAGCCAGTCGTGGCGATTCGAGAGCATTTGACCCACAAGCGCTGACTAGGAACGCCAGTATTACGATGACGCAGAGAGAAATGACAGTATATCTGGCTCGATTGCTCCCCATGTTCCTGTGAATCAAGAATTTTGACCTGGCAGACCAGAAGCGTTGAGTTGGTAAATCACCCTGAGACCGTCCAGAGTGAGCCATGGCTCGATATGGTCAAATATATCGGTATGCTCATTGATAATCGAGATCAAGCCACCGGTACCGATAACTTGAACATCTTGTTCTCCCCATTCCGAGATAAGTCTCTTAACCATGCCTTCCACTAATGCGGTATAGCCGAAGATAAGTCCCGATTGCATGGCATGGACCGTGTTTTGTCCGATCGCCGATGGGGGCGCTTCCAAAGAAACACGACCAAGCTGGGCGGCTTTGTTCGAAAGGGCAGCCGCAGCCAATCCTAAGCCTGGAGCGATAGCGACGCCGACGAGTTCGCCTTTAGCCGACACCACATCGAATGTCGTTGCGGTTCCCATGTCAACGACGATAGCGGGACCTGGGTATAGTGCATGGGCAGCCGCAGTATTGACGATACGGTCGGCGCCAACTTCCGCCGGATTATCTGTCAGGATTCGCACGCCGGTATTGGTCTGAGAATCAACGACCAGAGGTTCACGTCCCAGATATCGCTGGCAGACGGCTACGAATGCTGTGCTTAGAGGTGGTACAACACTGGACAATATCGCAGCATCAATTCTGTCCGATACTTCCTCTTCCCACAGCAGCGTCTTGATGTAGATGCCGTATTCATCTTCGGTCTTGTCGTGCACGGTACGAAGACGCCACTGTCTTCTCCAGACACCCTTGTCGAACAAGCCCAAGGTTATGTGAGTGTTGCCTATATCAATGGCTAGTAACATGAAGTTCGATTGTAACTGACATGATCCTCGTGGCGCAACCGGCGAATGAATGTTTTACGATCCGGCATCGATGATGTAAACTGGAACTCCCGATTGTCAACCCTCTAATCGGTTAATAACGATGATCCCAAGGTGAGAAATGCCTGATAATCCCCTCATATTCGACGGACATAACGACACACTTTTGAACCTATATGAAAAGGAGCGAGGAAAAGGTCGTTCTTTCTTCAACCGGGAAGAGATAGGCCATTTAGACCTCCCGCGGGCGAGGGAAGGAGGATTCGGCGGTGGGTTCTTCGCTATGTTCGTTCCTACAAAACGCCTCAAGAATGAAGCAGACGGTGATGAGAGTGACCAGTCAATCGACGCCGATGAATATAGTTTTGACCCGCAGTCGAGCCAAGAATTCGCCGAAGCCTATACGAATAGGCTTATTGAGGTCTTGTTCGACATCGAAGCAGCATCAGAAGGTGAGGTCAAAGTTGTGCGAACCGCAGAGGAACTGTCTACTTGTCTGGAGAATGGCATCCTCGCAGCCGTGATGCATTTTGAAGGCGTTGAAGCAATAAAGCCTGATCTGGATAATCTTGGCGACTATTACGAGCTAGGACTCCGGTCGCTGGGTATCACCTGGAGCCGTTCGAACAGCTTCGGATATGGGGTACCGTTTGAATTTGAACGCTCACCTGACACAGGTCCTGGATTAACGGAAGCAGGAAAGGACCTGGTAAAGGAATGCAACCGGCTGGGCATCTTGCTCGATCTATCTCATCTGAACGAGAAAGGTTTCTGGGATGTGGCTTCAATCACTGATTCACCGCTTGTAGCAACCCATTCAGCGGCCCACAAGCTCTGTCCTTCAACTCGAAATCTTACGGACCGGCAAATTGATGCCATCGGTGAATCGGGCGGCATTATTGGAATAAACTTCCACGTAGGCTTCCTTCGTCCGGATGGCAAGGACGATTCAGACACACCTATTGATACGATTGTTCAACACGCAGCCTACATTGCCGGCAGGATTGGCTTCGATTGCCTGGCCCTGGGGTCTGATTTTGACGGCGCTACCATGCCAGACGAGCTCGGAGATGTAAGTGGTTTACCTAAACTTATGACCGCCTTTCGAAAAGCTGGTTTTGGTGAGCAAGATCTCCGCAAAATAGCTCATGAAAATTGGCTAAGGATCTTTCGTCAGACGTGGCTTGGCTGATGCTTTGTATCTTCTCGCAGGATGAACATCGATCGGCTTGACTATTTGAATCCGGACTTTTTCATTCTTTGGCAGACCGCATGAGAGAACTTTTTGTTATCTACTGGTCTGAGCCAGCTTAAGTATGTCGGTGGTTTGTAATAAACATCAATAGTCAGTGAGTGTATTTCTGATCTCGCGAACAAATAATTATCGGAGTAGACAATGACGGCCTTAGTCAGTAAACATGACATCCTTGATCTACGAGACAGGATCGTGGGAATCGATCAGCTGGTCCCCCTGTTGGACGGACAACTCGTTACCTACGTCAATCTCGACAATGCGGCCAGCACGCCACCCTTACGCGACGTGAAGGAAACCCTTGACCGTTTCATTCCATATTACTCCAGCGTACATCGAGGTACTGGATTTAAGTCCAGGGTGAGCACGGTTGCCTATGATCAGGCCCATGAAATCATCGCCAAATTTGTCGGTGCTAATACAGAAACGAACACAGTCATTTTTGGAAAGAACACGACCGAGGCCATCAATAAGCTGTCGCACCGCATGCCGATGGACGATGATGCGATCGTTCTGGCGACACAGATGGAGCATCACTCGAACGATTTACCCTGGCGACGAAGAGCAAACGTGATTCACATCAAGGTCACCAAAGATGGCAATCTTGATGAGGATGATTTTGACCGCCAACTTTCTACCTATGGAAGTCGAATCGCCCTGGTTGCCATCGCCGGCGCCTCCAACGTCAGTGGGTACATCCAACCAATCCATCGGCTCGCGGAAAAAGCTCACTCGGTCGGGGCAAAAATCCTGGTTGATGCAGCTCAATTAGCCCCTCATCGCAAGATCGACATGCTGGATGACGATAACCCAGGGCACGTCGATTTTGTAGCCATTTCCGGACACAAGATGTACGCGCCATATGGAACGGGAGCATTGATAGGACCAAAGGAGATTTTCCTGAACGATGGTCCGGAATACCCTGGCGGCGGAACCGTTGACGTTGTGACCTTGGATGAGGTGCATTGGGCAGGTATGCCGGATCGCGACGAGGCAGGAAGCCCGAACGTTGTCGGGGCGATTGCCATGGCTGCGGCTGCGAAAGCGCTCATGAATATCGGCATGGACAGGATTGCCGCTCACGAAGGGATCCTTGTTGAATACACACTCGAAAAACTTGCCGGTTTACCGGGCATACGCGTCTACGGTGAGAAGCGACCTGAGATGGCCTCGACGAAAGTTGGCGCTATCCCATTTACCCTAGAAGGAGTTTCACACTTTCTTGTCGCCGCCATCCTGGGATACGAGGGAGGCGTTGGCGTGAGGAGTGGCTGCTTTTGCGCCCATCCTTATGTCGTCCATCTTCTTGACTTGGATGAAGAAGAATCGTCTAGTTGGCGTGAGCAGTTACTCAGTGGTGATAAATCGAATATGCCGGGCATGGTCCGGGCAAGTTTTGGCTGTTACAACAGCATCCAGGATATCGATCGGTTGGTAATCATGCTGGAACGAATTATTATCAATGATTACGAGGGAGATTACCGGCTTGTTCCCAGCACCGGTGAATACATCCCTGAGAATTTCGAGGAGCCACTGCAGGACCACTTCCTGCTAGATTGAGACACATATTAACCTAACAGTCCACAGTGTTCCCTAATAGCGTCTGTAATACAAGATGTGGTTCTGATATCATGAGGAGGGTAGATTGATGAGCGACCGGCTGGACGAGACCTATGCTCGGCTTGCAGAGCGATATGCCAGCGGCGAGGTGCCCTGGGATGAAGCCCTTCCTCCACCAGAGGTGATGGATTTTCTTCCCTCGTTGAAACCTGGACGGGCTCTGGATCTAGGATGCGGATACGGTAGGGCATCTATCTATCTTGCCACTCAAGGTTGGGATGTGGACGGCGTCGATTTCATTGAAATGGCCCTTGAAGAAGCTCGAAGGCGGAGTAAGGAAGCTGGAGTCTCGGTCCGTTTCCATACCGGTACGGTGGTGGATCTGGACTTTCTTCATGAAACCTATACTTTCGCCCTGGATGTTGGCTGCGGCCATGCCCTTGATGACGAAGGCTTACTCATTTACAGGGACCAGCTAGAGCGGTTGCTAACACCGGGAGGGTATTTCATGCTGTTTGCACGATTGCAGGATGCTCAATCAGATGATGTGGAGGGTCCTCCAGGCCTAGCAGAAAGCAAATTGCTAGAGGTATTTGACGACGGATTTACCCTGGAATGGGTCGACCGTAACGAGACCGTCATGGCTGACGGCTCCTCGTGGCCATCAGCCTGGTTTCGTTTCAAGCGCGTATAGGCAGGGATAGCCACGACCGGTCGAGAACCAGGCTATCCTTCGTCCTGCTGGAGCAATGTGTCGATGGCCTGCTGAAAGACTTCGAAAGGCTGAGCACCGGTGAGTGCGTAGCCGTTGAGGAAGAATGCAGGAGTACCTGTGACCCCAAACGATACACCTTCCTGGAGCTCGGCGACGACGGCCGCTTCATGCTTATTGCTGTTTAAACACTCCGCAAATGCCCCTGTATCCAGGTCTAGTTGTCCAGCATAGCTTGTAAAAACCTCAACCGGATCTTTTCCGCTCCATTCCTGTTGCCCGTTAAACAATTTGTCATGCATTTCCAGGAATGCACCCTGGTCATTGGCACATCGCGCAGCTTCAGACGCCTTTAACGCTTGTGGGTGAATCTGAGTTAGAGGGAAGTCTTTGAACACATAGCGCACTACCCCAGTGTTTACGTACTGCTCCACAATCTGGGGATATGTCTGTTGAAAATAACGGCTGCAGTAAGGGCATTGAAAATCCGTATATTCAATGATCGTAATCGGCGCATCAGGTTCCCCAATGGCGAAGGAGTTCTCTATTGGTACGATCGCTGGACCAGGAGTCGGTTCCGCTGGAGGTGTGAATGCCTCGGCGAGACGCCCTTCCTCGGCTAAGGAGACGGCGGCTATGAAGTGTTCAATGGGTCGAGCGCCGCTCAGGGGATAGCCATCAACAAAGAAATGAGGTGTACCGGAAATTCCGAGTGAGCGAGCTTCCTGAACATTGGCCTCGATTGCAAGGTCATGACGACCGCTGTCTAGGCAACTGACAAACGACTGCTCGTCCAGTCCCAGGTTGGCTGCATAATTGGCGAATAGTGATTTTGTGCCCTCACCCTGACCTGCCCATTCTCCTTGATTTGCGAATAGCGTGTCGTGCATTTCCCAATAGTTATCTTGTTCGTTGGCGCACCTGGCTGCAACTGAAGCCTTCCGCGCATCTGGGTGAATTCCATCCAGAGGATAGTCTTTGAGGATGTAGTAGACTCGACCACTATCCACCATGTCACGGACTATCTGGGGCATAGTTTCAATTGAGTGCCTCGAACAATACGGACATTGGTAGTCCGTAAACTCTACGATGGTCACTGGAGCGTTTGGATCGCCCATGGCTGCAGCGTAGCCATCAGAGAAGACCGCTGGTGTTGGGGCCACGTTGGGAGGTGGTTGACTTGGTGGTGGTTGGGATCCGGTGACGGTCAACTGCCCACCTTCCCTGACGGCCGATATGGCGGCGTCAAATATCTCCACGGGCTGAGCGCCTACGAGCAGCTGGCCATTGATCACAAAGGTTGGGGTTCCTGTAATTCCAATGGCTGATCCCGCTTGTAGATCAGATTGAATCTCTGATTCATAGCGAAAGTCGGTAAGGCACTGGTTAAAGGTTGCGAGTTCCAATCCTATATTCTCCGCATAGCGCATGAATGTGTCGTCATGTTTTCCATTGGACCATTCACCTGGATTTAGAAACAAGGCATCATGCATCGACCAATAGTTGGCTGAGCCCTGCTCGCCAGCGCAGCGGGCTGCATTTGCAGCTACCTCGGCTTGGGGATGTGAGTTCACTAACGGGAAATCATAATAGACCAGAACTGCATCATTATTGGCTATCTGGTTCTGGTCAAGCTCAGGTAAAGTCTGAGTATAGAAACGCGAGCAAAAAGGACACTGGAAGTCAGAATACTCCTCGAGTATCACAGGAGCCGATGGGTTCCCCCGAAATGGATGACCATCTGTGGTGAATCCAACGGTTATTCCGTTGATGTCCACCTCGAGGGAAGCTGGATCGATATCAAGCCCGTTTGGCTTTTGTCCATCGCTGCCTGACCCCGAAACTTGCTGGTTTTCCTGCTCCTGACCCGTGCTTTCTTGACCTGAGGTTGTATTATTTGACTGTGACGCGGTGGTGTTGGTATTCTCACTCTCCGCTGATTCTTTGGTTGACTCCTGGGAAAAAAAGGATTCCGAATCAATCTGACCACTTGTTTCGGAGATGTCATCTTCGGCAGGCGTGTTACAGGCGGTAAGAACCGTGATTAAACAGAACACAACGAATATTTGAATCAGGCGCTTATTCTTAGCAATCAAATCTTTCATATTTCTTCTCCAAGTCGTTCAATTCCGCTTCAGCTTCCACAGCACATCGATGGCGAATACTGCTCCAACTTGCTTGACTCCTCAGATGTCCCGAGAAATCTCAGCCGGTCTTCCGGCGAGGATGGGCCACTGAGAGACTGTTTCCTTCAGGGGTATGAAGAACCTAGCAATCAGGCATGTAAATCATACTGAGGAAACGGAATGAAGACATGGGACACGATTATGGCACAGACAATTCATCCCGCAACAAGACAGAGTCTTCAGTAGGGTAGTTCTTATGCCGTTCTAACTTGCTGAAAACAATATAACTACTCTACATAAAGCAATATCTGTTCGCCGCGACATGTCGTTTGTGCTAGACTTCTTTGTTTGCTGATTTTGAATTTCGATTTCTTGTGGCTGGCAATAACAGATGCCGAACTGCTCTAATGTGGGGCTTCGTCCACTGGCGAAATTCGTCTTATCGGTAAATATGGTGACATTTTACTGGTTGGGGCTTGGAGTTCGCCAGCCTAAATAGATCTGCTACGGAATTAGAATCTTGATCGCAGCTATTATGACGAGACCGCGAATAGCAATTCTCTTGGGTTTGGCGATCGTCATGGTTTGGTCGATGCCGCTGCTTGCGCAAGGACAGAGTGAGATTTCTGAACCGACGGCGGAGGAGCCGATATCAGGGATAGTTGTAATTTCTGGTACGGCTGTTGATCCCAACTTCATGCGATATGAGCTGGCCTTCAGAAATACTGCTAATCCTGATTGGATTGTGTTCGCGCAAGGTGATCAGCCAGTGATAGACGGCACGTTGGCAGTGTGGGATACAACTGTAGGACGGGAAACGGTGCCGGTTTTTCCGGATGGGACTTATTTACTAAGACTGAGGGTTGTTCGAACAGACTTTAACTACGATGAGTACTTTGCTGCCAATATAACCATTGCCAATGACGAACCGACTCCCACGCCAACAGCCACCATTAGTGACATCTCACCGACGTTGTCAGCCGAAGACTCGTCATCGGGCACATCGCAGCCTGCAGCCGGTCCGCTGCCATCACTGACGCCTTTTCCTACTCCGCCGCCTCGAGCCACCCCGGTTAATTCAATTTCAAGTACAGGCGACCAGAGCTATGAGAGTGATGAACAAGAAAGTGGTGGCGTTTTTGATCAATTAAGTTCCGTTGATACGAGCGGCTTAGGACGCGCATTTTGGCGAGGCGTGACCTTAGTAGCCCTGGCGTTCGGAGCATTAGCAATATATCTCTTGTTCCGTGGCGCCTTTCGGCGTATCTGGAGAAGGCTGCAAACTAAGTTGTTTCGGTAAAAGATGTCAAGCATAAGAACATTAGCAAGGAGACTTCGAGCCCAATTACCAAACCCAACCGGGCGTGATGTGGGCTTCCCAGGGACGGAACTGGGTAGTGACAGCGGGCAGCTGGACGCATCGCAGAGGAAATTGGTGATCGGATTGGGTAATCCCGGCAAGAAATATGCCGAGAATCGTCACAACATAGGCTTTATGGTTGTCGACCAGCTCGCCAAGCAACATGAAATCGAGATGAGTCGCAAGAAGTACAAGGCTTACTACGGAACAGGACGGGTAGGAGAATGCCCGGTAATCCTTGCGAAACCACAGACGTACATGAATCTCAGCGGCGATTCGGTTAGCCGTCTTTCCAGCTTCTACGATATTCACCCATCCGATATTCTTGTCGTCTATGACGAGATTGATCTCCCCATTGGCACGTTACGAATTAGGGAGAGAGGCGGGTCGGGCGGACACAATGGAATGAAGTCCGTGATTGGCCAGATAGGACAAGGTTTTCCTCGGATCCGGCTTGGTGTCGATAGGCCGCCAGGCCGTATGGATCCTGCTGCCTATCTCCTGCGCGATTTTGAGAAAGCTGAATGGCCCATAGTTGATGATCTAGTTACTAAGGCTGTCTCTGCTATTGAATCGATACTTTCACAAGGGCTCGAAGTTGCGATGAATCAATTCAATGGGGCGCTCGCATCCGATCCTTTGCAGGATTAGACTGATACAGTCAACACCATAACCCTTCTTTGATAGATAAGAACCGTTAACCTTAAGTTTTTCGTGCAATTGGATAAGTAATTTACCTTATGAATATATCTGGGATCCTCGGGGCATTTAACCAGGTTTCTGCCTTTGACAGATTGCTATCTGAGATTAACACGGGTTCTGCGACCCAATCTCTTCATCTGCCACCAAGTGCTCGACCTCCCACATTGGCTCATCTTTTCACGAACGCTCGGCGAACAATGCTGTTAGTCTGTGGGAGAGTTGAATCAGTTCCAACATGGATCCAAGCTCTGGAAGCCTGGCTTCCCCCTGGTCATAACATCGCTCGCTATCCAGAGCCAACGCCTCTTCCATATGAGCGAGGACCTTGGAGCACCCTCTCCCGAAATGGGCGGCTGTCCGTACTTAGCCAACTCGAAGAGAGTCGACATCCCATGATTCAGGAAACGGTGTCACCACTGCTCATTGTCACCTCCGCGAGAGCATTGCTGCACTACACTCTACCCAGGAGGAAATTCGTCGCCTCGACTCGGTTGCTGCGTACCAATCAGATCGTAAATGTTGAGAGTTTGGGACGTACCTGGCTTGATGCTGGTTACGAACCGGTTAGCGTTGTTGAATCTGTTGGTCAATTTAGCAGGCGTGGCGGCATTATCGATATTTTCCCGGTGGGCGCCGACAAGCCTTTCCGGCTTGAGTTGTTCGGCGATGAAATCGAGACGATTCGGGAGTTCGATCCATCTACCCAGCGTTCCCTACTAGGCGAATCGGGCGATTCGCTGAAGGTCATTGTTCCCCCAGCGCGCGAATTGCTACCTGTTGACGCCGTCCCCTTTGGTAAAAAGTACCAGCAGAAGTTTGACGATGCTAATAGTGATGAGTTTCCGAGCTGGCGAGACGACGTCTCAACGCTGGCTTCTGGAGTCCCATCCCCCCACCTGGAATTCTATCTGCCAGTGATTTACAGACACGCATCCACACTATTTGATTATTTACCTGATGGAGCGCCCATCATCATCGACGATTATTCGGAGCTTGAGACATCCGTCGAGGATGTGCACCAACATGCGAGGCAAATTGCGTCAGAAGACCTCGATCTTCCTCTTGAATACCCCTGTCCTCTGCTGGATTGGGCTCAACTAAATGGAATACTGGATAACCGGAATGTAATAGAACTCGGTGGTAAAGAAGAGAAGGTAGAGGTAACAGGAAACAGACTAGCTGATTTCTTTAGATCTGGGCCTCGTTTTGGCGGACAGGTCCGACCGTTTCTCATGCAGCTGAGAAAAGCGCAAGCCAAGCAAGAGCGAACGATCGTGGTGAGCCGCCAGGCTCACCGGCTTGCAGAGCTGTGGCGGAAAGAGACAGACGGCTCAAGTGCTTTTGACATTAGTCGCAATCGTAAACCAGTCGACTCGTTTTTGACAATGGCTTCCCAGGGGAGCACCACCTTTGTCCAGGGAAGCCTGTCTGGCGGATTCACATTGGAAAACCTCGAGGCGGCTGATCCAGGAACTCCAGGAGAAGGTGTTTTACTGAACCTTCTCACCGATGCCGAGGTATTTGGCTGGAGCCGTCCAGTTCCTCGCCGGAGGAGTCGACCAAGAACCGTCGCTCCTGAAAACTACTTTGCCGATATCAATCCCGGAGATTATATCGTCCACCTCGAATTTGGGATCGGGAAATTTGTTGGACTCGTTATTCGTTCCATCGGAGGTATGCACCGCGAATACCTCCAGGTCAATTACGCGAATAGCGATGTGCTCTATGTGCCTGTGCATCATGCCGATCGCTTGAGCAAATGGATCGGCCCTGACGATCGTGCGCCAAAGTTCCATCGTTTGGGAGAAAAGACGTGGAGGCGAACTAAAGCAAAAGCACAGTTGGCGGTAGATGAGCTGGCAGGGGAGCTGCTTGATCTCTATGCCACACGAGAGACCGTCCGCGGTTATCCCTTTTCACCTGACACACCTTGGCAATCTGAACTAGAGGCAAGCTTTCCATATCGAGAAACCGATGATCAGATGAGAGCGATCGGCGAAGTAAAGGCGGACATGGAACGACCCTTTCCGATGGATAGGCTCATCTGCGGTGATGTAGGATATGGGAAGACTGAGGTTGCCCTTAGGGCAGCTTTCAAGGTAGTCATGGACGGCAAGCAAGTGGCGATTCTGGTACCCACCACCGTACTAGCTCAACAACATTACAATACTTTCAGAGAACGCCTGAAGACTTTCCCCGTCAATGTCGAGATGCTCTCACGGTTCAGAACACAGGCGAGGCAGGATAAGATCGTTCAGGAACTAGGTGATGGAAACATCGACGTCGTGATAGGCACCCACAGATTATTCTCAGGAGACGTCGCGTTCAAGGACCTTGGATTACTGATAATTGACGAGGAGCAACGGTTTGGCGTGGCGCACAAGGAGAAACTCAAGCAGCTCCGAACAGAAGTAGATGTCCTTACGATGACAGCGA
>DASRZI010000267.1:0-11995 GCA_035686605.1 Candidatus Zixiibacteriota bacterium
CCATCGAAGCTTCAGCTGACGCGACATGCTCAGCAACACGATAAAACATCTCGGCGACGGTCTCTATGGGTTGGCCATCGAGACCTTTACGGAGATACCTCCTCTTGAGTACAGCCAAACTATTCTCAGCTAACTCCGGAGATTTCTCCAATGCCATTTTACCGTCGAGAACTACCATATCCGCCATTCGACTACTCCAATAGATGGACAGTTATTCCACTACCTACTACTTCACTGAGATAAATCTTGGCCGAAGGACCCGGTCGATGGACCTGGTCGTTGGACCCTAGTCAACAAGCAAGCGATCGATCTCGTTACGGATGGATTCCAGGTCATCCAGCCGCAAGTAGACTATCGCATAGCGTATATATGCTACTTGATCAAGCGACTTGAGCTGCTTTATTACCCGGTCACCAACAAGTCGACTAGGAACCTCTGCTTTCCCCATTTGCTGAAGTTCCGCCTCAATCTCCCCAACGAGATGTTCAATATCAATTGCCGCGACTGGTCTTTTCGCGCAAGCTACCCTGATCCCAGCCATGAGTTTTTCTCTAGAGAACTCCTCACGAATACCATCTCGTTTAACCAGCAGTGGCGTTGCCAGAATCGCGCGCTCATAAGTACTAAACCGTTGAGTGCAATTGGTGCAAATACGGCGTCGTCTAATTCCGCCACGAGTATCATGACTGGTATCAATTACGCGCGTTTTTTCGTGCTCGCAGTAAGGACACTTCATGACAGAATCTTCTTCATCTTGGTAACAAAAATTTCAGGCACAGAACAACCATATATTGTGTTCTGCACTGACGCCCCCCCTATATGTGGGACTCGAGAGGACGGCATTATAGCATACGGTCATACCCTCGACAAGCGATTTCGATGGCAGAAATCCTTAAAAAATACTACTTGAGTGAAGTCGTTTCAAGGCCTTCTGCGGCCGCTGATCGAACCGGCTGTGTCTTCTACCTATCGCGGTCTATTACGAAGGAATGTAGGTACATCCAGGTCATTTATCCGGTGCAAAGGATGCCCGCTGGATGTTTGTGATGACTTGTTTTCTCTGCCAGGATCGGCAGCAACAGTTTCTATTCTTCGGACCGGTTGCCCAGAGGGCATCCTTCGCTCGATTCGATGGCTTGCCAGCGGGCTGACGTGTGGCAAGGTCCGCTCAAAGCCGGTAGCTATGACCGTCAGCCTGACCTTGTCTTCCATCGCCTCGTCAATTACCGCTCCGAATATCAGATTTACATCTGGATGAGCTGTCTCTCGGATGATCGATGCTGCCTGGTTGATCTCGTAAAGTCCAAGATCCGGACCGCCAGTGATATTGAATAGAATGCCGCGGGCTCCGTCGATGGATATATCAAGGAGGCGACTTGAAAGCGCCTGTTCGGCGGCAGCGCTTGCTCGATCTTCACCGGTGCCGTGTCCGACAGCCATGAGCGCTGCGCCGCCGAGGGACATGATTGTCTTCACATCGGCAAAGTCCAAGTTTATCAATCCCGGTATGGTGATGAGTTCGCTGATACCCTGTATACCCTGTCGGAGAACGTCATCGGCCATCCGAAATGATTGGACCAGAGTGACCCGTCGATCGGCCATTTCAAGCAGTTTGTCATTCGGAATGACGATGAGGGTGTCAACCTGTTCTTTGAGCTTCTCTATTCCGGCCTCTGCCGCGCGTGACCGTTGGGATGCTTCAAATGTAAAAGGTCGAGTAACGACGCCAATCGTCAGCGCACCAGCTTCGCGGGCGATCTTTGCTACCAGCGGCGTTGCGCCCGTCCCTGTACCACCGCCCATTCCGGCCGTGATAAAGACCATATCAGAGCCCTGAAGCAGAGATGCCATCTCATCCAGTGACTCTTCAGCGGCCCGTTCACCCACTTTGGGATCCCCGCCCGCGCCGAGGCCACGAGTTGTCTTATCTCCTAACCGGAGACAATGGGCGGCGCGACTCCGCATCAATGCCTGTCCATCGGTATTCAACGCGATGAATTCAACACCACTGATGCCCTCATCTATCATCCGGTCTACGGCATTGCTGCCTCCACCGCCTACACCTACCACTCGAATCAGAGCCGAACTCTCGATTGCGGGCATGGGTTGTAGGGTCCTCGTGTACTCTCTGTCTTGTTCATTTCGTCTCATTATCCATCCTCTCCTAACTAAAAAGACCCATTGATCGATAAATATCCTTGAAGCACTTTGCCAGCAACTTCAATCTTAACCGGGTAACAATGCTCTAAAGATTCCGCTGAGCTTCCTTCCAAACTCGCCCGATCGTGGCCTCGGTCTATAAAGGTTGTGTCCGCTAGTTGCCCAGCGAAGGAGACCGACGCTCGTTGAAAACGCGGGGCTGTTCAATGAATCTACGAGGCCAACGAGATTCTTCGGTTTTGCGACTCGCGCCGAAACGCCGAGTACACGCTTAGCTACTTTGTCTACGCCTCTAAGCTGGGCTGACCCGCCTGTAAGGACGATGCCTGCTGGAAGTAATCCCTCGTAGCCAGACCGCTTAATCTCAGTAAGGATGAGCTGGAAGATTTCGTCGGCACGAGCCTCGACTACATGGGCAAGATCTTGTCTGCCGACTTGTATCTTCTCGCCGCCGAAGGGTTCCACCATGAATACGACACCGGGGTCTATCTCATCGGGCCGGCAATCTCCATATTTCAACTTCACATCCTCAGCTACATCGAAAGGAACGCGAAGGCCGATGGCTATATCATTGGTGACGTGAAATCCACCAACCGGAATAACCCTTGTATGCCACACAACTCCTTGCTTATACAGAGCGATATCGGTCGTACCACCTCCGATATCGGCGATGATGACCCCCATATCCATCTCTGTCGGATCGAGGATCGCTTCCGCAGATGCCAGGGCGTTGAGAACGAATTCCTCTACTTTGAGACCTACATTGTCCATCGTCTGGCTTAGATTCTTTAGGGCCGGAGAGGCGGCTGTAACAATGTGGGCTTCGACCTCAAGCCGGTACCCATGCAAACCCACTGGGCTTCGCACCTCCTCTTGATCGTCGAGCGTATAGGTGCGGGGAACCAGGTGAACAATTTCCCTATCATGAGGCATCGCTATTGCTTGCGCTGCATCCAGAGCTCTTTCGATATCCTCGTGGGAGACACCGTTGCCGTTTCGTGCAAGAACAACAGCACCCCGGTTGTTTGTTGAACTGATATGTTCCCCAGCCATGCTGACAAAGGCCTGAGATAAATCGTAGCCCGACGTTTTCTCGGCTTTCTCGATAGCGCGGGCTATTGGAACTGTTGCCTGGGCAACATCAATGATCATTCCCTTACGCATTCCCCCAGCTTTTTCCTGGCCAAGGCCAATAATCTGCAATTGGCCGCCGCGCATCTCTCCGACAAGCGCGCAAACCTTGGTTGTTCCGATGTCTAGGCCGAAGATAATACCTTCCATAGCTAAACCTCTAAATAAACGGGTGTTCAGATAATTGCATTCGAGTGCATTCCGATTCATGAACTACTCGGTATACCCTCGTTTCCCTAAAGAAATTAATCATGATAACCAATAAATGTTCTTTCCCGATTACGAGCCAATTCCACCAGTTGGGGTGATTCCCTCGACCATAGTGGCATTTCTCGTAACTACTGAATTGCCATGTAATATGGCTTGGCCTGATTTCTCACACTTACATATGAAATATGTAGACCTCGATTAAGCAAATCTTCGATGATCGTTTCATAAACCACGATCTTTTGTTCCATATCCGAGCCGGTACCGAAGTGCCCTCTCCATCCTCGCCCATCCAGATAACTTAGCCCCGTATCAGGCCGGTAAAACAGGTGATCGATATTCGGTCGCAGATCTCGGAGCTGCAGGGCGCCTTCGAGTATTTGTTTTGGAACAATGCTATTGTCTCTGGCAACGATCCTTTCTTCAGACTCAATGACAAGCAGTCCTGGCACCTTAGATCGGGCTGGTAGGAGCTCACCGGACTTATTGATCCAGTATGTGTGACCCGCCTGGAGCCATATGGCGACCGGTGTATCCTCACCGACCTCAATACTGACCTCATTCGGCCACTGGAGGGTTACTGTTGCCGAAATGATTCCGGGAATATCGCCTATTCTCTGGGCCGCCTCTTTTGGGTTGGCAGAAAAGACATGGCTTCCCTCCAAACCACTGGCCTCAATAATTTCCGCTGCTTTTATTGACCTCGCACCAGATACTGGGATTACAGATAGGTAAAAATTGCTGTTTTGTCCAATCATCATGAGCGCCCAAATACAGAAACCAAGTAGTCCGAGACTGATCCATCTGGATGTCACACTCAGACCCTTCAAGATTTCCAAGGGAACCTGGATACGACGGTCGTTTCGCCATTTTCGCTTTTTTGCTTCTGGCGGTATGATGATCTTAGGCAGAGTAACCTTACTGGCTGATTGAACGCGCTGAAGCTTCGGCTGTTTTCGCAGTTTCTTACGCTGATATCTTGAAGAACGCATCATGATCGCTTAGTCCCAAACGAATTCCTAGAGTGATCAGTTTCGATCCGGTCTATCATCAACTCTCATCCATCGTATCAAAGGAAGTTTCGAGGTCAGTTTTTGTTTCGAAACGCTCCAGGGCCAATTCAACAAGGCGGTCCAGCAAAGAAGGATAGGGTAATCCTGTCGCCTCCCAGAGCTTGGGATACATCGAGATCCTTGTGAATCCTGGAATCGTGTTCAGTTCGTTTATATAGAGCTGGTTGCTATCTCTATCGAGGAGGAAATCGACTCGCGCCATTCCGGCGCAGTCAATGGCCTTAAAAGCCTTAACAGCGAGCTCTCTGACCTCACGAGAGAGCTCCGGCTTCAGATCTGCCGGAATAATCAACTCAGACTCGTCCTCGGAACCTGGATCAATCATATATTTTGCGACATAGTCGTAGAATTCACGCTTTGGTCGAACCTCACCGACTACGCTCGTAACAGGATCGTCGTTGCCCAAGACGGAAACTTCCAGTTCTCGCCCGTTGATGCCTTGCTCGACAACAAGTCGTCGATCGTATCTGGCGGCCTGCCGCAGACCTTCTTCTAGATCGCTCCTGTCTCCGCACTTTCTGATGCCAACGCTCGACCCTAGGTTTGCTGGCTTTGTGAACATCGGATATTCAAAGGCAGCCTCGAGCCGGTCAAGAGTTGCCTCCTGATCATTTATCCATTCAGATCGCAATACCAATGACCAGGGTAGGATCGGAATGCCATTGGCTACCATGACCGATTTGAAGATCGCTTTGTCCATTCCAACCGCTGAACCCACCACGCCAGCTCCTACGTATGGCAATCCAGCCAGTTCAAGTAGTCCTTGTACTGTGCCATCTTCGCCAAATGTGCCATGCAGAACCGGAATGATAATATCAAGCTCGCTCACCTCCGTAAGGCTTACAGGCTGGGTTCCACTCATCTCGATCTCTAAAAGACCCGAAGTCTGAGGATCTGGGAGTAGAGCCGCACGCTTTCCGAGACCCTCCAAACCCGAATACAGAGCAGATGAAACATCACCGGCGAGCCATCGTCCTTCTCTGGTAATACCGATCATGATTACTTCATACTTATCAGGATCGAGTGCCGAAATAACTGAACTCGCAGACATCAAAGACACATCATGCTCGCCAGAACGACCGCCGAGAATAACGCCGACCCGCAGCTTTTTATCTCTTGCTCTCGTTCCACCGAATCCGTCAGTCACTGAAATGTTCCCATACTCCGGTTAAATGCTGTTCCAATTGGATCAACAACCTATTCTCTCGGTTCATATACGTCAAAGCCCCAATCACCGATCAGCTCGACCTCCAGGTCTAGCTCGACGCCGAATTGTTCTCGTACGGCATTCCATGCTTCGGCTATCAGTGCTCTAATATCTTCTGCGGTGCCTCCATCGTCGTTGATGAAAAAATTCGCATGTTTTTCCGAAATGTGTGCGCCGCCAACCTGAAAACCTTTTAGCCCGGCTGCCTCGACGAGGTATCCTGCGTAGTAGTTCTCCGGATTTTTAAACATCGAACCGGTACTGGCTCCTCCGGGCTGTGTTTGCTTACGGTGAGCGATAAAGCCGTCGGCTCTGGCTACCAAAACCTCAACCGGCTCTGGCTTTAGCTCCAATTCAGCCGATAGGACCACCCGCCGGGGACGTTTTTCGCTCTGCTCGCCCTTTAAGATGCTGTATCTGTAGCCGTACTCCATCTCCTCATTGCTGTAGATTCGGAGTCCTGTGCCTGGTTCCCAGATATTGGCTGCTAGGAGCGTCTTGTTCATATCGCCGCCGTGAGCACCCGAATTACCAACTACAGCTCCCCCAACTGTCCCTGGAACGCTGACCGCCCATTCTAGGCCGCCTAGTCCCTTCACAATGCACTGACGAGCCAGAGATGATATGTTCACACCTGATTCTACGGTGCAGACGACGCCATAGCCTGTGTGTCGAAAGTTAACCCCTTTCGCCTTGTTCAGGATCACCAATCCAGGGATGCCTTTGTCGGCCACAAGGATGTTTGATCCACCACCCAGGATGATGTAGGGGACTTTTTGGGCATAGGCCAACTCAATTGCCGTTTGTAGTTCGGTTGTATTGTTGACAACTACCAGCATTTCGGCCGGACCACCGACGCGAGCCGATGTATAACGGTCAACCGGTTCATTTACTCTGAAGTTTTCAGTGAAAACCTCGCGAAAGCGCATTTGAATAGCCTCGAGTACTGTCGTTGCCAGTTCCATTCCCTTGCTTTCCATCTATTTACAGGCCTCCAATTTGATTCGGCGTTCGAATCAGCCTCTCACTACAATTTTGATTGATCGGATGATGATAGGGAACCGTTGATATTGCCATTAATCGAGGAGCGATTTGCTACTCGTTGCTGCAACACTTGTAGAACTGCATCTCCGACCAGGTTACCGTCGCCGGCGGTCAAGGTGATGATGACATCTCCCGGCCTGACTCGGTCGAGGATATAGGAGACTGTTTCATCGATGCCACCAACATGTCTTGCCTGGCCATGGTCCATCGAATCAACGACTGCAGTTGCGTCAATGCCCAACGTGTCCTTCTCTCTACTTTCAAATACATCAAGGACGATGACACGATCAGCGTCGTCAAACGCCGTTGCGAAATCGTCCTGCAAGCTTTTTAGACGACTATAGGTATGTGGCTGCCACACGGCCCAGATACGACGGTCCGGATAGAGCTGCCTGGCGGCTGCCAGGGTAGCCTTGATCTCCGTTGGATGGTGGGCGTAGTCATCAACAATGACGACATCACCAGCTTCACCAACAATCTGGAACCGGCGTCCGACACCATTGAAGTCTGCCATCGCCTTTCTGATTACGTTAAAATCTATCTCGAGTTCACGGGCGACGATTATGGCAGCCAGCGCGTTCAAGACATTGTGTTCACCGGGCACCCGTAATCGAGCTAACCCGACGGTCTCTTCGTTTCTTTGGACGAGAAAATCAAGTCCCCCAAGTGGGTTTTTTCTCAGGTCCAGCGCTCTCCACTTCGCCGGACCAATACCGTACGTTTCAATATTTACACCTGGGGGACTCTTTTCAACTGCCAGTTCGTAAGCGTTTGAATCATCGGCACAGACAATCAGCGTTCCCGTTTCTGGGATCAGCTGAGCGAATTCCTCAAAGGCTGTTCGATACGCGTCGAACGTTGGAAAAATATCTGGGTGATCGAACTCAATGTTTGTAATGATTGACATTCTTGGCCGCAGACCGAGGAACATGTAGTCATATTCATCCGCCTCAACGACGAAATGATCACCTGTGCCAGCGTGCCCATTTGTTCCAAATAGTGGAAGAATGCCTCCTACTATCACGGAGGGATCTAGTCCCGCCTCCACTAATATTTGAGCAACCATACCGGTAGTGGTGGTCTTACCATGGGATCCGGCAACGGCTATCCCATAGCTGTCACCCATGAGATCTCCGATCAGATCCGCTCGCTTTAGAACCGGCAATCCAGCTTCCTTTGCCGACAGCACCTCTGGATTTGTCGGAGGAATCGCCGAAGACACAAGCAAGGCATCCGCGCCGTTCCAATTTTCCACCGCATGCCCTCTATAGATAGTTGCTCCAGCGTCTGCTAGCTCGGAAGTCAGTTCGTTCCGCTGGAGATCCGAACCACTGACGACATACCCCTTCCCAAGGAGAACGCGTGCAATGGCTGACAGACCGAAGCCACCGATGCCAACCAGATGTATATGGCTTCCGGGTTTCAGTTCACCGATTAGTCGGTGGTCTTTTGACATGGTCATTTCCACCATGCGCCTCGTTTATCTGGGAACAGCTTCAATCTCAAGTTTCCTTCAATTACAGGATGACAATGATTACGAATAAGAATATTAGGACCACTAAGAGTGGAAGAAAGGGGATCAAGAACGGTATGGGTAGGTGCGTCAGCAGGAATTCCTGGCTCGGGTTCTGTATCACAGGTCTGATTACAAACTGTTCAAAGGCATAGGGGAAATTTTGTGGCAGGCGCAGCCAACCATCAGGCGTGATCTTGTACTCAAGTAATGACCACATCGTGCCAACAATCAAATAACCATTCAAGGCGCCGAAGATGAACCCCAGTAAGCGTTCCTGGATCGATTCTCGCGGTGTGATACGAGACCTAACTAGTGCGACTCCTTGATAACTAAAAAAGGCGACCAAGATATGTATGCCGCCAAGAACCATAAACTGCCGCTGCATTTCTTGCATGAAATCCGCTTCATTAGCGCCACTGCCTACCCCACCTATAAATCTCACGGCGAGGTGACCAAAGGTATTGATGGCGAATAAGGACAAAACCAAGCCAGCCATGGCGATGACTTCCTTGCTCCATCCGCGAATTGCACCGATAGTGGCAAACAAAACAATGCTGATCCAGAAAAGTGCAAATAAACTTATCATTTGACTGCACCTGATCCTATATCCATCAATAACTGAGCCAGATTGGTGGCTGAATCCGGTGCCGCCAGGCTCTTAGCGGCGGCCGAGATATCGTCTAGTCGGGCCCTGTTAAGCATGAGCTCTAAAACCATCTCGACCAATTTCTCCCTCAGATCCTCATCGCGAATGGTCAATGCGGCCCCTCTCTCTTCAAGATAATCCGCATTAACCTTTTGATAGCGCCAGGCATGAGGATAAGGAACAAGGATTGCCGGAAGACCAAAGGCGGGCCCTTCACCTAGCATGCTAGCTCCAGCTCTTGCGACCACAAGATCTGCCGCTCGAAAGGCCAGACCCATTTCCTCGTGAAGATAAGGATAGGCCCGGTAAAACCCGCGTTGACCTTCAGATAGAGAATCTCTGTTTTCTTTCACCTCGGCCCAATCCAGCGTGCCGCTGATGTGAATCACCTGGACATGTTCGAGCAATTGCTCAAGTCCGGTCATCAGGGCGCGATTGATCGAGCGGGCGCCCCGGCTCCCTCCAAACACGAACAGCGTGGGCCTCTCATCCTTGAAATTGAATCGAGCCAATGCCGCGACCTTATCGATGGTCGTGGCCTCTTGTAGCAGGCTTCGTACAGGGTAGCCCGTAACAACTCCCTTGCCTGGCTTGAAATAACTCAATGATGCCTCGGTTGCACAAGCTACCCGCTTGGCGAAGCGGCTCAATTCGCGAATGGCCAAACCGGGTTCAACATCAGGCAAGAAGATGACAGACGGTATTCGCCGGAGCCAAGCCGCAGTTGCTACAGGAGCGTTTACGTATCCACCGGTCATGAACAGGACTTTGGGTTTAAAGGTACCCATTATGCGGCTGGCCTTCCCTAGACTCCAAGCCAGCTTGGTCAGGTTAACCACCCTTTCTCTCCAGGGTACGCCGACGATTGCCCCACCGACTATTGTCTCAAGTCGCAGGCCATGCTTAGGAACCAGAGATTCCTCGATCTCTCCCTGGGTGCCAATCCAGAGAATATCGTCCAATGGAATACCCATATTATTCAACTCATCAACGGCGGACAGAGCCGGGTAGATGTGACCGCCCGTCCCGCCCCCGCATATTAAGACCTTCACGTATTGTCTCTCGAATTGGCTTTCGTCCCTGAGCCCTGATATTTAAGGTTGCATCTCTTGAGATATTCAGAAGGATGGCTACGCCAATTAGCGAGATCGCCATTGATGAACCTCCATAGCTCATGAAAGGCAATGGCATTCCAGTAAAGGGAAAGACAGCCACAATCACTGCCATATTTATTAGTGCTTGGAAAGCGAGCCAGCAGGTAATACCCAGTGCGAGCAAGAACCCGTAGCTGTCCCTTGCGTTCAATGCAGTCCTGATACCTCGCCATGTAAATATGCCAAAGAGCAAGATAACAACCAGACAGCCCAATAAGCCGAGCTCTTCTCCAAGAACCGCGAAGACCCCATCTGTATGAGCTGCAGGCAGCGGTCCGAACTTCTGAGTGCTCTCGCCCAGACCAACGCCTAGAAAACCACCGGTTCCAAGGGCGACAACCGATTGCTGAACATGCCAGCCTCCTTGGATCGGATCGACCAAACCCTGCTTAAAGTAATCAATTCGTTCCGCTGCGTGCGGTAGAACATTGATAAGGAAGATGAAGATCGCGCCACCCATAACGCCGGCGATCCCAAACTGTCGAAGGTCGGCCCCAGCGATAAAAAAGAGGGCAAAAGCGATTCCTGCGATCAGGACCGATGTGCCTAAATCCGGCTGCAGTACAATCAGCGCACACACTATTCCGGTGATCATCGAAAACGGGACCAAGCCATAGGTGAGGTCCTTGATCCTATCGCCTTTAGAAGAAATCCAATGGGCAATGTATAGAATCGTCGCTACTTTCGCGATCTCTGACGGTTGAAATGAGCCGCCGTACAACCCTCGACGTGCTCCAAATATTGCTTCCCCAAACAGGAGAACAAATAAGAGCATCGCCAGTGTGCCAACCATCATAAACACCGAACCGCGGCGAAGCACCTGGTAATCGAACTGCATGAAGAACACGATCGCTACGAAACCAATGAGCAGGGCAATGAGCTGCCTCTGAATGAAGTAAGTGGCATCGTCATAGAACCGTAGGCCGTAGTCGAACGTCGTGCTGTAAACCATCAGCATACCAATGACCGCCAACCCCCCCACGGATAGGGCTAACCAGTAGTCAAATTGGAATACCTGACCTGGACGTGCTCGATATCGATTCTTTCGGAAAACCTTCAAGGCTGTCATTAATCCTCTCTTGGGTTAACAATTCGTTCTACGTTGTCTGAATTAGCAGCAATATCATTAATAATTTCCCGGAAGTAGTCCCCGCGTTCTGCGAAATCCGAGAAGGCGTCAAAACTCGTACCGCCGGGCGCCAGGAGAACGATATCTCCGGGGTTAGCTGCCTTGTAGGCGAGCCATGCAGCCGCTTCCATGTTCTTCGCTCGCACGATCTCCGCCTTGTGAATTATCGCCATATCTTCTGCTGCCTCGCGAAGATGTGTTTCCATTAGATCCGCCAATTCACCGAATAAAATGACGACCTTTACTCGCGCTAGGACTCGACGTGCCCAGTCGGCCCAGAACATATTTTTGTCGCGTCCGCCGGCAAGAAGAATAATGGGTTCCGAGAAGGAGTCGATGGCAGCCACTGCCCGCTCAGGTGCAGTAGCGATTGAATCGTTTATGAATTGAACTCCTGCTATCAACGCAACCTTCTCAAGCCTGTGTTCAACTCCCTTGAAGGTAGCAATAGCATCCCTGATTGCGTCAGCCGGTACGTTCACTGAGTCCGCAAGCACCGCGCTGGCCAGGACATTTAATACGTTATGGCGTCCTGGCAGAGAAATCAGGTCGAGGGCAAGGACAGATCGTTCCCGGTTACCGTCCCGAAGCCAGACCTTTCCATCTCGGCTGAAAGCGCCATCATCTACTTCTCTCTCAAGGCTGAATTCCCGAAGCCTGCCCTTTGCCTCTGAACGCATCTTCACTGCGCCTAGATCATCGGCGGATAGAATGGCAACATCACCTGG
>DASRZI010000268.1:0-4403 GCA_035686605.1 Candidatus Zixiibacteriota bacterium
TACAGTTCGACCTCCTTCGGTTTTGACCTCGCCGTAATCGAAATCGTACAGAACCTCCATCGGATCAAAGCCATTGGCGGCGTGATCGACGGTTCCAACCGTGCCGAAAGCGTTGTGACTCTCCAGGTGACTGTCAGTTGGCTCCTGGCTAGCTGGTTCCAGATCCCGCAGTAGTGGAGGTGCTACTAATGAGCCCACTCCTCCAGCTCCTGCCAGACCAACTATGCCAATTCCACCAGTCTTTAAGAAGTCACGTCTAGTTACGGCTGTTTTCTTTATCTTCATAGTTATGCCTCCATGGCAAGGATAATTGAAATGATTTCAAAATTGATGCTGACCGCTCTTGTCATCCTCAAAGAAGGGAAGGGCGGCAAGCTAATTAGCGCTGTTCTGTGCAGTCGATTAATGGGTCGGAGCTCGTATCGCTCCAATGACTAACTCTGCTCATTCAGTTCTGAGCAAGGGGTCATCAATATAATGGTCGCCACTTTATGACCTACGATTCGACGTTCTCCATCGATCTGCAAGGTGATCGGTCCGTCAAATGGTTCGATTTCCTTGATCTCAATTTCAATTCCTGGCACAAGGCCCAGTCCTTCGAGATAGCAAAGTAATTCACCGTCCGTGTCGTCAACGATTCGGGCAACTTTGGCCTCGCATCCAACTGGCAGGGAAGTTAGAGGTCGGGCGTTAATTTCAGCTATAGCGCCATCTCGACTTGGAATCGGATCTCCGTGCGGGTCGAATTTAGGAAAACCCAATACAGCGTCCATCCTTTCTTCCAGCCGGTCGTCGATGGCGTGTTCTAGTATCTCAGCGTGCTCATGTACCTCGTCCCAACTCAAGCCCAGCACTTCAGCCAGGAACAGTTCGGTCAATCGATGGTGGCGGAGGGTCGAAAGGGCAATCTGCATTCCGCTATCGGTCAACGAGACGCCGCGATGCTTCTGGTAGCTTACCAAGCCCGCCCGGTCAAGGCGCTGGACCATTTTTGTTACCGACGCTGGGCGAGTGTCCCGGGCTTTGGCTATGCGCGAAGTTGAAACGGGTTCCTCTTTTTCAGCCAGGTAGTAAATGGTCTTCAAATAATCTTCAGTTGCTCTCTGGTCTTTTAGTTTCCCTGCCATCTTGGTGTCACAATCTCTAAAACAGTTACTATTATTAGGAAAATATAAAATTAGCCAAGGCTAATATTCTATTTACCAAAGGCGTTTTTGTCAAGCTTTTGGTAGAGAATGGAATTTGAGAAATGAAACTATCGTCAACCTGCATACTTAGCGCGACTCACCCTTCAGGAAAAACCAAATTCCAATTAACTGAGAATCAGAGAGGCGAGATATTGAGGGATGTTTGAACGGTTAATGGCCTTTCCTTGATTGCGGTGATTCGTCTCTGGATAAAGGACTAAGAATGCCGGCTATTATTGCTCCACAATCGGAGAAATCCGGTTATTATTAAGCTAAAGGATCAGATTTGTTGTCTGCCTCGGAGTACATGTAAGGACAGCGAATCGGAAGCCAGGATATTTATTGGCGTTCTTAAACTGATTCTTGAAGGTTCGTTCGGGTCTATTAATTAAAGGAGGTTCAAAATGGTTAAGGAATTTCGGGAATTCATCATGCGAGGCAGCGTTGTCGATCTCGCCGTCGGCCTGGTCATAGGAGCTGCTTTCGGTGCAATTGTGACATCATTTGTCGACGACATTCTCATGCCACCCATCGGTATGTTATTGGGTGGAGTAAATTTCTCCGAGCTATTTATTCCCCTTGATGGGAATGAGTACGCTACATTGGCGATCGCGCAGGAAGCCGGAGCCCCGACGATAAACTACGGGCTCTTTATCATGGCCATCATTTACTTTCTAATCGTTGCCCTGGTCATATTTTTCATCATTAGGGCCCTAAACCGGATGCGGCGTGAAGAGGAAGTGGCGCCTGCGGAACCTACGTCCCAGAATTGCCCTTTCTGCACGCTGGAGATCTCCCTTACTGCGAGTCGTTGTCCACACTGCACCTCGCAATTAGAGGCGACTTCTTAGAACTGTCATATGGCGACTCTGCTGTATTGGCAGCAATCACTGTGATTTGCTGATTTGCTGGAATCTAGATAACTGACCTCTGCCAATCGTTGTTGTTTAATGACGACTGCTGGCTTGCGTGTCATCGTATTCAAATAAGATTATAGGGAGAGGGAATGACCAGGGTAAAAATCGACACCGTTGCCCCAGACTTTACTCTCGCAGATTACGAGGGGAATGAGGTACGGTTATCTGATTATAGAGATCGCCAAAATGTTCTTTTGGTGTTCAACCGAGGATTCACCTGACCTTACTGCCGAGCGCACATGGCGCAGTTGCGCCGGGACATGGATTTGTTCTTGGAACGGGATACGGTGATTATCGTCGTCGGACCAGAGAAAAGCCGAGATTTCGCCGGGTATTTTGAGAAACACCGACTCCATTATCTAGGATGCCCTGACCCCGAGCATACCATTCTAAAGATGTACGGGCAGCAAGTAAACCTGTTTAAACTCGGCCGGATGCCTGCCCAGGTACTAGTTGACAAGCGAGGAATGGTTCGCTACGCACACTACGGACTTTCGATGCGCGATATCCCAACGACCACTGAGATGCTGGAGCTGATCGAGGAAATCAACGAACATCACTTTTAAGTTATCAGCTCCCGGGGAAGGAAATCTACCCGGTTAAGGTATACCAGTATTGTGCCGCGGTCCAGGAAAGAAACTCGTGAGACGGCCGCGTTGTTCATGGCGAACAAGACGTTGGTCATCCACCGTTGATTATCAGGTTCCAGCGGAATTCCGGTTATCTCCGCCAACAATGAATGGTAAAAACCGGCGTGGGTTACCAAGGCGACGTTGTCTTCGGTTTCATCATGCCGGGCTAGTATCTCCTCGAGGTAATGTCGAGCTCGACTGAAAGCCTCCTGACGTTGTTCGTGGGGCCGGTCCCACCAACCGTTCTCGCCCAAGGAATCGGGCAGCTGAAGCTCAGGATAGTGCTGTTCGAAGAACGCGCGATTCGGGCCTGGTAAGCCCTCATAAGGCTGGTCGTCCCCGACTATTTCAAAGACTCCTCCCCATTCGTGTAATCTCTCATGGGCGACAACCTGGATGCCTAGTTCTGACGAGATTGCCGACGCAGTTTCAATAGATCGCCGCAGGAGACTGCAGTAAATATGGGATATCTGAAAACCACGTTGGTTAAAGGCGTCATGTTCATCTGTCCGTGCGGCCGGATCTCCTTGTTTGAGAAATCGAGCGAGGAGCCGAGCCTGGACCTGACCAGTTTCTGATAAATTCGGATCAGGATTTCGCCCTTTAAAAGAACCTGTTCGGGCATACAGAGCGTTGTTCGCCGATTGAGCATGTCGAATTAAGTATAGTTGCATGTGCCCTCATCGTGACCGTCACTTCTTAAGTGACTGTCACGTATGATTGGTAAGATTTGTCACCTTGGAGTTGACTGTCACGTAAGATAGGTAAGATTCGTCATTTTGTAGTTGACTGGCACGTAAGATAAGTAAGATTCGTCATTTTGTAGTTGACTGTCACGTAAGATGGGTAAGATTTGTCACTTTGTGGTTGACTGTCACGTAAGATGGGTAAGATTTGTCACTTCTGAAGCGAGCGTCACGATATATAAGTATGATTTGTCAGTTCCTAGGTAACTGTCACGTAAGACGAGTAAGATTTGTCAATTCTTAGGTAACTGTCTCGTAAGATACTAAAGATTTGTCACTTCTAGAGCGAGTGTCACGTTAAATAAGTAAGCTCATCAGTTTTTAAGTGACTGCCACGTAATATAGGTAAGATCTGTCACGTCAAGAGCTAGCGTCACGTGAGATAAGTAAGTTCTTCTGGAACCTGATTCAAGGTCAAATAGTCATCTACAAATTCACGATAATCAGAGCGATTCGGGAAGAATGTATCGACGAATTCATGATCGACCAACTCGCCCGGTCGTAAGCCTATCCACTCCAAGTAATTAGAGTAAGGCCACTTTTCTAAATCGTCAACAACACCATGCTTTAGCGGATTGGCATGGATATATCTACACAACTGCCGCAGATGGGATTCCTTAACAACATGAACAGCCTGGTATCTGCCTTCAAAGAGAGTACCGCTATGTTCATATCGACGATTATATGCCTTACTGTAGCTATTGAATATCCTCTGAGGTATTAATCCTGCCGGATAATCACCCTGCTGTCTCACCAGAAAATGATAATGATTTGGCAGCAAACAGTATGCGATCATGGCCACATCGAATTTGCGGAGATACTGCTTGGTCCGACTCAGGACGAAGACGTAGTTCTGCTCTTCTCGGAAAATCGGTACTTTGTGCGGAGATATTGTCAAATGTTGTGGATCGTCGGTTCAAG
>DASRZI010000269.1:0-2750 GCA_035686605.1 Candidatus Zixiibacteriota bacterium
GGTAGATGCCGCTTTCAGGCAGCACGTAATTAATTATCTGCTCCGGTTCTCCCGATGAGGTCTCATTATGAAATCGAATAAGGGGAACTCCATGCGTATCGAACAGGTTCAAGAATAGATCGGAATCGCCCGTAGGGATAACGACAATGGTAACCGCCTGCCCTGCCGAACCGGTGAAATGCCAGAAGTGATCATTCTCAGCTGCCGCTGTAGCAGTCCTTCCATCTCCGATTTGGAGTGTACCCTGAAAGATATAACTATATGATTCCTCGTTGCTTACCAATATCGAGTAATTGCCAGGTTCGCCAGTAGGCGAGCTGACGAGGATATCGTAAACACCTGGGTTCATCAAAGTAACACCGCTTAAGATCTCTGGCTCGCCGTTGCTGGCATTATTCTGTTGGGCGATAGTTTGACCGTCAGGATCCACGACTGATACCGTCACATCCAGTAGATAATCTGACGCCAGGTTGACCGTTAATCGTTCCGTCGACGTGATCTCGTAGGTCCATCTGTGAATCTCGCCGGTACCCAACCTCCCTGTTTCAATCGAGCTAACGTCGAGGGCCATACGAAAGATGGTTTGGAGTGGGCTCTCAGTAGCGGTCGCTGATGGAGAGCTCGCTCCTGTTTCAACAGCGGTCGGAGTTGCCGGAGGTAACGTTGGTGTTGCTGTAGATAGTTCGGGCGTTTCCAGCGTTGGCGTGGCGGTTAATAGCGATGGTTCCCCATCTTCTGCCGGTGTCGGTGTCGTGGTGATAGTCATGGTCACCGGAGTAGGAACGACGGTGCTTGTCGGAGTCATGACCATCTCTTGTGGACCCGGCGTGCCGGTTTCACTGATTTGATGTTCACTGACACTGGTTGGAATGGGTGATACGAGAAGATCCGAAGGTTCTCCTGTTCCAAGTATCCCCTCTTCTTGGGCGGGTTGTTCCGGGTTTACTCCAGGCGATGGGGATAGAACAGGTACCAATGCGACCGGATTAGGTGATGTAAAATGAGAAACATCTAAAAACCACTGCTCCTCTACTCCAACTTCAGGGCCACACCCCACTGGACCTTGCCAATGGAGCCAGCGACCTGTAAGGACGGCGCCTGATATCTGGTCGACGAACCCGTCCAAGTCACTTGACGTACTTGCTACTGGAACTTCATTTTCACCATCAGACAAGATCCAGTTCGCAGGGAAGCGCCTGGCTTTCGACCTGCAGTACGTCACCGGGGCCGGTGATAAATCACCGGATAGACTCAACTGATCCCCAACAAAGTTTTCAGGATCGTCTATTAGCTCCGAAAGCGACATGAGGCGCGCAGCATCGTCAGGCAGCGACAAAGAATCTCCCGATATCTCATTCCAGGACGAGCCGATCAGGTTCCCAGGTTCGCCCTGGCACCCGGCCAAAAACATCACAAAAATAAGTGGCAACCACCACCTGTAGGCCATAGAGGACAGTTTAAACTAACAACCCATCACTAAGCAAACTGTCTGACCTTAGAAGTCGCCGTTTATTAGGGATAATTTACTGGGCTCGAGGCGTCAAGACGCAAAAAGGGTTGCAAGTGACGCAGAGGACCAATCCAATTAAGCGATGTAAACTCTTGCTCAACCAGAATATGAAAATCGGATGAATTACCATGAATTATGATGACGAGGTATACGGGCGGGTGTCGATCGAGGATCCGGTGATTCTCGAGTTGATGAGTTCGGACGCCATTCTCCGGTTGAAAGGTGTCCTGCAACATGGCATCACCGGACTGATCGGCATAACCAGGGAGACAACCCGCTTTGAACACTCAGTTGGTACCATGTTGCTGGTCCAGATAATGGGTGGTTCGATTGAGGAGCAAATTGCAGCATTGATGCACGATGTAAGTCACACGGCATTTAGCCATGTCATCGACTATGTTTTCCATGGTCATGAAGAGCAGAACTACCACGATGCGGTGAAAGAAGCCTATATCTCTTCGACGAACCTTCCATCAACATTGGCGAAATTGGGATACGATTGGCGAGGGTTCCTGGATGAGGACCGTTTTCCACTTTTAGAACAGCCTGCGCCTGCTCTCTGCGCCGATCGGATTGACTACTTTTTACGCGATGCTCTCGGTCTGAATATTGCCTCCGCCGAAAAGGTAGCATGGGCCCTGTCTCATCTGAAAGTATCATCCAACCGGATTGTCGTAGATGATATCGAGGCTGCTCGCTGGTTTGGATATACATACATTGAGACAGATCAGACAAGTTGGGCAAACTTTCGAGAGGTCGCCCTTTATGAGTTGACCGCGATGGCCATCCGGAGAGGGCTGGAGTTGGGAGAAATCCAAGAAAGCGATTTCTGGGGAACTGACCGCGATCTTTGGAAGAAATTGCAGGGAATCGATGATCAGACGCTGCAAGGTTGTCTAGGCTATGTCACGAAAACGACTCAATTTGCCTGGGACGAATTAGATAGTGATTTCGTCGTCAGCACAAAAATTCGAACTATCGACCCGCATGTCGAGATCAGCGGCGAGGTGATGAGCCTATCCTCGGTAGACAGTGATTTCGATTCCAAGCGCGCTGCTTATCTTAATCAGAACAGCGGGAGCTGGCCCATTAGAATAAGGAGCAGTTGATTTTCGCTTTCATGATAAGCCGGTTCATATTTATTACCATTCTGATTTATTTATTGAAAGAAGGAACTAAATCACTTATAATTAGTTCAGATCCTTAATCAAACATTTCCTCGGGATATTAGCTTGGACGA
>DASRZI010000270.1:0-11517 GCA_035686605.1 Candidatus Zixiibacteriota bacterium
GGCATTGATACCTATATTGAAAAACATGATGCCAATGGTAAGCAGGGCGCTCAGTATGTCGTTGAGGATCCACTGGATGATGGCCAGCCCGAGCATGCTCATATTGAAGATGGAGAAGGTGCTGGAGCGCCAGATCTCCAGACGGACTTTTCGAGCCTTCGCCTGGCGATCCTCATCTTTCGAAGGAAGACGCCGGGCTATGACCTCTTCTTCGGTTAGACCGCCATAAGCTCCTAAATCAAGGGGGCTCGAAGGGATCGGCAGCGCTTGACGGCGAACCCAACCCGCTAGAAGGCGAGCTATGCCGATACATGCGGCAACTGTGACTGGGATCCAGGCCAGCCAAGATATCCACTGCAGGAGACTGGAATGCAGAGGCTTATGCATATATGGGGACCACTAGTATTCGCCCCTATTCATTGTTCTGTCGTCTGTAGGTGGAGATATTGACGAAACGAACTCCTATACCAGGAAAGTATTGCAGCCATCACGAGATAATCAACCGCGGCGTCATGGAGATAGGATGAAAACACTTGCGCCAATCAGCAGACAGACCAGGGCGATGGTTTGAAATATCAGGCGGATCCTAAGATTGGTATGTACTAAAGATGCCCAAGCAATAGCAGCCAATCCGATTGCGAAAATGAAGCCAGCCAGCTCATAAGCCTGGGTGCGATCGTCCATTTGATTCGCCTGGTCCTCTAGCGTTTCCACATGGGCTAACAACGATTCTGCTTCCGCATAGGTGGCTGCCAGGTAAGCATCGTCAAAAGGGCCTCCAGGTTGATCTAGTTTGTTTTGTAAACGATCTGACATGCGATTAAGGTAAACCGTCGCTTCGGTAGGATCTTCGGCGCTGAAGAAACGGTAAGAATCGTACGATTGAATATCCTGCATCAGCTCAGCGTTGCTATTGAGAAAACTGCCTGTCGCCGCTACCAGGGTCTTCTGGGAATCGATGTCAAAATCATCACCTTTAATGCTGGTTATGGTGCTTTGGTAGCCGGCGAAAGCTGTGGCGGCAGTCAGCAAGACAAGCATCGCGCCTAGAAAAGCATCCGAAAACCACCAATGTTCAGCTGATTTATCTGTATCCGTCATCCTCTAGTCAAACCCCTTTACCGCGGCCGCCAATCACATACTGGCCTTTTCGCCTTTGTCACCATCAGCGTACATCCGCGTACTTGATCAGCGTGCTCTCTCCTGAGAGCAAATCTGCGTGCTGTTTGAGGGTACTCTAACAACGAACGCTGATGACGCTGATTGCACAGATAAGAATCTGTTTGCGCAGATGTCACAGATAAGAATCTGTTGGCGCAGAAAAAAACGGCTCAAACCATCGCAGGTGACAAATCCCATATTCTCGAGCTCGCTTTCCCGGTTGAAGGCGTCCGGCTCCTTCCTTTGCGGGAATCCACCTCTGGGCCAGGCATCCTCAATGTGAAATCTCCAAAACCCACCGGCTACTTCTCAGCTGCCTCGCCCGTCCTTGTTTCCCGTATCGGCTTGCCGTATGTTTTTGTTGTGGGCAGTTCTTGTGATTGCCCTTACAGGGCGGGCACAGAAGCTCGCACCTACAAAAACAATCAATTTTGTTATGAGCGCAGGCGGGAATCCACCTCTGGGCCAGGCATCCTTGATTTGGTATCTCCAAAACCTACCGGCTACTTCTAGGCTGCCTCGCCTGTCAATCCCTATAGAAATCCGCTACCGCAATCCGCCGCTGCTGACGTCTTCCATTTTTTCGAGTACGCCATCCAGGTTGAAGGAGTCCGGTTTTTGCCTTGGCGGGAATTCCTTGAACGATTGAAGTTGTTCGGCTGCCAGGGCTTGCATCGGATAGATCACGAAAACATGTTCCAGGAACCAATTCCAGTAGCCATTGGCATTCTCATCGGCCCGCTCGAAAGGATCGCGCCGCAGGTTGAAGATCTTCGGCATACGCAGGTCGACAAAAGGTTCGGCCCAGAGTTTCATGGTCTTGGCTCGCTGCTCGGAGAACACAGCCTTCCAATCCCCATAGCGAATAGCCACGATTTTGCCGTCGTCGTTGGTATAAAAGAACCAGTTGCGTGGGCTCTCATCGGTCTCGCCGGTGAGGTATGGCAGGGTGTTGTAACCGTCAATTTTGACCTTGAAATGCTTATCGCCGGCCTGGTGACCTTTCTGGAGCTTCTCGACAATGTCGGTCTCGCCGGCCGCCGCCAGCAATGTGGGCAGCCATTCCTGGTGGGTCACGATGCCATTCAGGATCCTCCCAGCCTCGAACTTGCCCGGCCAGCGGGCGAAGGAGGGCACCCGGTAAGCGCCTTCCCAGTTGGAGTTCTTTTCGCTTCGCCAGGGTGTGATGGCCGCATCTGGCCAGGTGTTGTAATGGGGGCCATTATCGGTTGAGTAGAGAACGATAGTGTCTTCGGTAATGCCCAACTCATCCAACGTATCGAGAATCATGCCCACGTGTTGGTCGTGCAGGACCATAGCGTCGTTGTAGAAGCCCTGACCGCTGATCCCCTCGGCTTCTTTGGGGATACGCGTCCAGACATGCATATGGGTCGAATTCCACCAGACGAAGAAGGGTTTGTCCTCCGCGTGAGCCTTTTTGATGAATTCGATGGCCCGTTCGGTAACGTCTTCGTCGATGGTCTCCATCCGCTTCTTATCCAGAGGGCCCGTATCCTCGATGCGGCCGTCGGCGAAGGAATGGATGACGCCCCGGGGACCAAATCGTTCGCGGAAGGCGGGATCCTTCGGGTAATCCGGATGCTCCGGCTCGTCCTCGGCGTCCAGGTGATACAGATTGCCGTAGAACTCGTCGAAACCATGGTTAGTCGGCAAATATTCATCCCGGTCGCCGAGGTGATTCTTACCGAATTGGCCGGTAGCATAGCCATGCGGCTTGAGCAGTTCGGCGATAGTGGGATCTTCGGGCTGCAGACCGGCATCTGCCCCCGGCAAGCCCACCTTGGTGAGGCCGGTGCGCACCGGATTTTGGCCCGTTATGAAGGCCGCCCGCCCGGCCGTACAGCTCTGCTGGGCGTAGAAATCTGTAAATTCGATTCCTTCCTTGGCGATGCGGTCGATGTTCGGCGTGCGGTATCCCATCGCGCCCCGGTTGTTGTGGCTGATGTTATACCAGCCGATATCATCGCCCCATAAAACAAGAATATTGGGTTTTCCTTCAGTCATAATTACCTCCTTATACTGAAACTAATGACTGTCCGTGTTGACCAGCGCTGGCGCTGGTTGCATCGGATACTCGATAGACGGTATTGCGTGACATTGTTTATACTTTCGGCCGCTTCCGCAGGGGCAGCTATCGTTGCGACCAGTTTGAGCAATGATTGTCTTCCACTTCGCTTCTTCATTCGCCAATATGGCCATCACCTCTGCTGCCAACCGGCCCCGCTTGAGTAAGCCAGACATCAGCTTCATTGGGAACTCAACATGGTGGAAGAAGTGCTTAAAACCAGCGCATAGATAGTTCAGACCAGATTCTCCATCTGGCGTATCAATAAAGCGATTCTTTGGACATTCGCCATGGCAGGCAAAACGCACGTCGCACTCCAGGCAATATTGAGGCAAGGTGTCCAGCTTGTCCTGGCCGAACTTCAACTGCTGGTCAGAAGCCACCAGCTCGATCATGTGGTCTTCTTTGATATTACCCAGAAGATAATTGGGTTCTACGAAATGATCGCAGGCGTAAAGGTCGCCATTGTGCTCGATGGCCAGTCCCTGCCCGCAGGTCTCGTTGAATACGCACATTCCCGATTGGTCCATGCCCATCCAGTTTCTGACGGCCGCCTCAAAGGTCTGCACATAGACGCTGCCCACATCGTTGCGAACCCATTCGTTGAATACGGCGCTAAGAAAATGACCAAACTGCTCTGGAAGAACTGAACGATCTGTGACCGTGCTCCCTTCTTGGATAAGGCTGCTGCCGTCTTCATTGATCCGTTCCACGACTGGAATGAACTGCATCCAGTCGGCGCCGATCTCATCGCGGATGAAGCGGTAAACTGCCAGAGGGTGATCGCCGTTGACCCGGTTGACGGTGGTCAGGATGTTAAACTCAACCTCGTGTTTTTGCAGAAGCCGGATGCCCCGCATAACCTTGTCAAAGGTGGGCTTTCCGCCCTTATCGACCCTGTAGACATCATGCAGTTCTCGCGGCCCGTCGATGCTGATGCCAATGAGGAAGTTGTGTTCCTTAAAGAATGCGCACCATTCGTCGTTTAGCAATGTGCCGTTGGTCTGCATAGTGTTGAGGAAAGTCATGCCCGGCCGTTGATACTTCTCCTCAAGTTCAATGGACCGGCGGTAGAAATCGAGGCCCATGAGAGTGGGCTCTCCGCCTTGCCAGGCCACCATTACGTTGTTGATCTTGTGCGACTCTATAAGCTGGCGGATGTACTGCTCGAGAAGCTCATCGCTCATCCGAAATTTGCTTCCCGGATAAAGCATCTCTTTCTCAAGGAAGAAACAATAGGCGCAGTCCAGGTTGCAGATAGCTCCAGTAGGCTTGGCTAGAAGGTGAAAAGCCACCGGCGCGCTGTCTGGGCGTGAAAATACCTCAGGACCGTTTGATTGATTGTTTTTCAATTTTGTTGAAGGCATGCAGAAATTTTGGGACTGGCTGTCTTTTATGGACAGCCAGTCCTAGTTTGTTGTTTGACCATGCGCATGTGTTCCATCCAGCTCGATCTGCTCAAATGCCGAACTTGTCGATTATGCCTGACCGACAAGTTCAATTCACCTATTAGCGCATGATATTTTCTCGTTATCTCAGATATGATTATCCTTCGTTGACGGATCGATCATCCACCGTAGCCCGGCACGCGATTCCGGTTTCCGTAACCGCCACCGGCGTACGCACCAATATCACCCAATACGGCCAAGCCCAGCCATAACCAGTCCCAGCCACCAACCCCGCCCGGAAAAACCAGGAGGTACATGAGGGTGGTCCAGGGAACGAACACAATGCCCAGGATCGGCCAGAGGGCTGAATCAAAGGCGGATAAATTGGTGTCGCCAACCCAACGGACCGGGTTAGCAATCCACCAGATGATGTTGGCAAACCGGGGACCCAAGAATAGCAGGATGGTGTAAAAACAACACATTTTTCTACTCCTTTAAAATGAACTAAGGTTTTCGAAATTAGCCAATCTAATTTCGTTTTGCCAATTAGGCGTGGCCGGTGAGAGTAATGACCCCCACTTCGGCCAGGCCATTGAGCATCAACTGAATGGCCAATGCACCCAGGAAGATACCAAGGACCACCTCAAGCAGGTTGATGGTCGCTTCCGACAAATAGGGAGCAACCCGATTGGAAAATAGCAGGATTCCGAGGTCGATGACCATGACGATGGCGATCAGGACCACGACCAAGATGGAGCTGGGCAGATCTTTAACCTCCGATGAGGCGACGACCAGGGTCACGATACCGACCGGGTTTAGGGTCAAAGGAATGGCCAGGGGTGATATGGCCAGGCTCATGGGATCTTCTGCTTCACCTTCGGCAGACGCGCCTTTCGGTTTGCCACCACCCATGACCATGTTCAAAGCCAGGAGCAGTAGGATAATGCCGCCGATGATATTGAGCGCGCCTATGGAAAAGTGCAGGATCTGCTGGAGCAGCGCACCGAGCACAAACATGCCCACGCCCACACTGCCGGCGACGATCACGATCCGGCGAGCTATGGCCCGGCGGGTGTCCTGATCCATGCCTGCTGTCTTGGCCATGTAAACCAGCAGTACTTTGATCGGTCCCATGCCGATGAACAAGGCCATGAAACCTTCAGCTAAAGAAAAAGTAAACATAATTTCCCTCTATCTCATTGAGACCACGATTATGAAGGCACAGCTGCGACTTTCAACGATGCCGAAGCCTCTTTTTCGCGTTTCTTCCGTTCGGCTGGCCACAGGAACAGCACCAGCAGCAGCAGCGCCATGCCGACGGCGATGGCTGCCATCCAGTTGATGGCGTTGAACCCGATGGTGCTGGCCAGGTAGCCGCCGATCAACGCTCCCAGGAAGGAGCCTGAAGCCGATGCCGCGATCACCCAGCCACTGGTTTCGCCTGCCGGAATGGCGGCGAAGCGCATACCCACCACGCCTTGTGAGATGCGCGAGAACGGGTTGCTCTGGTACAGAATCTGCATGAAGGCGGCGGCAAGCAGAATCGGCGAGTTGGCCATCATGCCCACGAAGGCCATGCCAAGCGCGCCGATGAGACGGATCACGGTGGCGGCGGTTTGGACCGGCATGCCACCCGATTTTGCCATCCAACGTCCGGCCACGATGAACAAGCCAATGTTGAACAGACCGGCCAACGAGATCATGGCCGACGTGGTCTGCTGGTCCATGCCGTACACATTGGGCAGGATGTTGGCGATTTGAGCGTTGATGCCGTTGTTGCCCACCGAACTCAGGGTCAGGATCAACAGGTACAGGCCAAAGGTTGAGATCAACACCTGCTTCAGGCCGAACGATTTCTTCGCGGCGCCGACCAGGTCGTCCGGCTTGTCCTCTTGCAGCGCAATGCGCTTGGCTGGCCCGGCCGTCGTGAACCAGGTGAGCACGGCGCAAATCAGCATGAATATAGCGGCGATCATGAAGCGCGAGCTGAAATCCAATTTGGCGGAGATGGCCGCAGCCAGTAAGGCGCCGCCGATCACCTGACCGACAGGTTGGAGCAGGTTCAAGACCGTCAGCCGGCTGGCCTCTAACTTCTGGGAAAGGTTGGCGCCCAGCACGAAAACCGGTCCCACGGCGTTGATCGCGGCCGCGGAAATGCCCAAGACGATGGCATCCAAAACGTAGATGGCTTGGGATTCAGCGGAGAGCGAGTACATAAAGAAGCCCAAAGCCATACCCAGCACCCCCAGGCTAAGAACCAGGCGATGGGCGCGGTATCTGTCGGCGAAACCGCCCAAAACCGGCGCCAGCACCGCCGCCATACTGATGATGGCCATCACGATACCGGCATCGGCTGCGTTACCGGTCGATTCTGTCACGAAGGATGGGATGAGCAACGAGATGAAGGCAGCCCAACCGGCACCGGCAGCGATAAATGAGATCATCCACCACTCAAAAGCCGAGCCTTTTTCAATAGGGGAATTTGCTGAACTATTTAGGGCCATTATCGTTTACTCCTCCAATGGACTAGGACTAATCGTTTCAGACTTATGATGTGATCTAGCATGCCGGAAGGTTTCTAGCAACTGCTCCGGCGGATCTCCTTTCACCACATAGTCGTCAGCTCCAGCTTTTAAGGCCGCATCAAGCAAGCTGGATTCATTACCAAGGGCGAGGATGTGAATACATGGTGTATTTGCCCTTATTTGGGGCACGATCTCAGCTAACCTCCTGCCGGGAAGGTCCCATTCCACGATCAGTAAATCGGGGTGGGTACTGTCGAGCAGAGCTAGCATTCCTTCCGTTTCGCTAGCGGTGCCGACGATGATAACACCTGGCTCCTCACTCAACAGCAATTCGATTGACAGCCGGAGATCTGCGCGTTCAGTAGCGAGTAATATTAGCATGAATGCCGCCCTCGGTGATGTCATCGTCCAAGTGGCGATGTTATCGTCCAGGTGGTGATACGCGAGCAACTGGGGACTAGACGGTCAATGGAAGGAACGCATCTACTCCATGTATAGCATAGACCATTTTGTCAGATCACAATACGGTCGATTGATATATTTTTAACCTGGATCATGATCCAGGTATTGGGATCGGAAAGAGGCGGTCTCACCATTGCGGCAAGTTAACATGGATTCATCGTTGGAGCCGAAATGTGTCTCCTAATCTGTTCGCCTTGCCCAAGAAGGTCATGGATTCGTGATGGGATGGCGGGCAAGGTAGCTTGAAGGGATTCTTGAGCATGCGGCCGTTAACGAATTCTACGCTGCCTTGCCCAAGAAGGTCACGGATTCGTGATGGGATGGTGGGCAAGGCAGCTTGAAGGGATTCTTGAGCATGCGGCCGTTAACGAATTCTGCGCTGCCTTGCCCCTACGATGCGTTGAATAATTGAGCAAGGCCCTATAGTCGGGCACGGCGTTCGTAGGGGCAAGGCGACCAAGGATTCGAAACTGGGTTTGACATACGTCCCCGAATCTGTTCGCCTTGCCCAAGAAGGTCACGGATTCGTGATGGGATGGTGGGCAAGGCAGCTAGAGGAGAGTGTTGAACCAGGAACCGTTAGTAAATTCTTCGCTGCCTTGCCCCTACTCCATTCTGCTGATTATTGCGTCCAGATTCTCCCGGTCATCCTTCCAACGTTCCGGATTGGCCCGGATATACTGGCGAATGGCATTCAATTCCGTTTCGTTTCGTCCAATTCGTTCATAATACCCTCGTTGCCAAACCAGCACACCGGCCCTTTGCCTAATCTTGTTGATACGGCGGGTTACTAAAGATTTGTAATTGCCAACTATGCTGGGAATCGAATCACGCTTGACTTGCTTGCTTGACAGGTAGGGTGGCGAATCCTCATCCCTTTCGCTTAAGATAATGATCCCGTGGAGGTGATTCGGCATCAAGATCCACTCATCTAGCGTCGCGTATTTCGCATGGGATTGGCTCGGAATACGATGCCACGTATTTTCAGCAATGTCGCGAAGGATGGGATCGTCGAAGATGTTTCGTTTTCGGTGGGTGCAAATGGTGACAAAATAGGAGCCAGGGAATGTATAGTCCCAATCCTTCAGACGAATTGACCGCCGGCGATTTCTGGGTGGATCATGCAGTTGCCCCACGTCACGATTTTACCAGCATCATCAATCGATCTCCATGATCGGGTGCGTTGACCGTTTAGGCAAGGCAGCGATAGAGGATTCTTGAGGATGCGGCCGGTAACGAATTCTACGCTGCCTTGCCCCTACATTGCGTTTGTTTCCTTCGCTTCATTACCCTACAATGCGATGGTATATCCGTTGCCTGTTCCTAAAGCAAATTGTTCTGCAAAGCCATGGCAGCGGCCTCGGTGCGGTTGCTGGCCCCCAATTTGGAAAGGATATTGCTCACATGAAGCCGGGTCGTGGATTGGCTAATTATCAACTGCTCTGAGATCTCTCTATTGGTCATCCCATCGACGATGAGGGCTAGGACCTCCATCTCCCGCGGCGTAAGATTATAGTCAGGAGGCGCTTGTTCTGTGGCAGATTGGACCAGTGCCTGGGCAGCTGCCGCATCAAGAGTAGAAAGACCGCGGTGAGCGTCTCGAATCGCTTTGGCAAGCCTATCGGCATGGACATCTTTTAGCAGGTAGCTAACCGCTCCTGCCCGAATCGCTCTTTGGACCAACTCCTGTTCACTGAAAGTTGACAGGGCGATGACCTGGATCTGAGGATTTTCGCCCTTGATTCGGAGCGTCGCGTCCGGTCCGTCGAGCTTGGGCATAACCATGTCCATCAGGACCACATCCGGTTTCAATACCGAACAAATGCGGACAGACTCTTCCCCGTCAACTGCCTCGCCCACTACCTCCAAATCGTCGTAAATCGATATGAACGTCCTTAGTCCATCACGGACCATCAAATGATCATCGACGATCAGCACGCGGATTGGGGGGGGAGAAGGAATTGAAGCCATTAAAACCGGTTACCCACCAACAACGAAATGGAAATAACTGGTAGTGAACTCCAACCAGCCAGCTGTTCGTTTTCAATTGTCATTAGGCTTCACCTCGACCCAAGTCAAGTTAACGAGCGTACCAGTGCCAGGATGGCTTGTTACATCCAATACCGCTTGGATACTCTCTGCCCGTTCCTGCATTATTTGCATCCCCAAGCGACCGGCTGGGATTGTTTCAAGATTGAAGCCGCGACCATTATCCTGAACAGTGAGCAGTAGTTGATCATTCGATCTGGTTAACGAAACCTCGACTTGATCTGCCCTGGCATGTTTTTCGATATTGTTGAAGGCTTCCTGAGAGATGCGATAATAGGCCACCTTTACCTCTGGCGGAAGGTCATCCTTCATCTCAACATCGACTGTGACGGGAATTTGGGTACGTCCAGTAAGCGCGTCGCCAAGTTGGCGGAGAAGCACACCCAGATCGGCCGCTTCCAACGACTTCGGGCGTAATTCGAAAAGCAAGGTGCGCATCTCGGCCAGAGCACCTCGCACCAACTGGCGGAGCTTGGCCAGATTCCGCCGTCCACGATCAGGATCCCGGTCCCATACCTGGGGCAGTGATTCGGCGATCAGCGCGGCAGAGTAAATCGTTTGAGTTACAGCATCATGCAGGTCGCGAGCCAGTCGGCCGCGTTCCTCGATCGTGGCCTGCTCCTGTGTTTGCTGGAGCAATTGATCTTGCGCTTCTTCCAAGGCAGATGTCCGCTGCTTTACCAAGCCTTCCAAATTCGTCTTATAATCCGCCAGGCCTTCTTCGGTTTTGATGATTTCATTGGACATTTGCAGACTTACAGCCACCACAAAGCCCAAAAAACCAAACTCGCCATAGAATAGTAAAGGGATCAGCCCGGCTTCGCCCATGATCTCTGCCCCTAATGAAGCCACAAACCATAGAACACCGATGCTTAGAATGAGCGTTTCACTGCGCTCGCCACGCAGAAATTGCCGGACACAGGCAAAAAGTATGAAAGCTAGAACAGCCAGTTGACCCACTAGAAAGAGAATTGACCAGATACTATTTGTCGTCTCGAGATAGGCTTGCTGTTCTCCCCATGACAATGTGAAGGTGCCCAGGCTGATGATCTGGTCGTAGAGCAGGTTTGTGCGTACAACATTGGCAATCCCACTGACTACAAACACGGCCGTCAATCCCCATAGAAATGCCCGGGGCTTAACCTTCGAATACTCCGCTACATACCAGATTATGGCGCTATAGGCCAGGACGATAAAGAGAGTATCTTGCCGGCTGATGGCAACGTAGGTTTCAACGGATGGTGCATTGTGAAAGCGAATACCGTTGATCAGCGTAGCGCCATAGGCGAGGGCGAAAATGGCGAAGAGAAGATTCAGCTGCTTCTTGTCCCGACGTCTGAGGCCAGTAAACAGAAAGATCACCCCAAAACCCAGGCAGATTCCGGCGACTATTGCATTGGCGATCGTGTAGTAATTCAAGCAGCACCTGGAAAACGAGACCGTAAACGTTGAATATCTTCGAATAATACCTTAGCTGTGCCGGTTAAGGTACCAAGGCAGAACTAATAGTTTTGCTCACCTTCTTGCGATTTCTACGGATGCGGACAATGTCCAGGTAGGCGCCAAGCGACCATGGCAGACTAGGGACTCGAAAGTCCTTTTCGGGATTGATCATCTCCACTATGCTGGCGTCAAAGAGACAGACAGGCTTGGTTATGGCTCCTTTAACTATATTTCTTGGCTGCCATGGATCGCACCCTCGGCCCGCTGCTTGAAACCATTCAACATGAGAGTGGGGAAAATCGATTCGCCAAGCATCAGGAAGGGCCAAAAGAGCAGGCCTACCAGCGGGTATATCACTCGAATCCTCGCCCTAACTATGAGCCTCGTTGTCTCAGAATCGACT
>DASRZI010000271.1:0-8508 GCA_035686605.1 Candidatus Zixiibacteriota bacterium
CAACTCCGCCGTCACAAGTGAGGTAGATGGTTGGAACTGGATAGTGAATTCGGGCCTTGTTGATCGTCGACGTGACGAAAGCAGAAAATTTTGGGAATACAAATAGTTCTATAACCGGAGGTGAGAGGAATGATCACTGGACACCTGTCCAATGTCTCCCCAGGCGAATGGTGCTAAAATTGAATTCGATTATTGTGAAGAGGTCCCTTAACCGATCAGCTTGGACATTCGCTTAATAATCGAGACGATTTATCGCTCGACCTCACTATGATTCACCGCGTTATCATCCTTGAGGAAAATCGGTATACTGCCGATCAGATAGTCAGGACGTTAAGAGAGACGGGAATCGACGCAGCTACGGTTGTTGCGACGATAGACGAAGCTTACCAAAGCCTAGGCCGTCGTAGTTATGATCTCGCTCTGATCCCCTCCAAATACCTGGGCCGACATATTCGTACCCTGAGCGCGATAGAGCCCAAGCTGCGCTTTATCCTCACCGTAAGTTCGACCGGTGATAAGGCATCCCTCCACTACGAGGATCCAGTTATTGGACATGTTCCCATCGACCAGGTCGAAAGCGTATTACCTGTGATGCTTTCGACTATCGACCAGGATCTTTCAGCTTTGCCAACCCCAGGTAGTACCAATTCACAAGCACTAACTCAGACGGGACTGAAGGCCCCGGTTTTGATGGCTTCCGCAACAACGGAACCGCTTGAACCGGGATCTCCAACCGGCTCAATCGGCCGCGAGCTTCGGCGTAGACCTAACCCAGAGAAGAAATCTGCAGCTGACGGTTCGAGATGGCAAGGCTTCATAAACCTGGTGGTATTTCTGGTCCCGCGTCTGTTCTTCGGGGCCTTGGTTTTGCTGTTCATCATCTGGCTGAGTTATCTGGGATTAAATATGGCGGGGGGCATGTCTGTCGGAGAAGCTGCCCTCGATGCTTTTCCGGATACTCTCGCCTATGTTGTGCGCCTGTTACACGGCAGCCTAGGTGAAACAGGGGTCGCGAGCGGATCGCTGATATCGGTGCCGGTTGGAGAAGTTGTCGCCGTAATACTGCCTCGCAGCCTTGGATTGGTGGGCTTGTCGGTTCTTCTGGCTACCATAGTTGGTCTATTCCTTGGAATCCGGGCGGCAAGTCGTGGCTCAAAGCGTTCTCTTGGTATTCTCGTCGCCACGATTATCGGCATCTCGATTCCTAGTTTCTTCGCCGCTTTCTTATTGCAGTGGCTGGTCATCACTCTCACACGGCAAACAGGAAGGCCCTTGATTCCGGCTGGCGGCTTTGGCTGGGACACTCATTTAATTCTTCCCGTCCTTGTTTTGGCGGCTCGTCCACTGGCCCAGATAACGAGAATCTCCTTTATATCGATTAGCGAAGTTAGAGAGCAGGATTATATACGAACGGCGAGGAGCAAAGGCCTTCGAAACTACCAGATAACCCTGAGACATGTGATGCGGAATGCGGCTATTCCCATCTTGTCAACGATAGGTATCTCAGTCCGGTTTGCTCTCACTATCTTGCCCATCGTAGAGAGTTTCTTCGGTTGGCCTGGGGCAGGCGCCGCGCTGCTGAAGGGTATTGCCCAACAAGATAGTGATCTCGTCGTCGCCTTGCTCTTGTGCTTCGGTTTACTTTTTATTCTCATTAATATCATCCTGGAGTTTAGCTACCGGCTAATTGATCCTCGACTATGGAACAGACCAGCGAGTGCCGGCTCCAAGTCACGAAACCGGCCAATCGATCTAATAAGGGGCGCAGCGGAATACGGCCAAGATATCCTAAAGAACAATCCTCTAACCGACTTGTACAGGCAGATCCGGGCTTCTCGCAAGACCGATCCTTCTCCATTAAGCCAGCAGCTGGTTCCGCAGCTTAAGCAAGATGATCCCGATATCGCCTTACCGACAGCCCGCAAAATAGGATGGCAGGCGGCGGTTAGAAATCTGCCATTTATGCTGGGCGGAATCCTTGTTTTGGGGTTGGTCGCTGTTATATTCTTTGGCCCCAATATGGCCCCCAACAGCCCATATCACACGCTGGGATTAGTGGAAATAGATGGGCAGTTGACGCCCCCACCATTTCCTCCTGACGCGACCTATCCCATGGGTACCGACGCTCTAGGAAGGGGGATTCTTAGCCTTCTGCTTGCCGGCGCTCAGCAGACCCTTGTGCTGGGTCTTTTGGTCGTTGGAGCTCGGATCCTTGCTGGTGTCCTCCTAGGAGCCATCGCCGGCTGGACGAATGGCAGCTGGATGGATCGTCTGATCGTAGGAACATCTGAAGCCCTCGCTGCATTTCCTGCGCTGCTGTTGGCCATGATATTTATCCTTGCTCTTGGCATCAGGCAAGGACTGCCGCCCTTTGTCATCGCCCTCTGCCTGGTCGGCTGGGGTGAGGTTATGATCTTCGTCCGGGGTGAAGTTATAAGAATTCGGCCTCAGCCGCACATCGAAAGCGCAATCGCCTTAGGAGCTAGAACCCCACGGATTGTTGGACGGCACATCTTGCCACTGATTTTGGCATCGCTTATATCCATTGCAGCCATTGAGATGGGCGCTGTACTCATGCTGCTTGGCGAGTTGGGATTCATCAGCATCTTTATCGGCGGCGGCTCATTGATTAACCTTCCCTCCTATACGATGCTTTATTCCGATGTGCCAGAGTGGGGGGCATTGCTGGCAAATGTTCGTCTACTCGCCCGTGGATATCCATGGACCGCTTTCTACCCGATGTTGGCTTTCTTCATCGCCATCATGGCCTTTAATCTTTTTGGAGAAGGACTTAGGCGACTGGTCGCAGATGGAAGCCTGATCATCAACCGGATCTTCAATCGCTACACCTTTTTATTTGTTGTGATCGTCATGGTTGCGATTTACTGGTTTCAGTCAAACAGCGGAGCAACTCCATTTTATCGAGCACATGCCAAAGAATTCGCCGCCCAAGAGGCGATGGTCTATCTCGAAGACCTGATCACTCCCGAGATGGAGGGGCGCGCGCTTGGCTCAGCGGGAATGGATGAGGCTGCAGAGTATATAGCCTTGAAATTTGATGATCTTGGTCTTCAGGCTGGCGGGCAGAAGGATACATTTTTCCAAGAACGGCGCCACTCCTACATGCAGCTTGAATCAGACCCCTTATTGGCCATTCACGATGGCGGACCGGAACCGGTACTAGGAGAGGATTATGCCGCCTATCCGGGCCGGGCGATGAACGATGGGGCTATCAGCGGGCCGATCCGCTTTGTAGGATTGGGCCAGATGTCGCCTTTCTTTTCCTCGACCTGGCGTCCAACCTATCCAGAACTTGAAAGGATGGACTTCTCCGAGGATATTATCCTGGTCCTTTCTGATCGCGAGGTCGATATTTTGCATTGGAAGGGCAAGGGTGGAATGCTCATCATGACAGACGATCCGGATAAGTTGAGCCGGCGATATACGATCGGCGGACTCGCCCCCTGGGGTGATACGCCCTGGATCTGGGTCACGGAAGACACGGTAAATCGCTTGCTGGCCGGATCAGGATACGCAGTAGAAGATCTGCAAGAGCAGATCGAGCATTTACCTCCAGAAAACGTCTTGACCATGCCCATCTCGACCGAAGTCTCGATGGCTGTTGATGGAACATATGTGAAAAATTATCCGGTGAGGAATGTCATCGGTTATATCCCGGGAACATCCGGTATGGACAGGTGCACCGTATGTCTCGGGGAAAATCTGATTGTAGTCATGGTCCAATACGATAGACCACCAATAGGACCGGATGGACAGGTTTATCAAGGTGCCAGCGACAATGCCGGAAGTACAGCCGTAATGCTCGAAGCCATTCGCGTCATCCAGGAAACCGATTACCAGCCTTACAAGAGTTTCTTGTTCGTGGCCTACAGCGGAGAAGGATTGGATGGAGGGGAATTAGTTAACGATCCCGACGTTAAAAGATTCCTGCAAGCCAGGACGGGAATGTCGAAGTTCAAGGTTGAGGCGATAATTAGACTCCATGGACTAGGCGGCGACTCTGGCGACCGGCTCATCGTTTCTTCGGGAGGCAGCCTACGATTGGCGGAGTTGATGGACGAAGCGGCTGGTCACATGGGTGTGAAGAGCAAGCGGTCCGATGATGCCATTCAGATGGCCTTTGTCTACGAAGATAATCCATTCGCGCAGGGAGGGCAGGAAGCGCCAACAGTTATTCTGGCCTGGGAAGGGTGGCAAGACACTTCTGGATTGCCATTGGATGACGCAGATCACATTTCCACGGATAATCTTGAGGATGCGGGCAGGTCGCTCGCTATGGCTTTGATGATCCTGGGCCGGGAAATCAATTACTAATTGGCATGGCATGACAGAGGTAGATCTTACTAGAACAACAGCGAAGAGAGAACCCAATACCTCTCCGCCGGGAGCCAGGGCGAAAAACAAAGTGAGTGACGGGCTTGATTCGTTGGGCTTCGTCTGGTTTATTTTACGACGCCTTCTTTTTGGTCTGATTATCCTGTTAGCCATCATCTTTCTCAGCTACTTCGGCCTGAATATGGCCAGGGGGATGGATTTCAGCGAGGCCGTCGTCGTCGCCGTAACAGACACAGTATCGTATATCTCGCGCCTGTTCCAGGGCGAATTGGGCACCACGACTGGCGGCGCGATAAGCATGCTCGAAGTTCCAGTCAGCCAGGTTCTTCTGGAACGCTTGCCACGAAGCTTTGCTCTTCTGGGGATATCTCTTCTCGTAGCCGCGGTGATTGGGTTAGCGCTGGGTATTCGGGCAGCCGTCCGAGGAACTCGCCACTCGTTGGGGATTCTCATGGCGACGATCATCGGCATCTCAGTCCCCAGCTTTTTTGCCGCCTTCCTACTCCAGTGGCTTGTTACAACAGTAACCAGGCAGACCGGACGAGCCTATTTACCCGTCGGGGGCTTTGGCTGGGATACCCATTTGATTCTTCCTGTCCTGGTATTGGCTGCAAGACCATTGGCCCAAATAACACGGGTTACCTTCGTCTCGGTTAGGGACGTTCTTGCTCAGGATTATGTTCGAACCGCTCGATCGAAGGGTCTGAGGAAGTCCCAGATCATGAACGGTCATGTTCTGCGGAATGCGGCCATACCGATATTATCCACAATTGGTATTTCACTCAGATTTGCACTAAGCAGCCTCCCTGTCGTCGAGGTCTATTTTGGTTGGCCGGGAATTGGTTACACGCTCTTAGGTGCTATCGCAATGCGAGACGACGATCTGGTCGTCGCCTGCCTCCTTTGCTTCGGAGTCTTGTTCATTCTTATCAACCTGATTCTGGATATTAGCTATCGGTTGATTGACCCGCGAATCGCCCAGACACCAGCTCACCTGGCAACGGGAAAGAAACAAAAACCACTCGAGGCATTCAAGGAAATATTTCGTGAGCTGGGTGACTACATCACTGACAACGCTATTACTGCGTGGATCAAACAAAGAACAGGAAGCGTTGAAGATCGGGACATCATTCGGCAGATAAGGCAGGATGAAGACAAGAGCGCACCGATTGAGACGTCCTACCGGCCGAGCAGCAAACCTTCTCTCTGGGTGTCGGTATGGCGAAATTTCCCCTTCGTCGCAGGGGGATTGATGGTCATTATCCTTCTGGTTGTGGTTCTGTTTGGACCGGGTATGACCCCCCACAGTCCATATGCAACCAAAGGCCTGGAGATGATCGATGGCCAACTGATAGCCCCACCATTCGCGCCGGGTGAAGAGTTCCCCATGGGCAGCGATATGTTGGGCCGGGACATCATGAGCCTGATTTTTTCGGGAGCTCAAATAACCCTTTTCCTGGCTCTGCTGGTCGTAGTCGCGAGAATGGTAGTTGGCATCGTAATCGGGCTAATTGCCGGTTGGGCGAATGGAACTTGGCTTGATCGCCTTATTCTGGGGTCAGCGGACGTTATTGCGGCTTTTCCGGCCTTGCTGCTGGCCATGATCCTCATCCTGGCCTTGGGTATTCGCCAAGGAGCGGTTCCTTTCGTCATCGCCCTCGGCTTTGTTGGTTGGGGCGAAATCATGATATTTGTTCGCGGCGAGGTCATCTCCCTTCGACCGAGGGCATTCATAGAAAGTGCCGTTGCCATCGGCGCCCGGACGCCCAGAATTCTTTACCGGCATATCATGCCAAATCTGCTATCTCCTCTCATCTCCATCGCCGCCATTGAAATGGGCGCCGTGCTAATGCTTCTTGGCGAGCTTGGATTTCTGAGCATTTTTATTGGCGGTGGCGCCTTTTCCCAGTTGGAGACTTTTGCCGCGCCTTACCACTATTCTGATGTTCCCGAGTGGGGCGCCTTGCTAAGCAATCTCCGGACCTATTCGCGATCCTATCCATGGCTGGCCCTGTACCCCGTTCTGGCCTTCTTCATCGCCATCCTTAGTTTTAATTTGTTTGGGGAGGGGATCCGCCGCCTGGTTGATGATGGCAGCCTGATCGTAAATCGACTGGTGAATAGGTATACCATCACCTTTGCCGGACTGGCTGGCGTTGTCCTGTTCGTGTACAGGGCGAACAGCGGGCCGGTCGCCTACTATGAACAGCACGCGACAGTTTTCGAAGGAGCCCAAGCATTAGCCTATGTGGAGCATCTGACGAATCCTGTGTTTGAAGGCAGGGCATTGGGCACCGATGGGCTGGACGATGCAGCGGCCTACATAGCAAGCCAGTTCGAGGAGCTGGGACTTCAGCCGGCTGGCCAGAATATGACCTACTTCCAGGAAAGGAAACGGGCCTTTCAGCGGGTGGAGGAGCAGCCTGAATTCTTTGTTGAGGATGGTGGCCCAGATCCGGTTCTAGGAGGGGATTTCGCTATCTTTCCCGGACGCTACCTGAGCGATGGCCAGATAGACGGCAAAGTTCGGGTGATAAGTCTCGGAGATCCGGCTGCTGTTCCTACTACTGGCCGGAATTGGCGATTTCCTGACTTACGTACAGCTGACTTCTCGGACGAGGTCATTTTGGTAACGTCGGAAGCCGACGCCGATACCGTAGCCAACTTGCCCAGAGGTGGTCTCCTGGTGGTGACCGACGATCCCGAAATCTTGACCCGTAGGTTCACCCTGCCTGGTCGATCCAGAGTCCGGATGGATTACATGTTAAACCGGGAACTCGGGCAAGATTCGCCATCCTTCTGGATAACTGAAGATGTGGCGAATCGAATACTGGAAGGCACCGGGAAAACGGTCAGCGATATCAGAAACGAGGCAGAGGAGCAACAGATGGGGGTTGTCTCCCAACTGGAGACTGAAACCAGGGTAAGTATGTCGTCCAAAGGGTATGTAGAAGAATATTGGCCCGTTCAAAATGTGATCGGCCATATGCCCGGTCTTGAGGGAACACCGGGCGAAACCCAGATGGACCAGAAGTTGATCGTGGTCCTGGCCCAATACGACGCCCCACCTCCTGCACCCGGCGAAGATTTTCATCCAGCCGCTAATGACAACGCCAGTGCTGTGGGTGTCATGCTGGAAGCGATTCGCATCATGCAGGAAACTGAATATTCACCCAAGAAGACCTTTCTTTTCGTCGCTTATAGTGGAGAAGGATTGGAGGGTGGTGAGGACGTTTCCAATCCAGACATAAACCGTTTCCTTCAGGCTAAACACGGCTTTATAACTTCCCTTGAACCGGAAGCGATTGTGCACTTACGCGGTTTAGGCGGCGGCTCTGGCGATCGATTGGAGATATCGTCGGGAGGTAGTCTTCGGCTTGCTGAGCTGTTTGAGGAGGCGGGAGACAGGGTAGGGGCCAAGGTCGTTCGAAGCGAAGAGCCAATAGATATCAGCATCATATACCGGGAAGGATCGCCCTACGATAGTGGTCAGATCGCCCCGGAGGTACGCCTAAGCTGGGAAGGGTGGGAAGAAAACGCGCGGCTGCCGGCCGATACCTTCGCTAGTATCTCGAGTGATAACCTGCAAAATTCAGGCCGTACACTGGCGCTGGCCTTGATGATAATCGGCCGGGAGCGCGACTACTAACAAAGTGACTGTCAGCTCCAGGGTGACTGTCACTTCCAGATTGACCATCAGCTCCAGAGTGACTGTCACTTGTTACTTGTAACTTCCAGAGTGACTGTCACTTATCACTGATAATGGACAGTTTCACTCTCCGGAAAGTAATCGTACCAGCCGAATTCAAAAGCCGAGGTGGCAATCACCGGTGCAAGATGGGAGCCGAGCAGGGGACCACTTATCGCCTCGCCGCTGGCAGCTTCCCACTGAGAGCCCGTTTCACGATCGACTAAAACGGTATCGGATCCGGACGATGCTTCGAACGTTAACTCAAGACCATCCAGGTTTCGAAGATAGGCCAAACCACTCTGTGTATCTATATCCAACCATACCAGAATTGGTATGCCGCCCAATTCATCGTTGAACCAAGATCGGCTCTCGAACGCGGCATAAGGATAGGCTTTGGCTGACCCCGCAACCCTAATACCCAGCACGCGGTCCTTCGCTGTACTTAATGCTCTTTCAGAATC
>DASRZI010000272.1:0-4007 GCA_035686605.1 Candidatus Zixiibacteriota bacterium
TACGGATTGTCCCTAGATTAGCTGTGAGGCTCGGAGGATAAATATGCGACGCAAGATACCGATCATAATCCTAGTAATGACATTTCTGCTGCTTAGCGCGGTTATCGTGTATGGCTTCACTAATAATGGCTACCAGTTGAGTTGGTGGTCTGTCGACGGTGGAGGAGGCGTTTCCACCGGAGATGACTATCTGCTCCAAGGCACGGTTGGCCAGCATGATGCCGGCGATCTTCAAGGCGGCAGTTATTCGCTGGCGGGTGGTTATTGGCAGCCCCCAGAGCGAGAACCGGACCAACAGAAGGTGATGCTGCCCTTGCTTATGGGCTAACGATAAATATTATCCCTTAATCCTGCACGGAGTTATTTACGTGGATTAGAGTGATGGGAGGACTTATCCTATGAAATATAAGATCCTTTTGATAATCCTTTTACTATTGATAATCCCCTTGACTGCAACCGTCGCCATCGCCCTCGGGGCTGGAGCGGTTCAAAGCGGCAAACAAAACCAGGCGAACCTGCTTCCAAACCAGCCTTTTACCTACCAAGGTGAACTACTGGATGATGGCCAACCTGAACCAGGTCCTTGTGATTTTCAGTTTGGTCTCTGGGATGCGCCGGACCTGGGCAGCCAAGTAGGGATAACCCAGACGCTAACCAACATCCCATTAGACAGCGGCAGATTCTCAGTCGTGCTGAACGATGATGGCCAGATTGGCGCTAGCCCATTTGACGGCCAGGCTCTCTGGATGGCCATCGAAGTTGATTGTCCATCTGGTGCCGGAAGCTTCGTGTCATTGACTCCCAGGCAGCAATTAACGGCCACACCGTACGCCCACTTTTCTACAGAGGCCGGCTCTGTGCCCTGGGCTGGAATTACTTCAAAGCCCGATGGTTTTGCTGACGACATCGACAACGACACGTTATACGACGCAGGGACTGGTCTGGACCTGATTACAACAACCTTCAACGTGGATGACGGCTACCAGCTGCCCCAGGGCTGCACCGCTGGTCATCTGGTCGAGTGGGACGGCTCCGGTTGGGGCTGTCAAGAACCCACCGAACCAGGCTATGCCAACGTCATCGTGGTGGCCAAGAGCGGTGGTGACTTTGAAACCATCCGGGGAGCAATCGATAGCATCAGCGACGCAAGCATGGAGACCCGCTACCTGGTCTGGGTCGCTCCGGGAGTTTATTCGGAGACTGTGGATATGATGTCATGGGTGGATATCGAGGGAGCGGGAGAAGGCTTGACCCGAATCAAAAGTCATGGATTTCCTTCTTCAGCATTCGCCACAGTTTTCGCCGCAGCAAATAGCGAGCTTCGGTATCTGACTGTGGAGAACATCGGAGGTAATGAACGGGCCACAGCTATCACTTTCCCATTCGATGATTTTACTCTTAGGAACGTTAGGGTTATCGCCCATGGTGGGACCTTCAACAATATAGGGGTGAGCGTATGGGGCGGAACGGCGAACAACATGATTCGTAATTGCTCAATAAACGTCGATTCGCAACTGGCCACCTCTGCAAGTTATGGCATATTCGCACAAGCCATTGGGGATATCAGTTTGTCTGTAGAGGACCTTATCATCGAAGCGAACAGCTCGGTGAACCAGGATCTGAACGGCATAGCCCAGTTAGCCGGAACAGACTATACCAATGTCATTACAGCTACCAAGTTAATGGTCAGGACGACTAATACAGGTTCGAATGACGCATGGGCATTTCGCAGTTCAGGCGTAGGAACCAGGTTCAACATCAACAATAGCTCCCTTTATGGATACGGGAGTTTTGGCATCGGCTTGTATGTTGCTAACGGGGGGACGTTCCTGACCCGAAACGTGGAAATAGAAGGTAATTATTACGGGGTTCGGATAAACAGCTCAGCGAATCCTGCAACAGTGCGTATTGACGGGGCTTCAATTGTGGGAGGAATCTACTCGGCCTTGGTAGCAGGCGGGGCTGGCAATGAACTCAACTTCGGAACGAGCTTACTGGATGGTGACTCGTTTGTCGCTCCGGGAGATACACTTATTTGCGTGAACTCTTATGATGAAAACTACACCAATGTTAACGGCTTTGACGCCTGTCCATAATTGCCTGGCGACTATGACAAAGGAATCAGATCATGAGATCTAAAACACTCTTAATAATTTTATTGGCTTTGCTGGTCCCAACCGCGGCAGTGGTGGGCATGACAATGGCGGCAGGGACGGTGAATACTACTAGTAATACTCAGGAAAGCCTCGTCCCTAACCAGGTGTTTACCTACCAGGGCGAACTCTTGAACGATGCTGTCCCAGAACCAGGACCCTGCGACTTTCAGTTTGGTCTTTGGGACGAGCTTGAATTGGGCAGCCAGCTTGGTGTGACCCAGACACTGAGCGGCGTGTCACTGTATGATGGCCGCTTCACGGTCCAGCTGAATGACAGCCACCAGTTTGGCATCAATTCTTTCGATGGATCACCCCGCTACCTTGCTATCGAGGTTGATTGTCCTTCTGGAAGCGGCGCGTATGTTCCGCTTTCGCCAAGGCAGCCGCTGACGCCTGCTCCATATTCTTATTACGCAGGTTCGGCCGGTTCGACGCCCTGGACAGGTATCTTGGGTATGCCTGACGGCTTCGCCGACGGCGTAGATGACGACACTCTTTATGATGCAGGAACTGGTCTTGAGCTTATAAGCACTACTTTCCAGCTGCTAAATAGCTACCAGCTGCCGCAAGGCTGCGATCCTGACCAACTTGTTGAATGGACCGGTTCATCTTGGGGCTGTGTCACGCCGGACAGTGGAAGCACGAGCTACGCCAATGTGGTCGTGGTGGCCAAGGACGGTAGCGACTTCACCACAGTTCAGGGGGCGCTGGACAGTATCGGCGATGCCAGTACAGATAATAGGTACTTAGTCTGGGTCGCACCAGGCGTTTATTCCGAGACAATAGACATGGTTTCGTATGTGGATATCGAGGGCGCGGCCCAAAACCTGACCAGGCTCCAGAGCGCCGGTGCGTCAACAGCGGACGAGGCTACGGTGGAGGCGGCTGCACATAGCCAATTACGCTTTCTAACAGTAGAAAACATTGGCGGTGATTCAAATGCCATCGCTATTCTCTCTGAGGTTGACGATTTCAGCCTGCTCGATGTTAGAGTCTTTGCGTCGGGTGGCACGGCAGCCAATAGGGGTATTCGGATCGTGGGCGGTTTGAAACTCAACCGAATTAGTAATTCCGCCATTTTCCTAGATGTAAGTGGTTCCACTTCATCGAATTATGGCATTCAAGTACATGCAAATAACGGTACGAACAATGTTGAAATCAGCAACGTGTCCATTGACTTAGGAGGAGAATCCGGCAGCTTTGTTTATGGGCTTAACCACTCGGTGAACGCCGGTAGAACTGGCGTGATCACCGCTACAAACTTGTCAATCCGAGCAGAGAATTCAGGCTCATCAGGAAGTAGTGGAGCATACGGGGTTTACGTATCCGGATCCGGCGCACTGATGAATTTTCGAGGCGGTTTTTCAACAGCAAATGCGCCCAACCACACAGGACACGGTGTTTATGGTCGAGATGGAGCAACCATTATCATCCGCAACGTAAGCACGACAGGGAGCGCTTACGGCGTCTCGGTCAGCGGTGGTACCGCCCCAGTATCCATCCGGTTCGATAGTTCCAAGATCGAAGGGGGCACCTATTCGGCATACGTGACCGGCGCTCAGAGCAGTTCCTTATTCGTTGGAGCTAGCTTGCTTGATGGCTCGTACGACATCGCCGCCAGTAGTACGATGACATGCGTTGCTTCTTATGATGAGAACTACAGCAATATTAACGGCTTCACAGCCTGTCCATAGTGGAGGTAATAATAAACCTTCGATCTTAGCCTCGTTGTTATAGTCAGCCATCTTGGCTGGATCGAAATTGTCGCACGTCTTTCTGGACCACTCGCGCTGATGAAGGAATTAAGAATTGACCTCAGAATTTGTGGGGTTGTTTCGCGAGGTCAGCGAT
>DASRZI010000273.1:0-3289 GCA_035686605.1 Candidatus Zixiibacteriota bacterium
CCCTCGATGAAATATTCGACGACAGTGCGGCAGTGCTGCGTTGGGATAAGTCCCGAAACGTCACAAACGCTCTGGCGGGTGAGTCCAGTCGGCAGTTCCCAGGATTCAATCGGTTCTTCCTGGTGAGCCCAGCCCATAAAAGCTTGCCAGATCGGGGCAGCGCCTTTGGATCCCGGAACATTTTCCATAGGCGCGTTGTCTGTATTGCCCACCCAGACGCCAGTAACCAGCTGAGGTGTATAGCCGACGGTCCAGGCGTCAAGGTAATTATTGGTCGTTCCAGTTTTCACTGCCGCTGGACGATTCGCCGGAAGCTCGAGGGCGTTCGGACAACCAAATGCACTGCAGCGAACATTTCTATCTGAAAGCATGTCATTCATGAGAAAGGCCAACTGCGGGGTTAATATCTCTCGCTGCTGGGTCTGGTTGTATTCATAGATGATTTGACCATCTTTATCTTCAACCCGAAGTATGGCAACCGGATCTAAGGTGCGGAATCCCAATCTTTGTTCAGATTCCGGCACCGGCTGCCCGCGCATGACGCCCATGTTATCAAGGACTGAGAAGGAATAGACCATATCCAGGAGCTTAACTTCCCCTCCGCCTAAAGTGAGGGGCAGACCGTACTTATTTGGCCCTTCGTCCAAACTCGTGATACCTAAGCTATGGGCAGACCGGATAACTTTGTCGACACCGACCCAGCTCATCACCTCTACCGCGGGAACATTGTAGCTATTACCGAGAGCCTCCCTCATTCGCATTGCCCCGTGAAATCTGCGGTCGTAATTTTGAGGTACATAGGCAACGCCGTTGTAATCAGTCCCAAAGTCCGCCTCGACGTCGAGGACCATCGTTGCCGCCGTATAACCCTGGCTCAATGCTGTCAGGTAGGTAAAGGGTTTGAAGCTCGAACCAGGCTGTCGCAGCCCGTCAACTGCCACATTAAAGGAACCGTCTATCTCCTCATCCCAATAATCAATGCTGCCAACCATGGCCTTGATTTCGGCTGTTCTTGGGTCAAGAGCGACCAAAGACGCATTGCCAATCTGATGATCGACGCCAACATCAGAAGCCCTCATCGGGGCCAGGAATTCGAGGGCTGGGCAGGCAGCGATATCTGCTTCGTCCGGACCGATACTGCCTTCACCCGACAATCGCTCCACATGGGTTCGAGCAACGCACTCAGCTTGTTCCTGCATGGTGAGGTCCAGAGACGTATATACACGCAGCCCACCACGAAGTACCTGCTCGGGACCAAACATCTCTTCTAACTGTTTACGAACATAAATGGCAAAATGGGGGGCGATGATATCGAATCGCTCCTCAATGCCTGGCGACACCTCAACCGGTGTATCTTTGGCGGCGGTTAGAGTGTCCCGGTCAATCATCCCTTCGCGGAACATCGACTCCAATACCAGCTCCTGGCGGTCCTTGGCTAGATCCGGATTGTCAATCGGATTGAGAGCTGGAGATTGGGGAATTGCCGCCAGAATGGCAGCTTCAGCGAGATTCAATTGGGAGGAAGGTTTGTCGAAATACACCCTGGAAGCAGCCTCGATACCATAGGCCAGGTTTCCGTAAAAATTGGTGTTTATATACCATTCCAGAATCTGCTCTTTTGAGTAGACTTGAGAGATTCTGTGGGCCAGAAGCAGCTCCTCGACTTTTCGTTCGTAATCCTCGTAACCGACATCTTCGCCAACTAGGCGGCGTTCTTCTTCAATGAGGGTATTCTTGACGAGCTGCTGGGTGATCGACGATCCGCCCTGAATTTGCCCTCCTTCTAGAACGTATTCATAGAAAGCCCGGCCAATTCCCTCCAGGTCGTATCCTTGATTGGTCCAGAACGTCTTATCCTCGATGGCCACAGTAGCATCCACGATCGACAGGGGCATCTCATCCAGAGAAAGCCACTCCCGGTCCCCGCCCAATGGATCAATCACCTCGTAAATGAGCACGAGGTCGCGCTCCCCATCCTGATCGCCGTCTTCACCCCAGGCGAAGATTTTGGTCGTCTCAAAGGTTGTGTCCGTATCCTGCCCGAGTTTCTCTATCTCGCTGAAATCGGGCAAAGCGCTGGTGAAGTAATCATATACACCCGCCACAGACCCCAGAATCAACAGTGTTGAACCCACAATGACCACTGCAGCGGCTATCAGGGCCACGAGGATCGCCCGGACGGCAAACCGGCGACCCTTGGATGTCTTTTGCTCGCGGAGGTATCTGCGACGGATAATCTTGGTGGTCTGAGACATGATGATAGATTGTGCCAGGAACCAGGTGTCGCGGCAACAGCGCTAATAAAGGGGGGGTTGTGGATCTCTAATATAAGCCGAATCGCCTACTGGCTGCCCAGTAGGCGACTCTAGACCTGTATCCCATTCCGGAATCTAACCAAAGGTTAGATTCTATACTTGCGAGTGTTAAGTAAGCGATCGCTGATTGGTGGGGGGCTCTCAATAAACAGATCAACAATAATCATATATACGAATACTCACCTCTGCGATGCTGACTCGTGACCTTTTTCACTCACCTGTAAACGGGAATGGTTCTCATGAGGAGAAAGAGGTTGCGGTTTGAATAATCTCTTAATCGCGATACGAAGGGCAAATAAGAACGTAAGTGACAGTAACAGCGAAGGAACAATGACAAGGGGTTCGACTTCTATCGTCACGACTCTTTCCTTTCTGAAAGCTCTTTTGGAAATAGTTCAAGATTATTCACGCAGGACCCCCATAATGTAGGGAAATATGCGCTCTCATCTTGCGTGGATCTACTCTGTATATACAGAGAGAATACAATGAAGTCCTGATATAGTACTTCTGTAATATCTAGACCAGGGTGAGTTGGTGACCTGTTGATGGCTCAGTCGGACGGAAGGTTTTAGCGATAATGAGGTTCGCCTTCGACTTTGGACTAACTAAAACAAGGGCCAACTGGCACCCTCAGTTCAGGGGAATTGGCGATAGTGGGAAAATCAACAGTACCCCCGCCGTGACTCGAACACGGGCCTTCGGCTTCGGAGGCCGACGCTCTATCCTCTGAGCTACGGGGGCATAAGCCCGAGAATTATAGACTAAATGCCAAAGGCCATCTATTCGATTTTATCTTAGTCCCCTGCGCTTTATTGCGCCTACATATTGTAGCCAAAGGCTTGGGGTATGTAAAGCTTTTTGTAGCGAGAATTTGTTGGCACTTCAAAGAGTCTGAACTCGAACTCGGAGCCAAAAAAGAGGCAGAAATCGTACCGGGTAGCCCCCCCCCAAGCGCAGAAGGAGAAAACTCAAGG
>DASRZI010000274.1:0-2804 GCA_035686605.1 Candidatus Zixiibacteriota bacterium
CATATCTTCTCCGAGTTATACGCGTACACGACACCCATGACGTAGCTGCGGCACACCGTTGACTCGGTACCGTGGCGTGCAAGGAATTTATGTAGCTCGTTCCCAGTCATGAAAGCCGCTACAGCACCAAGGGGATCAGTCTCGCGCGGACTATTACTCTATTTCCTAAAGACGGTAGCGTAAACTCGACTGAGAATGTCGCGATGCTAGATGACTCGCCACCTGGGTTGGCAACTCCTCGAGTCCAAGAGCCGATCAGGGCGGAATGCTGTCGCCAAGACGTCTTGCCCGAACGCCAAGATGCGTAGCCACAGGCCGCCAGCCACCATAGACGACGCCCCCCTGAACACCCTTCGCTCCCTCCCCAATCACCATAGAGGTAGAACTTCCCCCATCCAAAAGCATTCCGTCCATGGCCCCCAGATCGGCAAGCGTCTGAAGCATTAGACGCGGCGAGACATGGCTGCCGACGGCTAAGAACAGAAGTCTTCGCCTCTGGTTGATGGCAATCGCTGTTCTTGCGTCTGGGTTACGATGACTACCGGACCAAACTTGGCCATCCCACAGCCAGACACCCTGTCCGCCGACACCCCACTTCGCAGAGATTAACTCGGTCGGCGTTGGCGGTTTCGATCCTCGCAAGTGTGGGGTTAGCTCGTCGTCGAACCATAGCAAATAGGTATGCTCCCACACATGGCTGACGACGTGGTTCGCCACTACGGTTTCAACGCCTTTGGCAAAGTCGCCGGACAACGCTGGCCGCCAGTTGGCACTTCTAGTGAACAGAGAGGCGTTTATCGCAACAGCCAGGTCCTGCTCGTCCAACACATCTGTGACTCGGCGCAGACGGTATTGCCAGCCATTGCGGACAGCCTCAGGATCCAGGGACGTAACAAAGAGTTCAATGCCGGGAGCGGTTAGATCGATACGTGTCCAGTGCAAGAAGCCGCTTCCCTCGTCTGTGGATTTAAGTCGCTCACAGCCGTAAGTGATCCCTTCAAATATCTCGGTGCCGGCCTGGTGACCTAGGCCGTCGCAGAAAGAGCCGATGCCTAGTTCCGCGTCAGCGCCCGGCATTAGTGACATTATCCCAAAGGTCAGCAGAGCAATTAAATGAGGGAAGAGCGCAGACCGGATAAATGTTGGGTTGGCCTTACAATCCGTGTGCGCCGAGATCAGCATGTTGGTGAGCCACGGGAACAAAGTTTCATACCCCAGAGCCAAAGGCGTTACGAACTTGCCAAAACGAGTCTAGCTGCATCGCCTGTGGCGTTCGACACACCATCCGGAGATACACGCGCCATCACGTTGCAGCGCGGCTCCAGAGCGGATTCATTTTGATCCGGCTCGTATCGAGTTGCGGCGAAGTAGTTGGCGCACCCGCGGGGCGTAGAGATCGACTATGTGGCCGATAGCGTCCCAAATGCCATCTACGGTGGGCTCAGCGGCCTTGCGCAGACCTCTTGCCCCAATAAAAAGGTCAACATCTTCTTCTCCGCGCTCAAGGTTGTCGGATCTGCGCACGATCCCTACATAGCCATAATTGAGCTAAGCAGACTTTCATTGCGTCAGTCTGATTACGTTAATAGCAAGTGCAACCTGTCGCATATATCCCTACACAAGGCGGAGAAACGATCCCGTTCATTGGGCAGATCGCATGCAGCTATGAAAATTCAGGCAGGCTTTAAAGACCTTAACTGAAATATAAAACGATCTCTCGTGACGAATCGTCAGGACATCATATCTTGGGCTTGGTAATCGATGGCCATATACCCAGTCCGTCACACCCAGCCCCGGTACCGATAGACATACAACCCGACTAGCTCTCTGATGGCAAATGTGGTCTTGGCCAGTGCTTCAGCATCGGGAAGCACGTCTAGAATATTTCTAAGGCTAGCCGGCCCGGGCAAGTCTGTTGGTGCTGCAGAGACTGCTAGACCAACTTTGCGAAAAGCTGCAAGCGCGCGCCGCATATGCGTGCTGGAAGTCATGAGCAAACCTTTTTCCCAGCCACGTTTAGCGAAAAGGGCGGCGACCCCCACTGCGTTGTCTCGCGTATTACGACTTTTGGTCTCTAACACCAAGGCCGACCGGGGCGCTCCCAGTTCTACTAGTTGATTTGCCACACGCTGAGCTTCCGAGGCTCTTGCCGTAATTAGAATACGTGGCGCCTTGCCTGCACGATGCAGCTTAAGCGCATGAACAATACGGGAGCTCGGCGTACCTCCAAGTAAGATCACAGCATCACTTTGCTCTCGCATGTCACAAGCATCTGGCAAAGCTGCCGACGCCACTTGCCAACTTACCCAGTTGGCAAAAAGGGGGGTTGCCGAGATCCACAGGCCGGATAACACAAGTGCAAGCAGAACGCGTCTAAGGCGCCGCCGGTTGCTGAACTCCAGTAAAAAAACAGTCGCGCCGATCAGGATTGCGGCTCCTAGGGGATAAATAAATAGAGGAAGAGCCTTTGTTAAGATCAGAGGCAACTTGAAACTACTGAAGTGGAATGAAGGGAAAACTGATTTCTAGCGATTAATGTAGATTGTCTCATCCTCCAGAGCGCTACTTTCGCCAACTTAAACGGATCGCGTTGCTTGGGGCACCGGGTATCAGAAATCAAGAGAGGAGCCGCAACAATAAAAGTCGTATATGCGCTGGACTTAGACATCTATAGCCCGTTTGGGCGCACCTCTTACGAGAAGTGGGAGAACGGACACACGATCTTATGAGTCAACCCGAAGAGTTTCCCAGCCTACAATACCTTCTCTAATATTTCAGGCTCAATGCGTCGCCTTATAACATAC
>DASRZI010000275.1:0-4167 GCA_035686605.1 Candidatus Zixiibacteriota bacterium
TATCCGTAATACTCGCTCCAATCTGGATTATCGCCGTCATCGTGATCTTGATAGTCAGATCGCGGTCGAGTTAAGAGAGCGCCGTTTTCTTCTGAGCATTATCCCTGGCGCTAGTTTCTGGACGCTTCCAGCACCTCATCCACTCTTCGTCTCCCAAACACATCACCGATCAGAAGATTATGCTGCTCGGGTTGTGGTACTCACAGATCGTGTATTTGGTCTCGTCCGAGAATTAATCTCTAAACAGTATCAGAGCCGTGACGACTTCGGGTTGATTAAGGGCTTGGTAGGAAAATGCCGTTGCGAACCACTCGTCTCGCTTTTCGAGTAAGCGACATAACCCTAAATGGACCCAGTGACATCGTCAAGGTCATAGCGTTTGTTGTTACCATCATAAACCGCTCTTGAAGCTCAGAAGTGCGATGTCTCTGCAAAGATATCTCTGTCAGGGTAAGTTTTATGCAGCAGCAGATTAAAGCAAATCTCTATGATTGAGTGTTCGCTATCAGATTGATCTTTTTATCCATAAAACGAGCAGGCTAACGGCAATTAGCAGCACGCCGGGTTCCGGTACCGGCGTTAGCAGGAAGGGATGGATCTCGCCGCCGAAACTACCGTGACCTGCAATCTGCCCGCGGTTGTTAATGGCATATGCTTCTTCAAGTATCCAGCCTGAGTTTGCCGGAATAAGGTCATTAAGATCGCTCATAACTCCGTTCTTCCATAGCATTGCGTGTGCGCTGCGATCATCCATTACAAGATACCCAACTACTTGGGTGAGATCGTTTATGTCGTGCGCGACACTCGTTAGACTGCCTTGGATTATTCCGAGGTCAGTCAAACTGCCATCTTCCCACATGAAGGCATGTGTTTCCTCCTCCGCAATCTTGGAGAATCCCACGATTTGGTCAAGATTGTTTATTGCGTGCGCGCTTGTGAGCCCTTCAAGTGGGGTCATAATCCCATTCTGCCACACAAAACCTAGAAAAGGCTGCGGTCCTGCGATGTTCCCGTAGCCTACAGCTCTACCGGATTCATTGATATCAAGCGCAAAGCTGAAAGTGCCGCCCTCCATTGTTCCAAGGTTTGTCATAAATCCGTTTTGCCATATGAAGGCGCGGTCGATGCCATCGATATCACGGGACATACCAACTATCTGTCCCGAACTGTTGACTCCCCAAGCGACGCTGTAGTTACCGCCGAGAGTTCCGATTTCAGTGAGTGATCCGTCCTCCCAGTAACATGCGACAAAATCATTGTCGGGAACATCCACGCCTCCTACTATCAAACCACTGTTATTGATGGCCAGAGCACCGCATTCCCGACCGTCGATCGGAACGAGATCCGTCATATTACCTTGCTTCCACATGAAGGCGTGATCTTCAAAATGTCCGCTCTCTCTGAAGGTGAGAAAGCCAACAACTTCGCCATTGTCGTTTATCGCACGCGTCGCAGCAGATGGTGCACCAAGAGTTCCCAGATCCATTATGGTGTATTGAACCGCTGGCGAGACCTGAAGTGGTGTAAAAACAAGCGGGAGAAACATCGATAGAAAAATCACAACTCGGTTCATCGCGAATTCCTCCAATCTCTGTGGCGAAGCTGATTACCACATGGCGTGTCATAGAACGCACGAATTATACTCTCTTGCCAGCCTTGATGCAAGCAAAAATGAGCAGAAAATGTGAATCAATGATGATATAGTTGCTCCGCAAATTTTGGCATTTCGCAGCAGATTACCGGCAGTGCAGGGGATTATCGTGCGGAACAGAACGACGCGGATTCTGATTTGGGGGATTGGTCGCCAGCGTGGCTCTGGTGATCGGCTTTAGGGTATATTCTGTCCTATGTTTCCGGGATCCACGCATCATAAAGAAATGGGAGCAGCCGGAGGATATCAGATACGACGACCAAGGGCCGTATGCTCTCGCATTTGTGAGCGATGGCGTGGAACTAAGGTGGGGCCTTGCGAAAGCCTATTGGAGTCGGGCGATTACCATCGGTGGACACTTCTTCTGCAGGGAGATGATATTCGAAGCCACTTGGAGAAATGTAGGGTCGAGTGGCACGAAAGGAGCGTTAGTTTCACTGAGCACACAGGCAGTGGAGTCTATCTGATCCTCAACCGTTCTGCGAGTTCTGCAGAATGACGCTTCAGAAGGAAACAGGAATTGGTCCACAATGTCGTCTTGAAGAGACCTGGGCAGCGGTCCTGTTGGGCAGATTCCCGCTCAAATCCTCATAGTTCCCGTACTAAGAATAGTTGAATGCGGTCTTTATTCTTGACTTTTAAATAATATACGATAAAATACACCAGTTAGGGTTTGTAATGTCTTAGGAACTCAATTGAATTCGTCATGTGGCTCATAATTTAAAGGAGGGGAAGATGAAAACCTATCTATCAGTCATAACTTTATATATTTTTCTTGTTTCACTGTCCTCGTTTTCTTTTGGCACTGTAATACATGTGCCGGCTGACTACTCGACCATTCAAGATGCAATCGATAGTTCGAACAATGGCGATACCATTCTTGTCGCAAAAGGGACGTATTCCGGGACAGGGAATAAGAACCTCAACTTCAATGGTCTTGCTATAACACTTAAGGCTGAGGCCTGCCCGGGTGAAACGATCATCAACTGCGGCGGTTCCGGCAGGGGATTCAAATTCGAATCGGGCGAGGGTACGGATTCCGTTGTAGATGGGTTTACCATCCAGAACGGCGTATCTGATTATGGTCCGGGGATATACTGTGACTCCGGCAGCAGCCCGACTATCAAAAATTGTATTATCAAAAGTTGTGGACCAGGATTCATGCAATCTACTCGAGGTGGAGGTATCTATTGTATTGATGGCGACCCGGAAATACTTGATTGCACGATAATGAACAATGGCGGTACTTGGGGCGGTGGAATCTACCTGGAGGAGAGTGATGCTCTGATTCGTGGTTGTGCCATTGTCAACAATAACACCTCAGCCTTTGGTGGTACTGGGTATGGTGGCGGTATTTTCTGCAAGACCGGTGCACCTACCATCGAAAACTGCGACATAAGTGGCAATTTTTCCGGAATATGGTCTCCACCATTAGCTACTAATGGATATGCAGGTGGTATATGGATTGGCGCCAACTGCCAGGCCCAAATCAGTAATTGCGTCTTAAGCAATAACGGCTGTGTGAACGGCGGCGGCGGAATATATATCGCTTCGGCTTTCCCGGATAATCCTTTCATCATCAACTGTACTATTATTGCTAATTACTCTCATCTGGCTGGTAGTAACGGCGGTGGTATTTATTGTGCCGGCAGCGACCCTAATATTCAGAACTGCATCCTTTGGAATAATACATCTCAGAGTATTCAAAACCAGATTTATGAGGATGCCGGTTCATCGGCAACAGTTACATATTGCGATGTATGGGGCGGCTATGTTGGCGTCGGTAATATCAACCAGGATCCGAAATTCGTGGACATCGACGGGCCCGATAACGACGCATCAACCTGGGACGATAATGACTATACACTGCAATCGAACTCACCATGTATAGATACGGGCCTCAGTACATCAGCATCATGGAATGATAAAGTTGGCCAGTTGAGATGTGATTATCCACCGGCCGGTCCCGGCGGCGGTGTACACCCATACTTCGATATGGGTGCATACGAGTTCCCCGTATACTTCTATGCGGACGTAGCTACCGGTAGTGACCTCAACACCGGCCTAGCGCCGGACAAGGCCAAGAAAACCATTCAAGCAGCAATCGACGCCTCGACAAAAGGTTCCACCGTCCTTGTAGCAGAGGGCGTCTACAGCGGAGCGGGGAACAATGACCTTAATTTCAACTTTGGCGCCCAGGAGGCGCCCTTGAGAAGCATCAAGGGTCCTGAAGTTACCGTCATCGATTGTGGAGGTACGGGCAAGGGATTCGACCTGAGGTTCGAGGGGGACCGTGTTGTTATCGACGGATTTAAGATTGTTGATGCTGGAGACAGCGGCATGTATATCTGGGCCAGTGATATTGAGGTTACGAACTGCATATTCATCGAGAACACCGGTATCAACGGAGGCGCCATTGAAATCGAGCAGTGCGACCCAGTAATAAGCAATTGTATTATCACTACCAACACTGCAACCGGAAATGGTGGCGGAATCTATAGTCGAGACGATAACGC
>DASRZI010000276.1:0-5972 GCA_035686605.1 Candidatus Zixiibacteriota bacterium
TCGAGGACAGAGGACCAGGGATACCGGAATACGAAATCACGCGGGTCTTTGAAATGTTCTATCGATCGCCAGCGGCGCGGGTTGCCAACAGAAAGGGCAAGGGTCTCGGCCTGGCATTTGTCAAGTCGACGGCCGAGAGACATGGCGGACAAGTCTGGTGCGAGAGCCAGCTAGGCAAGGGAAGTAAATTTGTCATATCCCTGCCTATTAAGAAAGAAGTGCCAAAGGAAGCTCCAGCCCTGGTTGCATAGTCGAAGGGCTTCATTAGAGTAGACGGCCCTAACAAAGTCGATTGCTCGCAAACATAATTCATATTTGAGCGTCGTATCCGACGCCAATCAATGATATCAATCGGGAATAATCTATGAATGAAGCTGGATTTATCCATTTTGATTGTTTCTGCGGGGCCGACCTCTATTATTTGGTTTGCCAGGCTGGTGACGAAGATCAAGACGTTGCCGTTAATGCCCTCACCAGGCTGATTGAACATCCTCACTTCGCCATTTATACCGCTTCGGATGGTGTAAGCGGTGATTGCCCCCATTGTGGCGCAATTGTGGAACTACCCGTTCCCAGCACCGTGGCCCTGTTGAGGAGTATGAGCAGGACTCCAGGCGGACGGATTGATTTCGGTGTAGTCGCCTCAGGTGCTGCCCGAGAAAGGTGATCATCAGTAAGTTACGAATATTCGAACCCTACTGCTGGTCCTCAGGGCTAGCAACCCGCGCCGCTGAATTCCACGCTGCATTTTTCAAATTCCAGTTGGGGGGCCGATTCCGATCTTCTATGCCTGCCAGCCAAGCGTTTATATGGTGCTGGTAATTGCTTCGGTTAGGATCCGGGCAATCTCGTCAACCTGATCCTCGTCGACAACCAGGGGAGGTCCAACCATGACGAGGTCCCCATCTTGGCCGTTGGCACAACCTTGAGAGTAGTATATGATCAGGCCCAGGTCGAATGCGCGTTTCCAGATCTTCATGGCCAGATGATCGGCTACCTCGAAAGGTTCCTTTGTTTGTCGGTCTTTTACGAGTTCGATAGCCCAGAAAAGCCCACGTCCTCGAATGTCGCCTACATGGGGATGATCGTTTAAGTTCATTCTCAGTTTGGCGCCCAGCAGCGTGCCCATTCGAGCTGAATTTGCGACGAGCTCCTCCTTCTGAAGGATGCGAAGGGTCGCCAGGCCGGCCGCCGCCCCGACGGCGTGGTGACTGAACGTACCACCGTGATTGAAATCTCCCAGGTTCTGAAGGATCAGATCAACATGCTGGCTTCCGGTGGCAATAAAACCAAGGGGGAAATAGCCGCTGGCTGCACCTTTCGAAGTCACGAGGATATCGGGCGAAACCTCCCAATGGTTGATGCCCCACCATCTACCGGTTCGTCCCATCCCGACCATCACCTCATCCACAATAAGCAAGACGCCGTATCGATCGCAAATCTGCCGGATGATGGGCCAATAATCGGATTGGGGAACGATGGCCCCTAGTCCCGCGCCGCTTATCGGTTCGGCGATAAATCCTGCTATGCGATCAGGCCCATGACGTAATATCTCTTCTTCGAGCTGAACGGCTACCTCTTCTCCGGTTGATGAATTCCGGTAAGGGTAGGGGGGATCGATATGTGGCATATCATGCATCATGCCGAGATAAGGATTTCGCAGACTCGGACGACCACTGACGCTGAGCGCACCGAAAGACATGCCGTGGTAGCTTAGGTGCCGGCCGATTATCAGGTTTCTATCTGTTTGTCCACGAGCCATTTGGATCTGCCGGGCTAATTTGATCGCTCCCTCAACGACCTCCGATCCACTGCTTAAAAAGTAAAATCGCGGGTCGTCGATGGGGACTATATGCGCCAGCTCTCTCGAGTAAGTTTCAATGACATCGCTGGTGAACATGGTCGAATGAATATAGGCGGCTTTTTGAAGCTGTTGGCTCATGGCTTCAATTATCTCGGCTCGACCATGTCCAACATTTACGACCAGGGCTCCACCTGATCCATCGATATATCGCTTGCCGCTTTCATCAAAGAGATAGATACCCTGACCGTGCGAGATTTTCGGACGGGTCGATCCCAGCTTTCTATAAAAAACGTTCCCGTCTGGAAAAGCGTATCCTTTCATCCTACTTTACCTCGCGATAAATGCTTCACTTAGCGATACATCCCCTCAGGATCAAGTTTCTCTCGAATAAGATCTAGTTCATCAGCCCTGGGAGCGACCATTTCTTTCACATCTGCGGATATCTTCATCGGCCAACTGATCTCAGCCTGGATAGATTCTATCGACTCGCCTGGCGCTACTTCTGTCAGAGTCATTTCTCCGGTTGCATCGTCGAAGACAAACAGAGCCCGGTCGGTGATCACCATTGCTGGCCCAGCGCCAGGTATCCCCAGATTCTGCCTGGAATTACCTCCCTCGAGGTGTCCCGGGCTGGTTAGAAAATCCAGCTTCTCGACAAAGGCCCGTTTCTTCAGCCGCATAATAATTAGCGTCTTCTTCGCGTTGATCGCTATTTCGCAGGCGCCACCAGAGCCAGGCAAGCGGATTTTTGGCTTGTCGTACGGACCGATAACCGTCGTGTTCAAATTTCCATACTTATCAATTTGAGCCCCTCCGAGTAAGGCGACATCAACTAATCCTCCTTGTAGATACAGCATGAAAAGGTCGGCCATGCTGACTGCAGAGATCGAGTCGCTTACCAGGGTGGGATCACCTATTGATAGGGGCAACCGTGCCGGATTCGCCCCGAAGATCCCGCTCTCGTACACAAGCTCAAGGTCAGGTGAGTGACTCCTGCGTGCCAGGTTGCAGGCAATGTTTGGCATTCCCACTCCCACAAATACAACCCGGTTTCCCTTGAGAGCGCGAGATGCGCTGACGATCATCAATTCCGATGGAGTGTACGTCATAGCTTCATTCATAGTCGTATATTAGGATTGCAGTCAGAATAAACTCGGGCAGCTTTTCCGCTCGAGCACTCAATCATATAAACCATAGTCGACTGGACCCGCCATCATCTCGCCTGGCTTCAGGTTCTTAAGTCTTTCAGAGCCAAGCTTCTCCAGATAGGTCTTGCGATCAGGTACATCATGGACCCATTCTTTGAGCCAGTTTTCGGTTAATTCGCGATCTCTGGAGATGCGATCCCACTCAAGGTAGAAAGCGTTGTCACGATCGTAATAGCCCTGAACGTAGCTTGGATGAGCTCCATATGGCTCATGAACGACGGCATCGACGATTAGTCCTGGAATCAATGTCCGGTTTGGGTCGCGACGAATCACAGAACCATCAACAATTTCCTCGACCACGACGATTACCTTCTTCGATGCGAATGCCGCTTCTTTCTGGACCCCGATCAATCCCCAAATATGCGTGTTACCCTTAACATCTGCTCGCTGGGCGTGGATAAAGGCCACATCTGGGTTTAGAGGAGGGACCACGGAAATACGCTCATCTCCATAAGGACTATCGACGAACTGGATGCTATCGTTGCTCTGGGCTAAATCACTGCCAAAGTAGCTTCGAAGAGGGAAGAAAGGCAATTTACTAGCCCCGGCGATATAACGTCCTACCATCCCGAAATGAGAGTATTCTTCTATCTCAAGTGTCTTCGGAATGGCCTTTTCAACGGCTCGCCGGATGCAGTGCAAACTACCGACGCCAGGGTTGCCTAGATAACTAAAGACGAGTTTCTCTGCCACGCCTGCAGCAACCATCTGGTCATAGATTAGATCAGGAGTCAGGCGACAGAGGGTTAGATCCCGCTTTTCCTGCCGGATTATCTCGTGAGCCGCTGCGAAACAGATGAAAGCCGTAAAGCCTTCGATAGCAACTGTGGCTCCATTGCTAACAAACCGGTCAACCGCTTCGTTCATCGTACAGAGTTTGTTTTCAGGCATGGGATTGTTCGAAATAGATCAGGAGTGATTTCCAAAGAAATCACTCCAAATCTAACTATTTCAAGATTTAATCTACGACTGTTTGGCTCTGCTCATGCATGTACTGCTGGACATAGTAGACGCTTCCAGCTGCTTTGCCGGTCGAGCCACTTCCTTTCCAGCCGCCAAAGGCTTGATAACCAGGCCAAGCTCCGGTCGTAGCTCCAGTATCACGATTCACATACAGGACACCGGCTTCAATGTTGTCGAGGAACCATTCAACCTCGTCGTCATCCTCGCTGAAAAAGCCAGCGGTTAGTCCGTATTCAACATCGTTTGCCTTAGTCATCGCTGCTTCAAGGTCGTCGAATCCCGCGATTGTCACGATTGGCAGGAACATTTCCAGCTTCCAGAGTTCATGTTCTTCAGGGAGATCAGTGACCACGGTAGGCGTGACGAAGAATCCGTTCAAGTCCAAGACCTTACCGCCATGGAGTATATTGCCGCTACGGTCGAGATCGGCTGCGAATCGCTGATAATCATCGTAGACGCCGCTGTTGATGACCGGCCCCATCCAATTGTCTTTTACTGTCGGATCCCCAACATTTATCTTTTTTGTCAGCGCCAAAAGCTTTTCTTCGAATTCGGCTTTGACATCATTGTGGACATAGACTCTCGAGCAAGCGGAGCACTTCTGTCCTTGCAGACCGAATGCAGATCTCATCACTCCCAAGGCGGCCTTATCAATATCCGCTTTCTTGCTGATGATGGTGGGGTTTTTTCCACCCATTTCTGCAATTACCGGTCGAGGTAAAAGACTTCCCGCAAAGGAGCGAATGATGTGCATGCCAACATCGTAGCTGCCCGTGAAGGTAATCCCATCAACTTCAGGACTGTCAATGATAGTCTGACCGACTGTTCGACCTGGACCGGTGACGAAATTAAAGACGCCAGGTGGGATACCTGCGTCACGCAGGCAGGTCGTTAAGAGCCAGCCGGTATAGGGAGTATCAGTCGCAGGCTTGAACACGACCGTATTTCCAGCAACCAGGGCGCCGCCTGAAGGACCACCTGCTAAAGCGCCTGGAAAATTAAATGGTGCGATGACCGCCCAAACGCCATACGGCTTTAGAACACTCCGATTATGATGGCGAGGAGTCTCGGATTTCATGGTGACGGAGTAGCCATCGTTCTGTTCCATTTGATCACAGCAGAAGCGAATTAAATCAGCGGTTTCCTCGACATCGCCGAGCGCTTCGAGCCTGTTTTTTCCTACTTCCAAGGACATGACAGCACCCATGTCGAACAAGCGATCGCTTATAAGATCGGCCGCCTTGCGTAAGAGTGCGACACGTTCCTGCCAAGGCGTTTTGCGCCAGGACGGGAAAGCCGCTCGAGCTGCGCTCAAGGCTTCTAGAGCATCCTTCTCAGTGCCCATTTGGAAATAGGCCATCTCCAAGTCCCTATTAACAGGGCTGACTTTGGTGAAAGTACTATCGGCAAACCGTTCCTCTCCATTGATATACATTGGGAAAGTCTGGCCGAAGTTTAGTTTTGCTCTTGCTACGGCCTCATCGTAGAGTTGATCGAGCAAGGGATCCGGGCTAGACAAGGTTGAGTATGTAACCTTAATTTTCTGAACCATCTACACACCTCCTGGAGTCTTGTTAAGTGAAGTACATCACAATTATACCTTGTTTGAAGGGTGGGATAAATCGTCTTTCTACTCTATATAGCGACTGTCATCTACCGAAATAACGTCTTCGAGTTTGAAGGAACCTGGAGATAGCACGACCATAGATGGCATATCCAGTGAACCCCAAAATTGAAACGGATCAATATCATTCCAGTAGCTCACGAAAAGAGTCATCACAGTTCCATGACACACTATGGCAATCGTGTCATCTGCATGATTTTCTCGCAGCTTGGCTACTGCATCGCTAAATCGAGAAACCGCCTGGTCCGCCGTTTCATCTCCAAACACAAGCTCATTGGGTCTTGCGAACAGCTCTGCTACCTGACTGGCAAATCGTTCTCGAGTGGACCAAAGTACATGAGACCGCTCGTGTTCATGAAGCCCATTATGACTT
>DASRZI010000277.1:0-4780 GCA_035686605.1 Candidatus Zixiibacteriota bacterium
CATCCAACCCCACACCCCTCCCCGATAAACCGGTCACCTCCTGTGCACCAGTAAAACCGGGCTCGAAGATCAGGTTCAAGACATCTTTATCCTGCAGCGATTGGGCCTGCTCCGGTTTTACAAATCCCCTTCGAACTGCCATCTCCTTGACACGCCCCATGTCAATACCGCCACCATCATCCTCCACCTCGATTAAGATGTGGTTTTCGGCCCTTTTGGCAGCCAGCTTGATGGTGCCGCAGCTCTCCTTGTTCTGTTTTTGCCGGGCCTCAGCAGGTTCAATGCCGTGGTCCACGGCGTTTCTGAGCAGATGAATCAGCGGCTCAGTGATGGCATCCAGCACGGCTTTGTCCAATTCTATCTCACGCCCTTCAATAAGAAGCTCTATTTCCTTGTGGGCACCTCGGGCTAAATCGTGCACCATTCTGGGGAACTTTTGAAAAATCTCATCTACGGGCACCAGACGTGCCGCAGACACATTCTCCTGCAACTCCCTGATCATGCGATCCATTGCGGCTAGCGCCGCCTTCAGTTCTTTGTTTGCCGTGTCGGAGACAATGTTATCAATACGATTCTTGGTAATGATGAGTTCGCCGGCGAGATTGAAAAGCGAGTCCAGCAAATCCACATGGACCCTCACGGTCTCTATTTTTTCCATGGTCGGCATTGACGGGGCATCGGGGGAACGGCGAGCCGGCGAATCGGCGAACTCGCCCTCTCTCCCCTTCGCCCTCTCTCCCCTTCGCCCCCTCGCCGCTTCTGGCTTCTGCGCCATGATCTTGTTCTTCATTTCCTCAATGCGCAGTCCCCAATCTGCAGTCGGTTTGCCTTTCTCCCCAGCCCGCTCCCTGACCATCGTCTCAAGCATATCAATGAGCTGGAACAGGAGATCAATGGCTTCTTGAGTCACCGGTAGTTCCTTCTTGCGCAGACGGGCCAGGAGGTCTTCGCAGATGTGGGCCAGCTCGGCAATATGGGAAAACTCTAGCATCGTTGAAGAGCTCTTAAGAGTATGAATGACCCTGAATATCTCATTCAATCGTTCCGTTTGGCTATGGTCTTTCTCCAGGGCCAGGAGGGCATTGTTGACTTCTTGAAAGCCCTCTTTGGCATCGTTCAAGTAGTCATTCAGAAACATGGAGAGATCTATCTTTTCGTTATCCGCCATTTTTCCCTCACATCACTTTGGGAAACGGAGAGCCGGGGCGAATCGGGGGACTCGCCCCCCTCGCCGTTTCTCCCTTTCACCGTTTAGTAGGTCATATCATTCCCAAAATGGTTTGAGCTATTCGAGGCAATGGCACGACCTCATCGACACAGCCCATCTCAATAGCTGCTTTCGGCATGCCAAATACGACACAGGTCGATTGGTCTTCTGCAATCGTGCTGCCGCCAGTGTCCTTAATGGCCTTCATGCCCCTGGCACCGTCATTTCCCACCCCCGTCAAGAGCACTCCAAGAACACCTTCGCCATAGACTTCGGCAGCGGATTCCATAGCATAATCAATAGAGGGAAAAACACCGTGAGGCGATGCTTTCCTGCTAAGGCGTATTTTCCTGGTGTCGCCATTTTGAACAATCGTAGTATGACAGCCACCGGGCGCGACCAAGACTCGACCTGACATTACGATTTCGCCTTTTCGAGCAGTTGAAATCTCAAGAGAGCCTCCCCACTGCAGCCGCTCCACAAATGAAGGCACAAATTCCGGGCTCATGTGCTGAGCAACGATAATTGGTAGTGAAATGTCGCGCGGAAGGCCAGACAGGACCATAGCCACTGCCCTCGGCCCACCTGTCGAGGCTCCGATAACAACAATTTTCTTCCTGGTTACTCGTTTAGACCACGGATGTAAATAGGATTCCCTTGGAAGGCGAAAATCGAGGTTGCTCACATTTGCGCCTGCCGCGGCCTTTACTTTAGCGAGAATCTCATGGCTTAATTTGTCGATATCGTATGAGATAACGCCCGATGGCTTTGGTATAAAGTCCACGGCACCATGTTCCAGGGACTTAATTGCGATGGCAGCATCTCTTTTGTTGACTGCGCTGAGCATCACCACTGGGGTCGGGCACTCAGCCATGATGTGTGCCAGCGCCGCAAGCCCATCCATCACCGGCATTTCAACATCGAGAAGGGCAACATCGGGGTGGAGCTGCTTTACCTTTCGGAAAGCTTCTTCCCCATCAGCCGCAGTGCCGACAACCTCCAATAAGCTGTCCGATTCCAGAATGTGCGTCAGAGATTTCCTCATAAAACTGGAATCATCAACGACCAGCACTCGTATCATCCCTCATCCTTGTCTTTGCACAGCACTATTTCAATCTCGTCGATGATCTGTTTCTGCTTAAACGGTTTTCTTATGTATCCGAGAGCACCCAGCTTACGAGCCTCCTCCTGCTTTTCTTCCTGACCAAGGGCGGTCACCATGATAACTTTTGCCTCTGGATAGTCTTCCATAATAGCCTTTAATGCCCAAAGCCCGTCCTGCCCTTTCATCAGGATATCCAGGGTCACTAGATCTGGCTTTAGTTTTTGGTACAGTTCCAGAGCTTCTTTGCCATCCTCTGCCAGACCTACTACCGTGTGCCCGGCATTTTCGGTAATGAATTTCAATGAACCCCTCATGAAAGAGGCGTCGTCTGCAATCAGAATCCTTGCCATTACCCAGTCCTCCTTTTTGTCCGACTTTTTCTAGCAGTTGTGGGCTGCACAGCTTCTATCTTATCGCTTTGGGCTCCTTCCGACGTTTTCATGGTCCGGGCATTGTCTATCGCTTGCCTGACTGCGCCCACCTCAGTCAATTCGGCCTTGGTCAATACCTTCTCCGCATCCAGTAAGATAATTAGCCTGTTGTCCAGCATACCCACGCCTGTTATATATTCTTCCAACACTGCAGTGCGGGTTGCTTCAGGTAGTTTCTGTACAACCTCGTTCGGAATTTTGATGACTTCTTCTACACTGTCCACCATAATACCGATGGGGAAACTTGCCTGTTCTACTATAATGACACGGGTATCCTCGTCAGGGTCTTTGGGTTCAAACCCAAACTTCTTGCGAAAATTGATGACTGAGGCGAGTCGGCCACGAAGGTTCACAATTCCCTCAATATATGGTGGGGCATTGGGAACCTCTGTCGTATCTAACACTCGAGAAATCTCCTCAACCAGCATCGCCTGAAGGCCAAATTCCTGTGACTTGAGGGTAAAAACAAGATATTGATCCTGTTCAACTTCCTCGCTGATGTCCTCTTGCATTACTTCCTCTGCCATAACTTCACCTCCATTTGCTGCGCCTTACACTACGGCTTTTGCCCGTGCTGGTTTGTTTGACGCCGGATGTGCTGCCTTCTTCAAAGGTGCGTGTTTAGCCAGTTCCTTTCCCTCAAGCTCAAACCGTGCCACTGTTTGTTGGAGCTTTTCAGACATACCCGCCAGTGTAGTCGCTGTGGTTGTGAGTTCCTGCATCTTCTCCAGGAGGCGTTTCGCACTTTCTGCCGATTGCCGGCTACCCGTCGATGTGTCGGCCGCAATGCCGCTGATCTTGTCCAAACTTTGCGACACCGCATCTATGCTCTTTTTTTGGTCACTGGCGGCTACTGAGATTTCTTTAGCTGTCTTGGAAGTACTCTCAATGGAACGGTTAATATCTGCGAACGCTTTGGACGTTTCTTCGATGGAACGCCTTCCCAATTCAACATTTTCTGCCATGGTATTAATCGTGCCAACAGTTTCCCCCGTCTCTCTCAGGACAGACTGAACCAGGTTCGATATACTTTTGGCCTGGGTTTTGCTGTCGGCGGAAAGGGTCTTCACTTCCTCGGCCACAACCGCGAAGCCCTTGCCTTGTTTACCGGCACGAACTGCCTCTATTGCCGCGTTAATGGCCAGGATATTCGTTTGAGTTGCGATATCTCGAATGACGTTCACAATCTCTTGAATCTGTTCGCTACTCTTGCTGAGTGAGTTAATTCTGGTCACAGACTCTTTTGAGCCTTCCAGCATGAGCTCGGTATTCTTGATGGTTTCTCCCATGGCCTTGCTGCCTTCTGCCGCGGCTTTGTTGGCCATTTCAGACATTTGGTTCAAGTCTTCCGCCTTAGCCAAAGTATCGGAAGCGATCTCCCCAACCCCTTCACCTTCTTTGGACGCCCCGCTTATCTGTTCAGCCTGAACTTTGGCACCTTCGGCGATTTGCCCCACAGACGATGACATCTGCGTAGCCATGGCGTTCATCTCCTGACCGGCGCTTAGCATGTTTTGCGAGACTGCAGCGATATTGATTCCTGCTTCTGTTAACTCAGTAACAATTCCTCGCAGGCTCTCTATCGTAGCATTGATGCCATTGACCATAGAGGCGAATTCGCCAGCTGTCTCGACGCCGATCAGTCTCGTTAGATTTCCTTCACCTACCGCGGCCATTACGCCATTAATATCACCGATAATCTCATTGAGATTGTCCACCATTCCGTTGACGGTGTTCTTAAGCTCCAGGATCTCACCCATAGCCTCCACCGTTATCTTCTGGGATAGGTCGCCGTTAGCCACTGCTGTAGTTACCTGGGCAATGTTTCTCACCTGGCTGGTCAGATTGGCCGCCAGCATGTTCACACTTTCTGTCAGCTCCTTCCAGGTACCGGCTACTCCAAGCACCTTTGCCTGTGCTCCAAGCTTCCCCTCTACTCCTACCTCCCTGGCTACCCTGGTTACCTCACCTCCAAACGTATTGAGGTTATCAACCATACCATTGAGGGTTTCCTTTAATTTTGCTATCTCTCCCGCT
>DASRZI010000278.1:0-9625 GCA_035686605.1 Candidatus Zixiibacteriota bacterium
TCGGCCTCCACCCAACGGAGCCGCCCATCCATAGTCCCAAGGGCGCCGCCCATCCATAGTCCCAAGGGCGCCGCCCGTTCATAGTCCCAAGGGCGCCGCCCGTTCATAGTCCCAAGGGCGCCTTGTCCTACAGCTAGAAGCACGGGATCGAGATCGACAGAGATGCAGTGGGCTTTCGGGAAACGAGCGAGCAATCTTTGGCTCAGCGAGCCCGGACCACAAGCCAGATCAATTGCCAGGAACTTCTCGCTAAGCAAGGCATCCAATACATCGAGCATAACACCGAAGCGGTCTTCTCTCTTGGTCAGGTATCCCGTCTACTGCCTGTCCCACCGCTCGAGCCACGCCTGCCACTCCACATCCATGCCCGCCATTATCCTTGATTCGCGTTCTTTACATAGGCGTCAAAGAAATCGATGGAGCGCTGAATGGCCGTGGAGAAGTAGGTAGAAATATTGTGATCATCGCCTTCATAGACGTATAGCTGCGCATGGTGGCCTGATTCGATCACCTGCCAGTACAAGGTTTGAGAGAATTCGAGCGGCACCTCGGTGTCGGCCGTGCCATGGTGCAGTTGCAGAGGTCCAGAAATGTCACCCACAAAGCTGCTTGGCGAGATGGAAGCCCAAAACTCCGGATTCTCATCAAAAGAGCCATAAGTCTCCTCTGTATACACCTGCCAATTTCCGCGAGTTGGAGTTGGACCTGGGGTCGGCGTAGTTCCACTTCCTGACGCAACACGCCATCGCTCAAACAGGTCCTGGTAAGGGGCGACAACACCACCCCAAATGACACCCGCCTTTATATCGTTGGAGACAACCATTGCCCGCAAGGTGATATGGCCGCCCATAGAGTGTCCCCACATTCCAATTCTCTCGGGATCGGCATTTGGAAATGCTTTGATGGCTGACAGGCCGTTCAGGACATCCACCGTGTAGGCTGGGGAGGTATATCCACCCAGCGCATTTCCCGTTGAGCGACCATGTCCCCGGTAATCAGAGCGAAACACGATATACCCGTTGCTGGCGAAGCTATCGACGTAGGACTCGTAAAGCACGGTCGTCCTATATTCTTCAGGCGGGATATATCCATGATTAAAGATGATCACCGGCCAGCCGTTAGGAGCCATCCCGCCATGGGGAATGGTCAGCAGACCATATACCTGATTCCCCTCGGATAGATAGGATACGATGTAACGATCGTAGTTTTCCCCTGGTTCCAACACCTCTTCGAAGGTTAGCGCACTGCTGGGGTACTCTTTCTGTCTAAGAACTTCGATCATCAATGGGTGCAGTGGCGTTGAAGTGGCCGTGGGGGGTGGAGTATTGGTCGGTGTCACTGTGGGTGCGGGCATTGAAGTGTTTGTAGGTATGTTCGTAGGTGTGTTTACAGGTATGTTTGTAGGAGTGTCGATTGGAAATGGAGTACTTGTCGCTGTAGAAAGCGGTAGAACCGTCGGCACGATTGTATTTGTTGGGGGCAGTGGCGGGAACGTGGGCGTCGATGATGCCTCAAATGCGATAGCTGCCAATCGATTGGAGTCTATGGGGGCCGCAGATTGCAGCGTGGGAAGCGATTCAAAACCCTCGACAATGAGCTGTTCATATTCGCAGCTGCTCAGCAAGAACAGAGTGAACAGCAGCCACGTACCCCAAAAACACTGTTTCTTTGATAACGTGATGACAGGAAGTCGATACATTATTTTGAAAACTGGTTTATCCGTACTTACACGCACGCAGGCCAAGATTCAACACTGCGATACTACCAATCTCCGTAGATCAAAGGGGTTTGACACGTTTTATTTACTGCTATTGGAAACTGGTACAAGCATACAGCAGAGCAGGGCTTATGTCAACTTATGTAGCAGAGGAACCTTGATGGAGACATACTAATTTTCCAGAGTATTCGTGCTATGAAAAATTTGCGGAGCGGAGCTGTTTCTCAGCTTGTTCAGGTGATCAGGATCTCTGCTAAACCGGGGGCTTGTCCGGTAACGAAGCTGTTAGCGCTTCAGCACCGGTGCTTTTGGCGACCCGACCGATATCGTTCAGTTTGCGTTTTTTACGTATGTGTCGAAGAAGTCGATGGAGCGCTGTATGGCAGTGATGAAGGAGCCTGAGATATTGTGATCGTCGCCTTCATAGAGGTAAATTTCGGCCTTCCCCTCAGCGGCCAAGACTTGAGAATAAAGCGATTCCGAAAACTCATATGGCACTGAAGTGTCGGCCGTGCCATGGTGCAGCTGAATTGGTCCCGACAGGTCGTCGACGTATGTGTTAGGGGAAATTGAATCCCAGAATTGTGGGTTGTCATCGAATGAGCCATAGGTTTCCTCAAGAGATACGCGCCACCAACCGCGGGTTCGGGTCGGATCCGGAGTGGGCGTGGGACCCGTGCCCGCCCCTCGTCGCCATCGTTCAAAGAGGTCTTGGTAGGAAGCGACCACCCCGCCCCAGATCACTCCAGCCTTTATCTCGTCCGAAACTACCATCGAACGCAAGGTGATGTGACCACCCATTGAGTGTCCCCACATACCGATTCTGTCTGGATCTGCATCCGGATGCGTTTTGACAGCTGACACGCCATTGAGGACGTCAATAGTGTAGTCAGGGGAGCCATATCCGCCGGTAGCCTCTCCTTCCGAACTGCCATGTCCCCGGTAGTCTGAGCGGAAGACGATATATCCGCTCCTTGCGAATCCATCGACGTAGGCCACATAGCGCTCCGTGGTTCTATATTGCTCAGGTGGAATATAGCCGTGATTGAAGATCACCACTGGCCAACCGCTTGGCGGTTTCTCACCCTGTGGCACGGTCAGCAGAGAGTAGATCTTATTACCCTCCGATTGATAGGAGACGATATAGCGATCATAGTTCACACCTGGTTCCAGGGTCTCCTCGAATACCAGTTCGCTGCCTGGATATTCCTTTTGCCGTAGAACCTCGATCATTAGCGGGTGTGCTGGCGTTGCCGTCGGCGTCAGGGTTGGCGTGTTTGAAGGTGTGGCTGTTGGAGAAGGCGTATAGGTCGCTGTTGACCTTGGCAAGACCGTCGGCGCAATCGTGTTTGTCGGAGGGATAGTTGGCGGCGAAGTAGCGGTTGGTGATGGCTCTAGCTTGGACGTTCGTTCTTGATTCGATCCAATTCCTGCCGCGGATTGCAGCGTCGGCAGTGATTCCGAACCAACATTTTCGAGCTTGTCACTGCTGCAGCCGATCAATAACAGAAAGGACAATAGGAGCAGACCTGCCAGGAGTAGCTGGCGTCTTCCTTGCCCGGAGAATTGAGTTGGTTTCATATCCGGAAAGCGTTCTCCATTTGATCTTTCATCCGCTCAGCCATGGATATACGCCAGTAATCCTTCCAGTCATACGATTCATTTAATGGGTTTGTTCGGCGTGCTGATTGCTCAAAATTCGTCCAAGCATACAGCAAGACATCAGATACGACATCAAATTGGATCCCCAGGTTGGAGGCTGGAGGTTTATGAAAGGGTGCGCTTTCACGACGACTGTCAATCCATAGAAGTTCTTTGAATCCATCAAACAATATGAGCTGACAATTATCGCCTACGAATTCAATTTTTGTCGCTTCATAGACGGCAGCCATGACGCCAACACAGGCAGCTGCCCGTATGCAGCTGCCTGTGAAGATTTAGCTTTTGCTATGGTCTAGTGTGCCGTCCATTCTTGAACATAGCTACGCATCTGCCGAGTATCTTTGATAAAATTTCTCTTCGATATTCGACCCCTTCCAGACCTTCCCCCGTTTGGGCAGGGTGTTGGTGGATTTTAGTTCAATAGATTACTGAGGAATTCCTCTAAATCCTGTCCCCGAAACTGGTCTGTTTCTGACAATGCTGCAATTAGTTTGGCCTGAATGTCATCCACATATGCGCCATTGGATTCGATTATCTCCGCCAGCGTTGTTCCTTCAGCCGATTGCTCGCGTATCTCCTCAGCGGTTATACCCGTTTCCTCTGCAATGATGTCAAATATCGCTCCAAAGATACCTTCGAGCTCTGGTGTTTCACCAGTCTTAGTCTGGAGCGAACGAATAACTATCCCGGTTAGCATCCGAGCTTGAAAACCACCGAAATCACCTTCAGTAAATTGGGCTTGGCGTGTGGCGATATCATCAGCGCTTATCTCACCAAAGCCTCCTCCAGGCCTACCGCCGGGTAAGCCGCCACCTGGGCCCCCACCCCCGGGTCCTTGTCCTGGAAGTCCCCCTGGGAAAGCGCCGCCAGGAAAGCCACCACCTGCCTCACCTTCGCCGCTAGTTCCTCTGAAACCACCTCTGCCAAACGCCACGATGCCTTCTTCCACCAACTCAGTGACTTTGTCAGCAGTGAGCTGCATGTCGGCGATTGCGGCAATCTGCTCTGCTGTCATCGTACCTTGAATCTGTTTGAGGACGGCTTGCAGCTCCGCTTCAGCGGTGGTATCGCTGCTGCTTAAGCTCTGGAATGCCTGCCACAAGGGAATCAGTTCGGCCGCTTGTTCTGCATCAACGGCAAGATCAGTGTCATCAAGCTGTACCGTACCTATAGCCAATTGTCCATCCAGAGACAACGCATCAGCGTATCCCTCTGATAGTTGAACACGTACAGTGACTGGCTCCGCCGCTTTCTCTTCGACAGGGGAGTCTGATTGAGTCCCACTCTCTGTCTGGACGCTTGGCTCAGCATCGCCGCCACAGGCGCTCAATGCTAGAACTGCCAGCGCTGTTACTAATATTAGTAATAGTTTCTTCGTCATTTGTTCTCTCCTAGTCATTCGAATCACCACAAATATGGCGAGGATTCGATGTTGTTAAACTTGAATTTGGGCTTTATGCGATGCGTATTTACTCATGACGCAGCGCTTCAATCGGGTCGAGCTGGGCTGCCTTGTTGGCCGGGAAAAACCCAAAGAATATGCCTACAGCCGCTGCTGACCCAAAAGCCAGCAGAATCGAAACCGGGACAATCTCTGTGCGCATATTGCCGGTTGCGCCAAATAGGATCGATCCGCCAACACCCAACATCGCTCCTAACAATCCTCCTACCAGGCTCAACATCAGCGCCTCCGTTAAGAACTGCAGGCGTATATCTGCGGGCGTCGCACCGACAGACTGCCGGATGCCTATTTCCCTTGTGCGTTCAGTCACGCTTACAAGCATGATGTTCATTATTCCGATGCCGCCAACCAACAAAGACACTCCCGCTACCCAGGCTAACAGGTTTCGGAATGCCTCCGTGGTTGCTCCCTGTGTTTCGATGATGTCATCCTGGGTCTGTATAGTAAATGGCAGCTCATCCAGGGTGATACCCTTGCTGCTCGCCAGCTTTAACTCAATTTGGGTTATCACGTCTTCCATCACTGCGTCCTCATCGATTTGGGCGTAGATGATCCGGACCCGATCGCCGACAAAACGCGCAAATTGGGAGGGAATGAACTTCTCAAATACGATAGTGATCGGCACGTAAAGCTGGGAATCAAAGTCCGTATTACCAACGATTCCTTTCTCGTCGGCTACCCCAATCACTGTCAGCTTAGTCGTGCCCGCCGTCACTGCCTGGCCAATAGGATCGCTCTCGCCAAAAAGCTCCACAGCTAGATCAGCTCCAAGAATTGCTACCTTAGACGTCCGGTCGACCTCAGTTTCATTAAAGTAACGGCCTGACGCGATGTCGACGTCGCGGACAGATGGGAAATCCGGGGTGGTTCCCAGGATGGCCACTTCTGAGAGAGTAACACCGTCGGCTTTTACAGTTTGCAGGGACTGTTGTTCCACAGACGTACCGACCACGCCATTTATGCCACCCACAACCTCTACATCGTCAAATACCAGCATGGGGGTGTTGCTATCGCCGCCAAAACCACCTCGACCGAAGCTGGCTTGGATAAAGGCCAAGTTGGCGCCTAGTCCTTCGATCTGCTCAGCTATCGTCGCTTCCGTCCCTGCGCTGATGGATATCATGATGATCACAGCGGCTACGCCAATGATGACACCCAGCATAGTCAGAAAAGAGCGAACCTTGTTCCGATTAACGCCTTCCCAGGAAATTCGCACTATTTCAACCGGGTTCATCAAGCCTACGTTGCCGTCCAACTCTATTGTCTCCATGGAAACATGCGCCGGCACCAGCCTTGTTTCGCTTGTCGTTTCCATTTCAGTTTCTCCTATCTCCGTTTCGCTCGTCCTTCTCGATAAGCCCATCGCGCAAGACTATAGTCCGTTCAGTTTGCTCGGCGACATACGACTCATGTGTGACCATCACGATGGTCCTTCCACGGACGTGGAGATCGTGCAGCAAGGCCATAATCTCATCACCAGTCTTTGTATCCAGGTTGCCCGTCGGTTCGTCCCCGAGGATGAGCACAGGATCATTGATCAAGGCCCGGGCAATGGCGACACGCTGCTGCTGCCCACCAGACATTTCTGAGGGATCGTGGTGAGCCCTGTCTGATAGGCCCACCGATGCCAGTGCTTCCATGGCCTTCTCCGTTCGCTCGGAGGGTGAGAATGATCCGTTGCGCTGGTAAATCAGAGGAAGCATGACATTACGTAAGGCGCTTGTTCGGGGAAGTAGATTGTATGACTGGAAAATAAAACCAATCTGCCTGTTGCGTATGACTGCTAATTGGGACTTGTCCAAATCGCTGACATTGATTCCATTGAGGATATAGCTGCCTTCTGTAGGTCTATCCAGGCAGCCAAGGATATTCATCAACGTGCTTTTTCCTGAACCTGAAGGTCCCATGACAGCCACAAATTCCCCTTCGTCAATCTGGAGATCGACGCCGTCCAGCGCCTTGACCTGGATATCTCCCATGCCGTAAATCTTGCGCAGCTCTTGAATCTTGATAATGTTGTTTTTGGTCATCTTGTCGTTCCACTGTCCATCGCTAGTTTGGTATGTTGGCCCAAGGCCGAACCGCTCATTCTGGACCATCTGGCGCCTGATGTAGCTTCTGTTCAGGCTAGTTCGTCTCCACAAGCCCGGTAGTCACGATCTCGCCCAGTTCAACCCCGGAGAGGATCTCGGCGAAAGTAAAGTCCATCAGACCAACCTCCACAAGCCTCAAGATTGGTTCGCCGTCTTCCATCACAAAGACCGCGTATTCTCCCGGCGAGAGTTCTCGCAAGGCTTCGACCGGCACCAAGATGGTATTCTCAGCTTGCCCGCCGATAACCTCGACGGTGGCGTTCATTCCCACAGGCAAGGTTTGGGGCTTGGCAAAGGAATCGGTGTCCAACTGCACAAGTGCGCGAACGGCTGTCACCCCACCCTGATTTACAAGTTGAGGATCGATCTGAACGACCTGTCCTCGGAATACTTCATCCGGCAGGGCATCGAATACGACCTCGACTTCATAGCCCATCACCACCATATTCATATCGGTTTCGTCGAGAAACACCTCAAGAAGAGGCTGCTCAAGATCGGCGAGGGTGATGAAACCAGAGCCGACGCTTTCACCTACTGATCCGTTGATAGCCATGATGGTGCCGTCAATAGGGGCCACTAAAACGCTGTCATCCAGCGCTTCTTCCGCCGTTTCCAAGTTCATTCGAGCTTGCACAAGGCTTAGGGCATTTGTCTCCTGGTTAAGGAGTGCCTGTTGAAGATTTAGCTCTACCTGGCGTACCGCCATCTGGGCAGCTTCAATCTCGTCCTCACTGGGACCAACGGCGGCAGCTTCCAGGGCTAGTTGAGCATTTAGGAGATTGGTCTGGGCGTTTGTGGAACTGCTGCTATTGGAATTTGAGACGGCTGCATTATAGTTTGCCCTGGCGATGGTCAAATTCTCTTGGGCCTTGAGCAAGGATTCAGCCGTCGAAGCTCTCTCGTTTTCCAGCCTGCCTGCCAATCTGGGATCGTTTAGCTCCCAATCCCTGGCCTCGTCCCATGCTGTGTCATATTTTTCCTGGGCCGAGGCTAGACTCCGTTCTGCCTGGTCAACGTTGATTCTATTTACAGTAATATTTGTGCCGGAAGCATTCTCCTGACCAAGAGCGGCATTGTAACTAGACTCGGCCGAGGTTAAACTCGCCTCAGCTTGGGCGAAAACATCATCATCTGGTTCCCAATTCAATAGGTCGTCTAGTTCTTTCTGGGCCTGGTCCAGGTTGATGCGGGCCTGTTCAATAGCGATGTCATCGAAACTGATCCCGGTTTCAGTCGTCGATGCATCCGTTTTCATGGCGGCTTGAGCAAGCTGAATCTGGGAGTTGAGGATCGCTTTTTGGGCATCGCCATCATCCAATTGGGCCAGAACATCGCCCGCCTGGACATCGTCGCCAACCCGCACCTCTAGTCCAACCAGAACGCCGTTGACGGGAAAGCTCAACAGTACTTCATCGGCTGGAATCACGGTCCCCGCCGCCGTGGCGGAGATAATGATGTCACCTTGCCGAGCAGTGGATGTTTGGAGAGGAGGCTCTTCATCTTCAGCCGCACCGGCAGTGCCCGAAAGTGTGTAATACGCATACGCACCGCCGATAATGGTCACGACGACGATGATGATGATCCAGGTTCTTCTCTTTCGAAACATAGTACTACCTCCAGTTTTTGGTGCTTTCATACGGCTCATCCCCAGAATCGCTGCTCGCGGTATCGAAATGGGTTAGGGATAATTCGTCGCTTGGGGACGGTCCGGTCCGCTCTGACCATCTAGTTGAATTTTTGCGCCGGAGCAAAGCGCCAACTCTTGCCACTAATTCCCGCGAACCCATCGGTTTAGCGAGATAATCGTCTGCCCCGCTCTCTAATACCGCAAGCATGTAGCTCTTAGTCGTTTGATCTCCAACTACAATTATTGGGAGTTCTCTAAGTCGAACGTCCTCGCGTATTGAGTGGATAAGTGGCAGCGCATCCTGGTAAGGTGGGCTCATAGCCAGGACAAGTAGTCCAGGGCAGTAATGTCTGATGCTGTCAAGAGCGTCCTGGGCCTGTTCTTGTATTATTACCTCGTAGCCAGCATCCCCCAGCACATCGCGCGTCGTGCTGGTCTTGCCGTTTTCTGCCTCTACTATCAGGATCAACTGTCTATCCATTGCTAATTAGTTTGGTCTGTTATTGCAGTCCATTCCTCTGGTAATTTCCATAGCCGTCATTGGCCAAGCTTTTGCAGGCCATGCTTGCGCTTGCCGGCAGGCGCGATTTATCGCCTGGATGGAAGATACCAGGAAGTTGTTACAGAATCTTGAAGATGTTGTTGAGAAACTGTTTGGGTTTTCGACAGGGATATTTGGCAGCGCCATGCACCACTCATGTAGGTCGCTCCTGTCCCTTCTGGAGCGATGCACCTCCATGGTGCGTTGTGATGTGGTACTGATTTTGTGTACATACCTAAGTGCATAATATGGCTATGAACGTGTGTATTGAATGAGAAAGTACAGAGAACATTCACCAGGGAGTTTAAGCGTGAGGCAGTGCTTCTGGCAGAGAGAAGCGAGCTAACATCACAGGCATGTCATTTTGGTTCGGGGAGTTGAGCAGTGACTCTGCACGTGAATCCACAGCAGACTTCGCTTTGACATTGAACGAAGAATGTACGGACTCAGTTCGACGCTGCGCACGATCTACCGCACACACCTAAATTTCGACCTTTATTTTTCTGAGAAGATGGATATTATT
>DASRZI010000279.1:0-7804 GCA_035686605.1 Candidatus Zixiibacteriota bacterium
CACAACTGCCGCAGGTGCGCTCCGTGATTGTATAAATGGTAATAGTGATCTGGAAGCCAGTTGATCTGATACTTTCTAGCAATTGGCATTGGAATTACCAAGACAAGTGACAGTCACTTCCAAAGTGACTGTCACTTGAGATAGAAAAGTTCTTCTGGAACTTGATTCAATGTCAAATAATGAACGACAAGCTCACGATAGTCAGAGCGATTCTGGAAGAATGTATCGACAAATTCATGATCGACCAACTCGCCCTGTCGTAAGCCTATCCGCTCCAAGTAATTAGAGTAAGGCCACTCTTCTAAATCGTCAACAATACCATGCTAAAGCGGCTCGGCATCGACTTATCTACACAACTGCCGCAGGTGCGCTCCGTGATTGTATAAATGGTAATAGTGATCTGGAAGCCAGTTGATCTGATACTTTCTAGCAATTGGCATTGGAATTACCAAGGCAAGTGACAGTCACTTAAGAAGTGACAGTCACTCTGGAAGTGACGGTCACTTAGCGCGGATTCGTTTCACCCATTTGTGTAGCTCTAGGAGGATGAAAACGATGGCGCTTGCACCAAGGCAAATCAAAAGCTGCTCAATTGAAAGCGGCTCTGTGCTGAACACTCCTTGGAATATCGGCACATAGATGATGAGCAACTGGAGGGCGAATGTCAGCAGTACGGCCCCAACCATCAAGCGGTTGGAGAAAACACCGATCTTAAAGAGGGAATCGCGGCTGGAGCGAGTAGCCATCGCGTTGCCCATTTGCGATAGAACCAGAGTTGTAAAGACCATCGTTTGCCATGGGACATCCTTGTACTCGAAAGCTATACGGCCGATGGTGATGGAAACGGCGCCCATCAATATTCCGATCAAGATGATCTGAGTCCCAATGCCGCGACTGAAAATGCTTTCTTTCGGATGGAAAGGAGGCCGGGTCATGACCCCGCTCTCACCTGGCTCAACAGCCAGGGCTAACCCGGGCAAGCCATCGGTGACCAGGTTGACCCACAAAATCTGAAGGGGGACCAGGGGGAGAGGCATACCGAGGAAGGGGGCGATGAGCATCAGGAAGAGTTCACCAATATTGCTCGACAAGGTGTATTTGATGAATTTCCGGATGTTATCATAGATCACTCTACCCTCTTCGACGGCAGCCACGATGGTGGCGAAGTTGTCGTCCAGCAGGACCATATCCGACGCCTCCTTAGAGACATCTGTGCCGGTTATACCCATGGCGATGCCAATGTCGGCTCGTTTCAGGGCGGGAGCATCATTTACCCCATCGCCCGTCATTGCCGTTATATGTCCTTTTCGCTGCAGTGCCTGGACGATATTCAGCTTGTGCTCAGGAGAGACCCGGGCGAATACAGAGACATCATCGATCTTGCTCTCCAATTCCTCAGTGGACATGAAGGCCAGATCAGGTCCAGTAAGGCAGAGATCGTTATCAGTAATATCCAGATCCCGAGCGATGCGATTGGCTGTTAGGGGATGGTCGCCTGTAATCATGATGGGACGAATACCAGCCGATTTCGCCGTCGCTACTGCCTGCTTCACCTCTGGTCGTGGTGGATCCATCATGGCGATGAGCCCGACGAAAACCGCGTTAACTTCTAAGAGGTCGTCATCTTCCGGCAGATAGGTCTCCTCCCAGAACCTGAATGTAACAGCCAAAACCCGCTGTCCCTCACTAGCCAACTCGGCGTTTGCACTCAAGATCCGATTTCGCAGTTCGGAATCCAGTGGTACCAGTTCGTTGTCGACATAAACCCGGTCGGCGACATCCAGAAGACTGTCAACGGCTCCCTTTGATAGCAAAACGAAAGGATAGTGGCCCCATGGCAAGTCCGTGGGCGCGAAATCCTGCTTCATCTTGTGAACGGTCGTCATACGCTTTCGTTCTGATGTAAATGGAACCTCAGCCACTCGAGGCCACTCCTCATCCAGGTCGTATTTGCTGAAGCCTAACTTGTTGGCTGCAAGAAGTAGGGCTCCTTCCGTGGGATCACCAATGGCCCGGATAAGACCACCTGGTGATTCTTTGAGGACGGCATCGTTACAAAGAGCCGCCGCCCGGACTAACACGCTCATGGCATTCAGATCACCTGCCGATTCAGGGGAGAGCTCAGCTTCCAAAAGCACTCCTTTTCGGTCGACGAGGGTTTCAACATCGCATTGGTTCCCGGCAACGTCCAGGATGGTGACGGTCATTCGATTCTCGGTTAAGGTGCCTGTTTTATCGGAGCAGATAACAGTTACCGAACCTAAAGTCTCAACCGCAGGAAGTTTACGGATGAGCGCCTGCCGCTTTAGCAATCTCTGAGAGCCAAGAGCGAGGGATATGGTTACGACCGCCGGCAAACTTTCCGGGACGGCGGCTACAGCCATGCTGATTCCGGTCAGGAAAAGCTCCGCCAATGCCTCGTTGCGCAGCCATCCAAGAAGAACGACGAGGGCGACAATGAAGAGAGCCAGGATGCCCAGTACTCTGCCCAGCTGGGCGAGCCGGCGTTGTAATGGTGTAAGCTCCTGTTGGACATTCTGGATCATCTCCGCAATATGCCCGAGCTCGGTATCCATACCTGTCTCGGTGATGATCACCTGTCCGCGACCATAGGTGATATTTGTACCCATGTAAACCATGTTCAAACGATCGCCAAGTGGAGGTGCTGATTGAGTTGGTATCTTCAGGTTCTTCTCGACCGGCTCTGATTCACCAGTGAGAGCCGATTCCTGGGCTTTCATGTTCACATTCTCGATGATTCGTCCATCTGCCGGCACAACATTGCCGGCTTCGAGAAGGACGATATCGCCAGGAACGAGTGACGTGGAAGGCAGCTCCTGAATCTCAGCATCTCGCCGGACCCGTACTGTCGGCACGGCGAGTTTCTTCAAGGCCGCCATGGCTTGCTCGGCTCGATGCTCTTGAGTGAAACCTAGAATGGCATTGAGTACAACAATGGCCAGGATAACGACTGCGTCAACGTATTCACCTAAAAGAGCCGAGACAATGGCAGCTAAAATGAGGATAACAACCAGGAATTCAGAAAACTGTCTCAGAAGTATCAGCCAAGGATTTTTCGATCCCTTATCGACAAGCTCATTTGGGCCGTGTTCCAGGAGTATTCGCTCAGCTTCGTGGCTATCCAAGCCATTCTGAAGATTCGAATCCAGCTCGCTGCTGACTACATCAATACTTAACTTGTACCATTCCACCGTCATACCCCTTATTGCGCAGCCGCCGCGTTATCGATGGTTTCATTTTCTGGTTCTCCGACCGGCTTGCCAACTCGCAGTGAAGCGTATATATCGAGAAAGCCGACTAAGGCCCCTAATCCATTGGCGATGTATATAATAGTGAACAGTTTTGACACGTCTGTCGTAGGAGCAAAATCCCCGTATCCCACCGTTGTTAGCGAGATAAAACAGAAGTAGAACGAGTCGACCCAGCTCCATCCCTCGTAATAGTGGTAGAAAATCGAGCCAACAGTCAAGAGAACCGCGACCCAAATAAAGATTGTACGCGATCGCTTATCCGTGATCATGTCCCAAAGAAGCAATCGATGGTGAGTTTGATTGGGAGTTGAATCGTTGCTGTTCATGTTGTATCACTCCTTGGGTAACAGGTCTAAAAAGAACAATGCTTGGGTGATTAATCCCCTTTAGCGCTTGACCACGTTAACAGGTCTTCTCAATACATTAGCTAGACAAGCCTCATTACAATCATCCGGTCCACATGCTTGGGCACCAGGTTTACGTTGCAGGAGATCATGTACTGCACCAACCAAGCACGGGATAAATCTGCTCCTCGACGATTTTTACACAGCGGCACAAATCATTCAGTATGGCGAGAACAGGCTGAGACCTGGGGGATTGGATAGTTCACCCGCGTGGTTAAGAAAAAGCCACTGCCCTTGCAGTGGCTCACCTTCACGCATCGTGCTCCAACAATATCTGGTGAAATCGATCCTACTCAAGAAACTTATTGCGAATTTTGCAATACGTGAATGGTTTCTACTCGGACTCCTCTTCCGCAGTTTCTTGTTCTTTGTCTATGTAGGCTTTGATCTCGCTTCGGGTTGCTTCTAGGGTTTCGTTGACTTCTTTAAGTCTGCGGTTCCATTCGGCTTCTGCCTTTCGTAGCTCTGTCTCAGCCTCGGCCTTGATCTCAGCCCGCAACTCCTCGCCCGACATAGGTGCGTAGAGCAAACCAACGGCAACACCAACCAAAATACCGGCTAAAAAGCTAAACAAGTTTCCCATGATAAATTTCCTCCTATTAAGATCTTATTACAATATTCATAGAGACTCCAAGCTTCGAGCGTGGGGACGCTACAATAACATCAGCAGGTGATTTTACCTCTGTTGTAGTCTCAGCTGTTCGTCTTAATTGTTACGAACCCCTGTCAAACCACTCTGGATGCTGCATCAAACCATAAATAATCATGACGTCGATAAAGATGATCGTTAGTCCCATAAAAGGCTGGAAGGGTATCATCCAGAACCAACGGATGGCACTAATGGAGGCGAGGATGAGCCCTGCCAAACGACCAAAGTTACCACCCTTGAAAATGCTGTAGCCCGCGTAGAGTGCGGCGAGTCCCACGACGAGGTCGATAACGGCCCATATAACTATCTGGTCGCCAAAGATGCCTCCCGACATATCCTTCGCCCAACTAGCTTCACGGAAGAGCTCAATAGCAGAAACGAGCTCAAAAAAGCCAAGCAAAATCATCAAGACTCCGGCAAAGGATATAATGCCCGGTCGCTTCAGGTTATCAGTGGACATATCTTCTCCTCCTTACTTCTAGATAATCTGATCCTACGTAAGACTGCATTCTCAGCAGTTTCCGCAATTTCGCGGACGTCAAATTGAGTGTAGATCCTATAGATGGGTGATTATTCCCCTAGGCCGAGGTCGATTGGTATCAAAAGTCGCTGAATTAGTCTTTTATTGCCAACGAGAGCCAGCTGCCAGGAACCAGCATCCGGTCAGTCCCTTCGGAACACTTGCACGCCAACGAAATACTTCGCCAGATTATAGCGAAAAGAGAGCAACTAAGATAGACGCCAGATATGAGGAGCTCAAGATGACATTAGGTGAGGACGTCTAGGCTGCCTCTCTGGCTCTGGCTATGCTGTTAAGACTTTTTGACGATTGGCTAGAACAGAATCACTCGTGGCCGCACACGGGACTCGACAAGGGATAGCTCAGCGATGGGTTGCATGCCGGACTGGAATAATTATTCCCAACCAGGCAATCTGCATCCAGGTCGACAGGTTTCGACTCTCGCTATACTCAGACCGGAGATTATAACCGTCACCTTCGATCATATCCAAGACGCCTTCAAATCGAGCGCAGTACCAGTGACCCGCGAGCTTGCACCTAAGAACACCTAGAGAATCTAGGTACCGCTTACCTCTTTCGAAATGGCTCCTGGAAAGCTCCACCCTTTCCTTCACCCAATCGCGATATATCTCTGAATCGAACTCCAAAGGACCAATCCCGTTTTTTTTGAGGAATTCCTTAGGGATGTTGATAAAACCTTCCTCTGTATCTTCTACCATGTCTCGAAGAAGATGGGTGATATGAGCAGCTTCAGCAGCAAGCAGCCGGTCCTCACCTTGGGGATACGGATACCCATTACCGACGAAGTATTGAAGGCCGTCAGTCACGGATCTGGCAAGTCGATCGGTATACCAATCAAGCTCCTCACCGCTGATCAAACGCCCCTTTCGATGCGCATCGAATTCGATAATGGCGAACATATTTTTGATAAAGGATTGAAGCCCGCTCTGATCAAAACGATCGTTTCGGATAAGATCCGCCAGAATCTCCTCTTCTTGAGTCAGACCATCAGGAATTTCTTGTTTATAGAGGATATCAATCAGCTCTTTCTGGCGTTCTATGAATCCGGTCCGCTCCTCGCTCGACGATGAGGAAATATCGATCACATCATCCATCCAACGAAAATAGGCGTATGCCCTCAAAAAATCATCCACCAGGTCGCGATCGACCATGAGTCGCGCAGTATAATAGGATTGTTTGCTCCCCTGCCAAGTGATCGACCGGGCAAGATCAGCTGTATTGATGTCTGCCATACTCAAATTCCACTAAGGAATTATTATGTATCAATTCTCTTCGATCGCAGCTTTCTTATACCCACCCAATGAAGAGGTTTATAAATACTGCTTTTCGCGACAAAATTTCAAATAGCCAAGCACCAGATATTTATGAATTCCGATAGCCGAATCTGTCAAGTTTCTAAATTCAATGCAACAATTTGTCCGAATTACTGGCGTAGCAGTGATAGATTCACGAACCGGTAGTTTAGCAGTCTTCCTGTCAATAAGCGACAGATTTTTCAAAGAAAGGCTATTGAACCGGCGTCTGATTTGATCTGAAAATCCAAGAGTTTTGTGCGCAAGATGAGGATATTTGTCGAAGTTAAGTTTCCGTGAGGATTGTCTACAACTCGCACAACTCGTTGTCTTTCATAGTACCTTGTGTTTAGATGCTGCACTTGACGGTCATCTGAAGTTTGCAGTACTTCTCAACGATCACGATGGCTTGCCGGGAGAATTCCAGTCCCTTGAGAGTATGTTCCCCACCTTGCCAAGCAATGGTGGCCTCATTCGTGGGTGTGACTCAGTGGGCTTCGGATAAAGATGCCTTATTCAAAAGATCACAACCGTTAGGAACGAAAAAGGGCTGTCAAAGACAGCCCTCTTAACGGTTTAGTAACAGGCAGATGATACTGAATAAGAGGTCACTTCAGCCTGAAGGCCATGATAATGGCGAATATGCCTCCACCGATCGCTAAGATGCCAAGCACCCAGGGTAACACAGATGCGGCAGCCCAGGCATTCGCCAACAGCCAGCCACCAATGATAACACTGAGGGCGCCGAGAACACCGATGCCCCATCCGCCTCCCTGAAAGGCCTGTATTATTTCGACGATGCCGATGATGATACCCTGAATACCCAGGACAACAGTAAAGGTAACGGCGACTGTTGCAATGCCACCAATCGGATGCTGTATGAGCACATATCCGGCGATGATGCCCACGATGCCAACGAAGAGCTTCCACCCCCAGGCTTTGTGGTCAATAAAGATGCTGATAATGGCAACGATGCCCTTAATCAACCAATAGATCGCCAAAACTTGTATCAGCAGAACCGACATTTTGTATGGATTCATCAGCAGTAAGACGCCGACGATTATGGCGGCAATGCCTTCTACTAATATGAGCCACCAGGGCACGGGTGCCTTTTCAAAGGCTGTATCCACTGTGTACTCTGACATGAAATTTCCTCCTTGGATAGTTCGCGACTACTCTTCCCAACAGCTTATGGGCTGACTATAGTACTGCCGCTTAGTATAACCATTTTCAACTCATTATTCAAAGGCTGCGAGCCATTTTCCGGGCCAGAAAAGATAGGGCGCAAAATACCGGTATACCCAAGAAGACTGGAACACTGCTGTGGTTGGGAGTACTCCGAACAACCCAGGAGAGTTTCGGAGCAACCAGCCTCTCATGGCAGCCTTCTTTGGGTTGATCTTCAATGTCTAGTCGTCCGGGAGAATCAGATTCAAGACCCAGCTAACCAGGCTGATAATGATACTGGCCCAAAGATAGGTTAGGATACCCTCAACAACGAGAACGTCTCCACTTAAGATGGAGACGAGCCAGAGCAAGAAGGCGTTGATAACAAGGGTAAACAAACCCATAGAGACGATAATGATTGGTGCGCTTATCAGCTTAAGGAAGGGTTTGATAAGAGCGTTAACAATGCCGAAGATCAA
>DASRZI010000280.1:0-3213 GCA_035686605.1 Candidatus Zixiibacteriota bacterium
GCAAGCCCCATAGATGGCTCATCCAGGAGAAGCAAGCTCGGGTGAGCCATCATAGCCCGTCCAGTAGCCAACATTTGCTGCTCGCCACCGGACAGCGTTCCGGCCGTCTGGCCACGGCGTTCCTTGAGCCGGGGAAACAGGGTATAGACATCTTGCAGATCCTTGGCTATGCCAGCCTTATCCGTCCGATGAAATGCCCCCATTTCCAAATTCTCGAAGACGCTCATTTTTGAAAATACGCCACGTCCCTCTGGGACCATGGCTACACCTTTCGTGGGCAATTCATGCGCCTTGTAGATGCTCAGATCCTCTCCGGCCAAAGTCACCGATCCCGATCTAGGTCGCATCAAGCCGCTGATGGTTCTCAGTGTCGTCGTCTTGCCGGCGCCGTTGCCGCCAATCAGGGATACAATCTCCCCTTCTTCAACAGTCAAAGATATCCCTTTGAGAGCATGAATCTTGCCATAATAGGCATGAATGTCATTGACTTCAAGAAGAGCCATAATACACTACCCTTCACGCATCTGCCGGTAACTCTTGTACCTGGTCAAATAATACTCTATCCTTAAACCTCAATCGTGGCACTGGCGGCCGCGCCGCGCCCTAAATAAGCTTCAATTACCCGAGGGTTGGCCTGGATCGCTGCCGGCGGTCCTGCGGCGATCTTCTGGCCATAGTCAAGCACCGTAATGTCTTCGGAAATACCCATGACGACCCGCATATCATGCTCGATCAAGAGTACGGTTATCTCAAGTTCGTCGCGAAGCCGGCGGATGAATTGCGTTGTCTCGGCAGTTTCGCGGGGGTTCATACCGGCCGTGGGCTCGTCTAACAGGAGCAAGGTTGGTTTGCTGGCCAAGGCCCGACCGATTTCTAGCCGCCTCTGATCGCCATAGGGCAAATTTCGGGCTAGAATATCTCCCATACTCCGCAGGCCAACAAAATCCAGTAAAAGGTTGGCTTCGGTGAGAGCCGCCTCCTCCTCAATTTTCGTCTTTTTTGTGCGGAACAATGAGCCCAGCCAGTTTGACTGGAGTTGGGTCTCCATGCCACAAAGGATATTTTCGATTGCCGTCATAAAGGAGAATAAGCGTATATTTTGGTAAGTTCGAGAAATTCCCATATGGGCGATCTGGTCCGGCCTGTGTCCCTTGGTTGATTGCCCAGCGAATAGAATTTCCCCTTCGTCAAAGTCATAAAAGCCGGTGATACAGTTGAAAAACGTCGTTTTTCCGGCGCCATTAGGGCCAATAATGCTAACAATACCCCCCCGGGGTATTGAGAATGTCAAATCGCCAACGGCCGTAAGACCGCCAAACCGTTTGGTAACGTTCGTGGCTTCGAGAATATTATTTGTCATGGTTATCCATCCTTAAATCAGGTCCGCCACCTGCTCATGTTGGATCCCTTCATGTTCGGCGATTTCCCCTTCGGCATGCAACTCCAGCTTGCGGATCGCTGAAGGCCAAAGCCCCTCTGGCCGGACCAGCATCATGATGATTAACAAAACGCCATAGATGAGCAAACGATACTCGGAAAACTCGCGCAACAACTCGGGCAAGCCAACCAACACCAGTGCCCCAACGACCACCCCGGGCAGGCTGCCGATGCCGCCAACGATGATCAGGACCAGGACATTGATCGAGATGAGTAAGTTAAAACTGTGGGGGAAGACTGAGGCTAACCGGGAGGCGAATATGCCTCCGGCCAGGCCGCCCAGGGCCGCCCCAATAGCAAAAGCGAGCAGTTTTGTATTCACCAGGTGAATTCCCATGGCCTCAGCCACATCCTCATCTTCGCGGAGCGCCATCCAGCGGCGCCCCGGTCGGGAATCCCGCAAGCGAGTCGATATAAAAAGTGCTACCAGGCAACCGATCAGGATCAAATAATAGAAATGTTGGGGCTGGACAAAAACAAAACTGAGGATCTCTGGCCGGCCGATCTTGATGATCCCTTGAGCGCCGCCAATGACTGGTTTCAATAGATCAGAAACCACCAGGCCACGGATGATTTCGCCAAATCCGAGGGTCACAATAGCCAGGTAATCACCGCGCATACGCAAAACCGGTATGCCCAATAAGATTCCCGCCAGGGCCGCTGCCAGGATGCTGAAAGGCAGGGCAAACCAGAACGGCAAACCAAATCCAAGATCGCCAGTCGAGGTTAAGAGACCCATGGTATAGGCGCCTATCGCGAAAAAGGCCACATAACCCAGGTCCAGCAAGCCGGCAAAACCAACCACGATATTAAGTCCGAAACCCATCAGAATAAAGATACCGACTACATCCAATACTTCCGAAAGGTAAACGCCTAAGATCATAGGCAAAATTAATATTAGTACCACCAAAGCCACCAGCAGTATTCGGCGCCAGGTCTTTTGCTGTTCAACTGTCAGCGCCTCTTGCCGTTTGCGCAGTCGCTCACGTCCTCGACTCTCCCACCAGGCGGTTACAGCCGTGGCGACCACAAAAATAATTGCCGCTGACAATGGTTTAACACCCTTGGTACTGAAGAAAACTCTCAGAACCGGCCGGGGGATTATCTGGATGATGTTCATATTCACCAATGTATCGGCAAACAAGCCAATGCCAAGCGTCCACAAGGTCCCGGATAACAAAGGTTTTTTGAACCGTTCTGGCAATAAATGGAAAGCTGCCCCAATGATACCCAGTAGAGTCATCAGAAGGACAAGGATGATGCTTCCGACAATTGGTTCTTGACCAAAGGTCAGAATCTCTATTAACGCCGGAGAAACATTGACCAGGGATTCGCGAATTGTGGGCCAAAGGGCTTCCAAAATAATTAATCCAACAACAGGAAGCGCAGTCACGAAGCCGGCAAGAGCCCCGCTTAACAGAGTCGGCCCGGTCGCTAAACTCTTGTCTTCAAACCTGATAACCAGGTAGCCAACTAAAACAGGAATGCTATAAAGTAACAATTGGCCCAGGCTGAGTACCCCGGTAATGATATCACGGTTGTTGAAGGTTTCGACCATGCCAATGGCGGAGACAGTCGCGGCGACCACGCCGGCGATCAAGCTTAATTGAACGGTTTTACGAAAGTTGATTTGTTCCATGGTCCCTCCTATGCTTTCTCTTCGGCGAGTTTTTCACCAAGGATGCCCTGCGGCCGGAAGATCAAGACGAGGACCAACAAGAGAAAGGCGGTGACATCCTTAAGTTGGTGGGCGCCCGGTATGCCTAATCCTTCCAA
>DASRZI010000281.1:0-4634 GCA_035686605.1 Candidatus Zixiibacteriota bacterium
ATTTCTCCGTTCCCTTCATCAACGCCGTAGCAGGTATGCCTGCTTGCTCACTCGCCGGAAAGTGACCATCCCTCAAAGCCAAAATGTTGTGAATAACTTGTTGCCTTTCCTTCCTGTCGTGGCTGGCTTTTGTCCTCATCCACTACCGCCGCACCCTCAAATGTAAAATATCCTAGACATGAACCCGATATCGTGGACACCAAAATAAGATGGTATCCTAAACCAAGTGAGGTGTCCGATGACCAGAATGCATGACACAAAGAAATTCAAGATCGAAGCAGTCCGTCTTTCAGAGCAGAGTGACGTATCGGTATATACTGTGGCTATAGAGCTTGGGATCCACCCAAATTCGCTTTACAAATAGGGCCAACAGGATGGAGTGTAACCCGTACCATAAACTAAATAAACCCTGATGCGCAGAAGGTGCTCGGAGCTTAGCTGAAACTAGAGTAATGCCACTAATGTTCCTGTTGCCGCAAAGTGACATGTCAGTAATATAGATAGCCAAGGTCGTTCTCTTTTATTTTTGGGCTTTTACAAGCTCATACGGGACGGCGTCTACTCCTCAGTAGTGACATTTTGTTGAACAGGATACGACATTCGACAGATGACTCACTCAGGGCTCTCCAAGTAGTATGATGGACAGAGTTCCTAATATTGCAGCCCACTGCTTTCATTCCCGTTGGTTTGAAAGTTAGGAGGTGTCATGTCTAGTTCCACTCGTATGGGGTTCCTGATAAGTTCTCTGGCAATGCCATTGTTAGTGGTGACGCTCCTTCTTTATGGACAGCGCATAGCTGCTCAAGCTGGTGATATGACACCAGCTTTCCCAATTCAGGAACAGGCGCCACCGATCGTGTCTACAAAAGACGAAATAAATGCCTCTGTCACCATTACAACTTACACCTATTTGCCTACGGTGCAAAACAATTCCTCTGGTAAGTATGTGAGGGTTTTGGTGCCTGGGGGTCAAGCTATGGCTGCTCAGCTTTGGGAGGCGACAAAGGATTTCTCATCGCAAACTGGGCACACAGTAATCTTTGAAGGGGTTGATGACTTCGAGCCAGCCATAATCGAACGGGCCCTCAGTGGCCAGGCGCCTGACCTGGCCTTTTTCCCCCAACCCGGCTTGTTAGGTGACCTGGTGGCTGCCGGTTATACCATCGACCTGAACCAATGGCTCACCTCCAGCTACCTGCAGCAACAGTATGCAAAAAGCTGGCTGGACATGGCCACCATCAATGGCCAAATGGCTGGGGTATGGTACAAGGCCGATGTCAAGAGCCTGGTCTGGTATCCTAAGGCAGAATTTGATGCTGCAGGCTACAGCATTCCAAAAGATTGGGACGCCCTTATCGCCTTGTCGAACCAGATAGTGTTGGATGGTAGTAACCCTTGGTGTCTGGGTATCGAAAGCGGCGCGGCTTCAGGCTGGGTGGGTACCGATTGGATCGAAGATATTTTGCTGCGCACGACCACACCGGCAAACTACGACGCCTGGGTTAAAGGCGATCTTCCTTTTAGCTCCGGTGTCGTCAGCAACGCTTTTCAGATCATGGCCGGTATTTGGTTCACGGACGATTATGTATTGGGTGGGCGGCCGGGCATCCAGGACACTTTTTTTGGCGCTGCGCCCTTGCCCATGTTTGAGGACCCACCCCAGTGCTGGCTTCATCGCCAGGCAAATTTCATCCGTGGTTTTTTCCCCGAAGGGGTCGAAGTGGGGGTGGACGTTGACTACTTCGTATTGCCTTCCATCGATCCGGCTTATGACGATCCGGTGCTCATAAGTGGGGATATTGTCGCCGCCTTTCACGACCGGCCGGAGGTTCGAGAATTTCTCAAATACCTGACCACGGCCGATTCGGTTCGTCATCTGGTTGAAAACGGTAATGCCATCTCACCCCATAAGGATGCCCAGCCGGACTGGTACCCGAGTGAGATGCGCGGCATCGCCGAGATACTCATGAATGCCGACACAGTGCGATTTGACGCCTCGGATCTGATGCCTGGCAATGTAGGCGCCGGCGCTTTCTGGCAAGGCATGGTCGACTATGTCGACGGCGAGGATCTGGCCACCATCCTGGCCACTATCGACAACGCCTTTCCCGATCTAAGCGGCAAGGTCCTGACCGTTCTAGCCGGGGGGGACCGCAACACCGCTAACGAACTACGCGAGGCGACCAATGGCTTCGCGCAAAACACCGGGCACCGTATGCTTATCGCCGCCATCCCGGATTTTGATCTCACCATCGCCAACCTGGCCCGGAGCGACCAGGCGCCTGACCTGGCCCTATTCGGCAATCCATGGCTTCTGGGCGTTCTGGCCAACGAAGGGCATACCATTGATTTGGGTGATTGGCTCGATCCAGCCTATCTCTCCCAACAATATGAACCAAGTTGGTTGGACATGGCCACCCTGCATAATCAGGTTACCGGCGTGTGGTACAAAGCTGGTGTGAAAAGTTTGGTCTGGTATCCGATACCGGAATTTTTTGATGCTGGCTATTCGGTTCCCCAGGATTGGGATGAACTGGTGGCCGTGTCGAACCAGATAGTGTCGGATGGTAGTAACCCTTGGTGTCTGGGTATCGAAAGCGGCGCGGCTTCAGGCTGGGTGGGTACCGATTGGGTCGAAGATATCATGCTGCGCACAACTACACCGGCAAACTACGACGCCTGGGTTAATGGAAGCCTACCCTTCAGTTCGGATGTCGTTAGCAACGCTTTTCAGATTATGGCCGGTATTTGGTTTAGCGACAGTTACGTTTTCGGCGGCCGCGACAGCATCAACACCACCTTCTATGCCAATGCTCCAACCCCGATGTTCGATGAACCAGACCCATCCTGCTGGCTGCATCGCCAGGCCAATTTCATCCCGATCTTTTTTCCTGAAGGTACCGAGGTAGGTGTGGATGTTGATTATTTCTTGCTGCCTGAGATTGAATCGGCCTATGGCGACCCGGTACTGATAGCCGGCGATCTGTTTGCCGCCTTTCATGACCGGCCGGAAGTACGGGCATTCATCGAGTACGCCACCAAGGCAGAATCTGTTCGCTATTTTGTCGAACGGGGTGAGTCCGTTTCGACCCACAGGGATATCGATCTGAATTGGTATCCTTCTGAATGGCGGCGAATGGGTCAACTGGTCACAGAGGCAGGCGCAATTCGATTTGATGCTTCGGACCTTATGCCAGGTGAAGTCGGGGCTGGCGCTTTTTGGCAAGGTATCGTTGACCTTGTGGACGGAAAGGCTCTGCCCATTATTTTAGACGAAATAGACACAGCCTGGCCATAAACCTGATGCACCCGGTAATGAGACGGCGCACCATATTTCTACTCGCGGCAATCTGACATACAGAAAATAAGGATACTGCGCACTTTATTAGATAACGCCTGTCAAGGCGAAAGAAGTACGAATTGAAGGAGTGGGGGGGAATGCCCTATGAGAATATACCTGTCGGACTGCAACCACTGCTTCCAAACGACGGTCGCGCTGACCCGGGTGTTAATTGAGTTGGTAAAACCAGCCCGGGATATCAGCAAACCCGCCAGGATAACGATGCCGACAGTAGAATAACAACCGCAGCCAGGCCGGGTCCGACTAGCCGGTGAACGCCAGGAATAATGGTTCCACATCGGGCCGATTTGTGTAACCATCAGGGCGTAGGTATGTGGGCAACTCTCCGGTCTGTCGGAAACAAATTTCTCGGTTCAAATATAATTTCTCATGAACTCCTCCTTGGCTCTGTCATAATCCCGTTGCTCTGGTGGAATCCCATTCCAGTGATCGGTGGCCTTGGTCATCAGCTCATCTAGCTGCTGCCATTGTTGCTCGCTGTGGGGAAGGACTTTAGCATAGCGGTATCCCAAATCATCACCGTAGAAGGCCATGAAGATCTGATCCTGTCCGGCCAGTTGGCCTAATACCCTGGCCTGGTCTTCCTCAGCCACATTCAGAAAGGACTCGAACTTGAAGGGGTTATCCGGCCGATCTGGTATCACTAGTTCAAGTCGGATTAGCGGCGCGGTGGGCATGAGGATAAGCTGCCATTGGCTCCAGACCGGTTTGTCGGCAAAACCCTCGATGTCGGAATCTGATGCGTGGCAGACATGCACAATACCGATATTTGCCTCTATTGCCAGGCAGCCATAACCCGTCCACTCAAAGACCTCGCGTAACTCTGGGGGTAGCTCGTCAGGCGCTGCCATCTGGCTGCGCCATGCATGCCCCTTTTCATCCCAGTCCATAATGAATGCCGGGCTCGGGCGTTCTTCCAGTAAGGGTTGAAGGGATGACTCAATTGCGACTGCTTTATCAAAAGGAAACCGCTTCAAGAAGGGTTGGCTTTCGGGTTCAATCTGCATCTGGCACAGAATGCCGCGTTCGCCCGCGGCAGTCATCGCCACCAGCTCGTACTGACCAAAGGCCTCTTCTGCAGCCTGAAGCCATTCATCGACGCCTTGTGGCGGGCGGTCTATCATAAGCAGCCCAACCAGGTGCTCATTGCTCCCGTCTTTTGCCGCCAGCCCATAACCAGAGAAGACATTCTCCGTCCCTGGATGCCAGAGAAAGTATAAATCTCCCCGGCTAATGACTTCTTTGTTTGGCTCCCTTTCTCTCATATTTAGAT